>CAIYPA010000251.1 GCA_903927965.1 uncultured Bacteroidia bacterium | reverse complement strand
TTCGTCAAAGTACGCCCCGTGCCCACTGAGAACAACCATTTCAAACACCTTCTAAATAACTTTCAATGACAAACAACTCCAAACTCTTCTGTTTAAAAAAATGTACCCATCAGGGTACAAGGGCTTCACCTCTTGAATTGAATTTTGTATCTATCAGTCAATCTAGTATTTACGATATTCTAAATGTCTGAATACATTGATATCTTAAACTAATTGAAAAAAACAAACAGAAATCAAGGAATAAAAATTCAACGCAAATGGCACTAATAAAAACAATTGCAACTATAAAAAGGAAAAATTGGATAATTACCATTACCTTCATTATAGGGTTTTTGAGCATGTTTTTCGGCAACAATATTTATGATGTTTGCAAACCCCATTTTGAAGTTTTCATTAAACCATTGGAGATAAGTGTTTTTCAAGGAGGGAAAGGTGAAACCTATGCTTCAATAAAAAATGCTTCCATACTTTGTTTGGATTACAAAGAACCTGTAAATCTCGAAGCGCAAGGGCAACAACAAGATATTAAGTTCACTTTTAGTCCCGAAGCTCCAACATTGCCAAATTTCGATTGCAAAGTAATTGTAGAAGTCAATGGCAAAGTTTTACCTGGCAAATATAAATATACCCTAACCGGTACTGGCGAAAATGGATTAACTCATTCATCGGACTTTTTTATTACCGTAAAAGTACCACCTTGCCCCTCGCCATATATTATCGAGGTTGACCAATATTTTGTGCCCAGTGGTTTTATGTGCAACACCAATGATATCAGACTTGACACACGGTGTAGTGTTAGTCCATTTTCAGGAACAACCTGCACAAGGATAGAATATACTGCAAGAACCAATAGCCAATGTAGTACTGATGGTTGGATTGGGGCTGGAATCTACTGGTTTTGTGTGGGTTGCAATTGGGGCCAAACAAGACCTGATCCCAAAAAATATAATTTTTCATGTGCCAAAAGATTGGTATTCATGGCAAAAGGTGAAAATGGTGGAGAAATAGCAGAGTTCAAGGTTGGCGGTGTTACAGGTGCAAATAGTGACAGTGTTAACCCACCAAGAACAACAGGTGTAATCACCCTTACGAATAACTGGCGAGAATATAGTATTGATTTCACAAGTGGGGATAATTTAACCTCCATGATTGGTGGATTTTGTTGGGTAACCGATAGGAACTGGAATCCTAACGGCTGTATCATTTATTTGGACGATATCAAATTTGTTGATTGATAAGCATATATGTTAATGAATTAAAGCACCAACACATTACAAACTAAAATGTTGAACATGAAAAAAACACTCCTTTTGATGATGATGATTTTTGGCAGTACGGCCCTCTATTGCCAAACCACAAAGCCCGATGTAATCACCTCGGCTGGCGGTTACGATGCAAATGCGACCAATAAACTGAGCTGGACCATTGGCGAACCGGTTATCGAAACTATTTCAAATGCGACCAACCAATTGACACAGGGAATCCAGCAAGGCTTCTGGGACATAACCACTGTGGTTGACAACACCGAAAACCGGATCAAGATCACCCTTTACCCCAATCCGGCAACCGACTATGTAAACCTCGAAATGCCATTTCAGGAAAACCAGATAATTACTTACCAGCTTTACGACCTGTACGGCAAGTGTTTGCAGAACCAAAAAATCACCGCCCCAATCACAAAGATCAATTTAAACACCTATCCGGTAACGGTTTACATTTTGAACGTCCTTTCGCCGGACAAAAAATTAATGAAATCATTTAAACTGCTCAAAAAGAATTAAACCAAAAAATCCAATGAATATGAAAAAGTTATTTGCCCTTATTTTTTGTTTGTCCCTATTCTGGAACACAAGCACAGCCCAAACACCTTCTGCTTTTAAATATCAGGCGGTAGTCCGCACCAATCTTGGACAGATCATCGTGAACCAGCAGGTAGGGTTCAGGATCTCGATCCTGAAAACAAGTACTACCGGAACTTCTGTCTATTCCGAAAAGCAGGTGGTCCAGACCAACACCTTTGGATTGGTCACCTTCGAGATCGGCAGGGGAACTGTACTTTCGGGTACTTTTAACACCATTAATTGGGGAAGCGATGCCTATTTTGTAAAGATCGAACTCGATGCCAACAATAGCGGGACCTTTTCCGAAATCGGCCTCAGCCAGTTGCTTGCGGTGCCTTATTCCCTATATGCCGAAAAGGCTGGGAACGGGTTCAGCGGTGTTTACGCAGACCTGACCGCGAAACCAGCCTTATTTTCTGGTAGTTATGCCGATTTAACGAACAAACCAGTTTACGCGACCGTGGCCACTTCGGGTACCTATGCAGACCTGACAAATAAACCAGCTTTATTTTCAGGCAGTTACACCAATTTGACCAACCTTCCTACATTCGCGACTGTCGCTACTTCCGGTAGTTATGCCGATTTGACGAACAAACCGAATATGATCGCCACCGCAGCTACTCCCAAATCTGGCGATATCCTTTACCACGATGGCACAAGCTGGTTATTGCTTGCCAAGGGGACCGACAACCAGGTCTTGAAATTGGAGACCGGAAAACCAAAATGGAAACCGATCAACGATTTTGTGACGGTAAGCCCGGTAGCCGTATTTACGACCTCCCATTTGCTTGCCCCAACCTCTCAGACCATTTCGGTTGACGCCACTGCCAGTATCGACGATGCCGACCTGATCACCGCTTTGCAGGTACGTTGGCGTTGGGAAGATGGTGGGACATTTACTGCATGGACCACAACAAAAACAGCTACCAACGCCTACCTTACCGAAGGGTCCAAAAACATTACCCTCGAAGTGAAGGACACTCAGGGCAATGTTGGGACGACTTCCAAAGGGGTAACAATCAACAACACACAGTTTATGCCACTCGTGTTTACCAACGCTCCAAGCAATGTCACGGCCAATTCTGCTACAATCGGGGGTAATGTGGTGGCCAGTGGGGGCATCAATGTAACCGCAAGGGGCATCTGTTGGAGCCCTAACCAGAATCCCATTATTACCGATCCCAAAACCACCGATGGCACAGGATTGGGTTACTTTACAAGTACTATGACCGGTTTGGTTGCCGGAACGACCTATTATGTAAGGGCTTATGCCACCAACAGCATAGCCACCAACTATGGCAACCAGGTGACCGTCCAGGCAGTTTTAACAGTGGTGACACCAACGGTTACCACCACGGCAGCCACAAACATTACCTCAAGTGCAGCAACCACAGGCGGAAACATAACAGCTACAGGTGGTTGTGAAATAACTGCCCGTGGCGTATGCTGGAGCATCAACCACAACCCTTCAATTGGCGATCCTAAGACGACTGATGGAACAGGGACTGGCATCTATCCGAGCCAGATTTCCAATCTTGCCTCAGGCACATATTATGTAAGAGCTTATGCTACCAACTGCGCAGGTACTAGTTATGGTCCAGAAATAACCATCACTACGGCAAAAATTATCCCGGTAATTACCACTAAAGACCCTACTGAAATTTCAGCAATGGGGTGCGTTTCAGGTGGCACAATAACTACTGTAGGGAACGGGACGATTTCGGAAAGGGGAATTTGCTTTAGTGAATCGCCCAACCCAACAATTGCCGATTATAGGACTACAAGCCCTGCGGCAACACTATCCTTCAATGCTGCAATTACAAGGGCAAAACCAAATACCACCTATTATGTAAAAGCTTATGCCACAAACGAGATCGGGACAGGTTACGGAGACCAGAAAACCTATAAAACCTCAGATGCCGCTTATTATCAGAGTTTTGAAACAGGGCTTATCCCTTCAGGTTGGATCGGACAATTTAAGGTAAATAATACACTATCATTCGATGGTGGATACTCACTAAAATCTTTGGATAATACTCAACACGATGAGGATTATAACATTACTCTTACCAAGGCTGGGCAGATAAGTTTTTACTATGCATTTAGTGGAGGTGGTATAAGGTTCGTTATTTTCATAGATGATGTAGAAGTCCATGGTTTCGAAAATAATGGCGGTGATTGGCAACAAGGACTAGTTGATATTTCCGCAGGAACACACAAAATTACATGGCGTTTTATACCAAATTCTGATTGGTATGATAGCTGGGGTACTGGTTATATTGATCATATTATCATAACAAAATAAAATGCTCGTAAGTATTTCCTATTAAATGTAAATTCAATAAAATCGAAAAAATGAGAGTTTTATTTAAATACTTGATTATTATATATTTACTGTTAACTGCCTTTGTTGGTTGCAAGAAAAAAAGCAGTGTGATCGCAGAACCTCCGGATACCACGAAGCCAGTTATTACGATTGTGCAGCCCACAGCAGGGCAGGCATTTGTAACGGGCAATACGATAGCTTTCCAGACCACTTTTAGCGACAACAAGGAACTAAAGAGCTACGAGTTAACCGTGAGCAAGGTTGTTGTCGGTGGGATGATTTTGAAGATCGTCCCACTTGTGAAGCCGTTCAGTTATACCAAATCTGGCATCTTTGGCGCGGGTGTCAAACAACAGGATATTACGTTGAGCGATATTGTCATCCCGCTGCACACCGCCACCGAACTTGTCGCCACCGGCAAATACAATGTGAAGGTGACCTGTTCGGATACGGCGAACAATACTGCGGAAACAATATTGGAGATCAATATCAACTAAGTAAGAGACCTTCAAGGTTTTAAAAACCTTGAAGGTCTTGATCAAAAATAAAGTGGAGCCCAGAAACCACTTTAAAAACGGAGCGGAATCTGAAAGGCCTTATGAGTAGGAAAAAATCAAACTTTTGTTATTATGAAAAATCTTTTGTTATCCGTGATCATGATTTTTGTTTTTTTGTTCAGTTCCTTCGCCCAATCTGGCGATAAAACCATTACAATTCAGAAAAAAAGGTTTTACCAAAATGGTCAGGTCTTGACACCAGCTCAGGTAAATAAGTTACTTTCAGAGAGTCCGGCCTCTTCGGCTGAATATAAATTATACAAATCGAAGATGGCAATTGCTTCTCCAATCCTTATTGTTGGAGGCATAGGAACATTAGCTGGTGCTGCCATATCTTTGGCTTCTGCACTTAAAGAAGCTGGAGATGTAAGTAGCGGTAAAACGAGTGTTACCCAGTATAATGGAGTCCCAATAATGATAGCTGGAGTTGCTGTGACCCTGTTATCATTGCCCTTTGCGATTCCTGCCAATAAACATTTGAAAAAATCAATCAGCAATTACAATTCAGCGTCCAAAACAACCGGATATGAACCTGTTCAATTCAATTTAATGGTTAATTCAAAAGGAATTGGGGTTCGCATGAGGTTCTGAAAATTTTGTGGAGTCCAGCCACCACGTTAAAACGGGGCGTAACCGAAAAGCCTAACGAGTAGGAAAAATAAATCTTAAATCTTATGCGATGAAACATTTGAAATTAAAGCTTTTGCGGCCACCTTTTCCATAACTGGTCAAATCATTATTTTTTAAGGTATTAAACAACAACTATTCACAATTATTTTAACATTTCTTTAATTAATTTTTATGAAAACAATTTTAAGATCATTTGTAATCATTTTCGTTGCGTCATTATTTTCAAATTGTGCCTCCATTGTGAGCACGAGCAACTGGCCATTAACTGTAAACACACAGCCAAACGGAGCTAAAATAGTGATAACCAATAAATCAAATACTGAAGTTTTTAAAGGTGTTTCACCAGCTACGCTCAAATTGAAATCAGGTGATGGTTTTTTTGCAAAGCAATCCTACAAGGTAAAACTAAATCTTGAAGGATATCCCGAAAGGACTATACCAATTGAATGTAGTGTCAATGGTTGGTATGTTGTAGGAAACCTTTTTATCGGCGGCTTGATTGGTTGGCTAATCATTGATCCTTTAACAGGAGCGATGTACAAATTGGATACAAAAGTTATAAACGAAGTTTTTACAAAGTCCACAACCTTTACTGAACCAACGCTGAGAATTATGGATATCAAGGATGTGCCAGCGGACATGCGAAATCAGTTGATCATTATTAACTAACAAACAGCTTTTTTAATGCGGTACCAATTAGGATACATTTTGGTATCTTAATTGAGTACCGCATTTTAAGGCTTTGAAAAATGCCTGAAAATGAAACTATTTAAAATTACCATAATTCTAACTTGTCTTATATTTAATGACATAGCAAGTTATGCTCAAAAGGATACTTGTCGTAGTTTTATTCGAATTGGCATTAAAGGTACAATGGGTGGTGCCAAAATCAACGAAATCAATGATCTTGCAACCAGATGGATGGATGTAATTGAAAACACTACAAATATCCAAATTACAAGGCCGACCATGCTGCCTGTCAATATTGAATATGGGGGGCAGGCTTACATTTCAATGATGCCATTGAAATTTCTCCAAATAGGTGCCAAACTGGATTATACAATAGCTCCTTTAGAAGTGAAAGTACAAAACAGCCTAAAGCTCAATGTTGTATCTTTTATACCTGAAACTTACATTTTACTGACATTCGGAAAATTTGAAACAGGTGGTGGTTTATTGTATTCCTTTACCAACATAAAAGTAAAAGATGATTTTTTTGGATATAACGATAATTGGTATGGGAAAAACCTGGGATATGAATTCACCATCGGCTTTACATCAGGTTTACAAAAGACGATCGGCTATAGCTTTCATGTTTCATACCGGAGCTTGATAGTAGATAATGTCAATGACAGTTTTAAACGGACTATGGCGATTACCGATTCCCAAAAGAACCCGATTTTTGACCTGACAGGTGTATCAATTAATGCCGGCATCTACCTTAATCTTTTTAAAATCAGGAGAAAAAAATGAAAACAAACCTTTCAATACACTTCATTATTGCTCTTTTTATCGGATTTTTAATTACTGGATGTAAGCAGATCATACCAATCGAAGAAAAAGATTTTTCGGTACAATCGTTTATCAGCAATATAAAGTGCGATAGCCAGAATGCATCATTTATTGAAGGTACACTTCCAAATGATTCAATTTTTGACGCACCCTATGTCTCGTTGCAGTCATGGGTTATTAAAGGAAAGGATATGCTGGTTAGCATTACCCTGCCCGATAATGCCCAGGAAATCTATTTCGCAGCCTCAAACTCTAAGGCTTCCTACCTTGGGTTTCAGTTTAGTGATCCCGAAAAGGACAAAACTAACGGCTATTACCGGATGCCACTGGCAAATCTTAAAAAACAAACAAGCCAGTTAACGGAACAATTAAAAAGTACCGGAACTGAAATCCAGTATAAGAACTATGTCATGGTATTAAGTACTGATGAAAATGTTTCATTGGATGGATTTTCTTTAAATGTCTCTTATAAATCAGCGAGTGGGGTCAGTAAATCAGTCAGTGTGCCGGTTAATGTCAATGCCATTGCCCCTTATCAAAAAGACCTTCGTTTGGGTTTCCGGCCATTAAAGGACTATTCCTATACGATCACGATCAATGCCCCGGATGGAAAAAGGATAGTTTTTTCGTATGACAAGAACTCAGGAAAGGAGACTTTTGACAACTCCCAATCACCCGGTGCAACTCTCACCTATGATAGTCAATTGGATGCCAACTGGATCGATTTTGACCCTGTTTTTGGAACCTATACGATGAATGATAATGTAACAATACAAATCAGCGGAAGCAGTCAGACGATTTATTTGCTTTTTTTCATCTATACTGAAGGCAAGATTGATCAAACTAATTTGAATGCCAGTATTCAATATTCTGGTGGCAGTACGGCAACGGGTATAGCTACTTTGAGTTTTGGGTATTTGAGTAAATTTCAATATTTTGTGAGTATTGAACAAATATCAACAAACGGAATAAAAAGGATTCCAATGTCTAAACCAAAGGAAATCACTGTTACTGTCGATCCTCCTCAAATGAAAAATGGTGATTTTATTACATTAAAACTCGTTACGCAAAGCGGTAAAGGTGCGGCGATATTTAAAAGCAGTAATTCTAATACTTTACCCATTTATGGGACTACAAAAATTGAAATTTTGGGAACTGAAAACAGTTCTGAAAAGGAAAATATAAAAATTATTGCTTCTTATAATGGCAAGGAATTAGATAGTCAGAATTTCAGTGTTAGGACATGGATTGAAAAGATGGAATTTGTTGGCTCAGGAACAATTCCAAATAGAGGAATGTTAGTAACAACCTATAAAGTTAATTCAGAATCAGGTAATTTAGCTGACTTGAATGGAATATTCCTAGGGGAGGATGTCCATTATGATAAAAAAGAATGGAGTTCACCACCCTATAGGTCTGATGTATTTCCCATTCCAACTGTACCCGTTTATTTTGAACCTTTAATTATTGGTCAAGAAGGTGATTTGGGTTGCTGTACTCCAAGTAAACCATTATTATCAGATGGGCAACATCTTCCAACTGAATCAAAGGAACATCCAATAAAATCACCAGCTGACATTTTTGTAAAAGATAGTTTTGGTAATTATAAAGAGGATGTTTCAATATCTACTCAATTTTATTGGTTTAACGATCCAGTACTCGATATTCATTCAGAACGAAGAAAAGTATATGGGAATAATATAATTCGACGTGAGGTAACAAATACTATGAATGGTTGGAAATACAGAATAATTAAAATCAATGCTGAAGTAGGTACAATAAATCCACAATACATCATTGATTTACCCTAAATTTTGGATTATATAATACAATATTAAATCAATAATTATTATTAAACAAACTGCAATATGAAGAAAACGACCATAACTTTAATTCTTATGTTCACATTTTTAATTTTGGTTGCCCAAAAAACTGAATTGCAAATTGGCAAAATGTACAATTTACGTCTAAAGAATGGCAATTTAGTAAAAGCCAGGATTACAGGCATTACCGACACGCAGATTTCCTGTAACCTGAATGGTGGACCCTACCCTGCCACTTACGAGAAAAGTGAAATAACTGGTGTTGAAACGGTTAAGTACCCATCCGCCGGATCAGTTGGGGTCGGTATTGGGGTAGCTTATGGGGTAATTGGATTTAACGGAGAATTATCGTTACTTAAGTATCTGGGGTTATCTGGAGGCTATGGAACCACGATTGTAGCAGGTGATGCTTACTCATTTGGTGCGAGGTTGTATGCCACTCCATCCGGATCGAAATGGAGGCCAAGGATATCAGCCCATTATGGGACCAATGCTTTTATTTCAGTTACCGGAGCAAGGCAATTACAGGAAAAATTCCAGGGACTGACTTTGGGTGCGGGAATATTGGGAATGTTTGGGGAGAAGCGGCGCACAGGTTTCGATGTTGAGGTAGTTTATCTGCAATCGTGGGGCAATTTTGAAGAACGCTACAATCAAATAATCAGCACTTTTGATGAAGTTAGAGGAACGCCCAACATGAGCAAAGTGAAGATATTGTTTGGCTACCGTTTTGCATTTTAGTCTTTTCTGTTAATATTCAATATGAAAAATACAATCAGTCTAAATGAAAACCTGATCTTCATATTAATAAGATCTCCCTAAAAATTGATTCACCATCTGGGTAATATCAAACAATAATTGTCAAAATTAAATTTCACCAATTAAAATCATTTATGAAAACAATATTAAGATCTTTAATCATCATCAGCCTTGCGTTTTTGTTTTCAAACTGTGCATCAATTTTTAGCTCAAGTAGCTGGCCATTGACAGTCAATACCGATCCAAACGGAGCGAAGGTTATTATTAAAAATAAGAAGGGAATCGAAGTTTACAATGGGGTTACACCAGCTACAATGACCCTAAAATCGGGAGCTGGGTATTTTGGTGCCGCGAAATATTCAGTTATCTTGAGATTGGATGGATACGAGGACAAGGTAATTCCAGTAACTTGTAGCCTGAATGGATGGTACCTTGGAAATCTCCTATTGGGTGGTGTACTTGGTATGTTGATTATAGATCCACTCACCGGGGCTATGTATAAATTGGATCAATCGGTCATA
The DNA here is from genome assembly GCA_903927965.1 of uncultured Bacteroidia bacterium. Classification (GTDB taxonomy): domain Bacteria; phylum Bacteroidota; class Bacteroidia; order Bacteroidales; family Prolixibacteraceae; genus JAAFHB01. The sequence goes on along the minus strand of CAIYPA010000251.1, from coordinate 7,501 downwards.
AGTACCCAGATGACAAAAGGAAGTGGTACAGTATCAAGCAATCCGTCTTTAAAAATTGTCAATATTGCGGATGTACCTGATAATTTAAAACCTGGCCTCGAACAGATAGATCAATTTATTGCCATTAAACAAGGGAAATTTGTTATTTCAGGGAGCACAAATATTGGATTTGACAATTCAAGTGTCAAGAACTACAGTAAAACAAGTACTTTATTATTTAGTCCAACCTTTAACTATTTTGTAATTGACAACCTCTCTATTGGTTTAAGTGGTAGTATTGAATCTGGCAGCACTAAATATGAAAGTGGCGGAAAAAGCAATTGGACCTATTTGGATATAATGCCCAATATTATTTATTACTTCCCAATAGAAGGAAAAATGAAACCTATGGCACAAGTCGGGTATGGGATATTTTCAAATTCAGGCTATCCAATATCAAAAGGTTCCAATCTAAAGATAGGTGCTGGTTTGGCATATTTTGTAAAGAGTAATATATCTTTCGATTTTGGCCTATCCTACAATATTTTAAAGTACAAGGACTCAACAAAAAAAATAAACACATTAGGCAGTAATGTTGGGATCTCCGTGTATTTCTAACCAATTAAACAAATGTACAAGTGGATTCAGATATTTTCTGAGAATAATCCTGGTATTATAAAGCTCTCCCAGGTTTAAACATTACCATAATTTTTTAGGAGTAAGCCCAAAATCCATAAAAGAGTAGGCAAATACTTTATCTATCTAAATATGAAACGGTTACTATTTATTTTAGGCATCTTGTTAGTTTTAAGTGCAACAAGTTGCAAAAAAAGAACTTGTAAATGTACGAGTATGGGTACTACTACTACAGGAATTAGTATCACTTCTTCAGAAACGTGCCATAGCTTAGAACCTATGATGGGCTCATGCACACAAGAGTAGTATTGATGAGGATGTTTCAATAGGTAATAATTAGGCTATTTGGACATCCTCATTTAATTCGTCTTATAACTATCTTTAAAACTTCATGCATGTTGTTGAGCAATAAACTTAAATCATTATTGAGAATTACTGTTGGGGTTGTTTTTATTGTAGGGGCCATCTCAAAATTAATTTCAATTGATTCTTTTGAAATCTATATTTACAGTTTTGGTATATTGAAATTGGATTTGGCTTTTTTACTGGCGAGGTTTGTCATTTCCTTAGAATTGTTATTCGGAATACTGTTAATTGTTGGATCCCGATCAAAAAGCACTATTATTGCTTCAATTGTTATCTTATTGACTTTCTGTGTTTTTATCATATTTCTTATCTTCACCAATAATCCTGATCATTGTCACTGTTTTGGTGATTTGAACATTTCACATAAATCTTCATTGCTTAAGAATGTAGTTTTAATCGTGTTTCTTTATCTCTCAAATAAAAATCAGGATAAAAAATTCAAGAACGAAAAGCAAATATTTATAATATTCCTGATTATTAGTTTGTTAACACCATTAGTAGTTTCACCCCCGGATTCATTGTTTTACAATGAAAATACAAAAAACGTAAAATACAATGATTTCAAGTTGGAAGAATATATTAAGGAGAATTACCAATTTGGTGAAGGTAAGAAAATGTTATGTTTTTTTAGTCCTGCTTGCAGCTTTTGTAAAATGGCTGCTAAGAAAGTTTCAGTAATCGCCCAAAAAGCAGATTCAACAAATATTGTCAATTATGTATTTGCGGGTTCTGAAGTTTCTGTAAGTAAATTCTTTAATGAAACCAACACAACAGTTTTTCAATATTCATTTCTCCAACCAAAAAGATTTTTGGAAATTACCAATGGTGAGATGCCTTTGATAATTTTATTGGAAGATGGCAAAGTAAAAGGTAAATATGGTTACAGAGATATAAATGAAGATGAAATTATCAGATTCATAAGGTATTAGCTCGAAGTTATGTGAATATGTATTATCTACAGATTATTTACCGGCAGATTTCACAATTCCGTTGGGTTTTTCTTGTTTGAAGTAAATAAGTGATTATATAATCAATTGTTTTTTAATTAGTTGGATAGAAAACTCATTTCATTTATGGGAAAGGTTAAGAAACGGCACCGCAGACAGATTAGAGAACAACCGACAAATCGGCTCGACACTTCTTGACATATGTGCCAGACAACCAAAAACATAAAGTGGAGACCAGAAATCACATTAAAAACGGGGCGAATCTGAAAAGCCAAATGAGTAGGAAAATTTTATATATAAAACCATGAAAAAAATCTTTATTCTTTATTTTTTGATTTTCATTTCTTGTGATTTGTTTGCGCAAGATATAGTCTCTCAAAAAGAAGAGGTGTCAAAAACGCAAAAATTCATTATCCCTGAAAAATTGTGGAAAACAGATTGTCAGGGTATGGCTCAGAACATAGTCATTCAGAGGTTACCTGATGGTAAAGGTTCAATGTCTATTGCATTATTCAAATCTGATACATCAATTTCAGTACTTACTGGTAATATTTGCGATATGGTAAAAGGGTACAATAACTCATCCTTGAGTATTAGTACAGGAAAATATTTAATTAAACCATGTATTAGTAATGATGAAAAAGATATTACTATATCAAGCCAAGGACTTGATTTTATATATCATACAGGAATCGGATTAGAATACATATCTGGAACCGGCACAATTAATATGTTTGGCAAATCTTATGAGCTTCCTATTGATGAATGGAAAATTGCTTTAATAGAGGATAAAATTGACGGATTCAAAAAGTATGTTAAAAATAACCCCAAAGGAGACCATGCCCAAGATGCACTTGCTAAAATTGAAATACTATCGTACGAACAGACCATTAAATCCGATAGATTTTACATATATTCTCAATTTATTGTTGAATTTCCAGAAAGTAAATATGAGATAAAGGTTAAGAATAAATTATTACAGTATAAGAAGATTGTATTCTCCAAAGACACAATTATATCAGAGAATAATATGGTTAAAAAGTATCATTGGAATAAAGAAAATAATTTATACATGATTGATGATCAAGGTATAAGTCAATACGTTGATGAAAATGGAAGAACTTGGGCTACAGGAAATTTTGGTCTGGGAAATTTAGAATTTATTAATGCAAAAATAACAAGAGTTAAAGATGGAAACTTTATTGTTAAAGGATCAGAATTGGTTTACAAGATTCCTCCAAAAGTAAACTCAGCGCCCAATCAACAAAAAAAACCTATCAATACTAAACTTCCAAAATAAATAATATTATGAACTCTAATAAAAATGCGCAAGGTATTCAGGGTATGTCATCCGAACAAAGTGATAATACTTCAGAGGAAATTAATGCTTTTATCGATAAGTCAGTTGGTATATCAAGAAAAAGATTAAATATTCAATCATTAATCGGTTTCTTTATATTTGGTTGGCTGATGAAAGAAAATTACGAGGTTTTAGGTCAGAAATTTAATGGTCAAGTGGTTTTTTATTCTATGATGACTTTGTTTATTATTGGTAGTAAATATGAGCCTTTGGCATTTGCCCTAATTCCAGTAATTTATATAGCCGCTTGGATTCATGTAAATACATTACTCACAAATAAACAGAAAGAAGCACTTGGCCAATTTCTATTATCAACCCGTGAAAAGACCAATATTGAATTAGATGAACCATTAACTCCTTCATAAAGAATGTTGAAATAAATATAAACACTTACACGCCTGAAATATACAATAATATTTCAGGCGTGTTAAAAATCATACACAATTAAATACATTAGGTTCTGGTTTGCAAAATCGCAAACGGATATTGCTTTACAAACGTCAGAAAAATGTTGGCAAATTTGTTACAAATAGATGGGGTAAAGTACTAAAAATACCGAATTAATGGATGATTATTTCGGTAAAGAGTAGTCCAGCTCATAAAAAAGTGTTCCAGCAATAAATTTTTTGGTGATATTTCAAGTATTCTGTAACGCTAAAACTTCGGTGTCGACTGACAGGAAAGTAGCCCGCAATCCCTTACTGCTGCTGCACTCAACCGGTAAGTAAGGTTTCTTTCGATGGTTGACCTGGTCTATTTAGGTTAAGAATGAAGGAAAAATAAGGTTATAATTCGTGTTATAACCAGATATTCATGTACTTACAAACATTTGTTTTTGCCATGGAACCTATACCGATCCTTTGGGGGAAACCGCCATGCTATAATAGCGTCTTTGTGTGAGATTGGTATCCAGGGCTCCTTTCATTCAGTTTAAGGCACGGTTTTGTCTCAAACCGTGCCTTAAACCTTATTTTTTCCCATTTTAACCTTAATAGCTGTGGATCAGCATATAACGCTGACATTATTTACCTTATTTACAATCTTTTTAACTCAATTTTGAACATTTTTCATGGCATTGCCATTGGGTTAGGGTATGCTGGGCTTTAGCTTAACTGATCTTCGATTCAGCCTATTGACCGTGCCGGGTTGGTGATCGTGCAAGACAAAGTTGATAACACCGTTTTTAATAGGACGATCTTCCTCCCGAAGCTGTCATTGCGAACCAAATGTCTGTAATTTAAATGGTTATCAGGTATTATGTGTTTGGTGAAGCAATCCCATGTTTGAAGCAATTTCAAAACATTATTTTTAGCACGGTGCTATGTCTTGAAAAGTTCAACCCACTTCGGGGCTGCCACTTCGACTTCGCTCAGTGTCCGGTCCCTGAGCGAAGCCGAAGGGCCAGTTCCGTAAACTACACTGGGGGTTATTCAGATTAATCCACTTCGTGACTTCCTTACAAATTAAACTTATTGCCAGGTAATCAATGTAATAAGTTTAATTGGTTTTAAATTTTGGAAGCGTTTCAAAATCGTTCCACGGTCAATTCCCCGGAGTGGACAAATCTGAATAACCCTGGGTAAGCGGTCCCGAAGCAAATCCCTGTCAATGCACAAAACTATCTGGACCGCGCCACCCAGGGTAAAATGGCTACACGAAAACCGTCCGAGATCGAATGTCCAGAAAAGCGCAAATGTACCTTCGGACGGGGATGACTACTCTCATAAAAGTCTGTGGCGCAATCCAGAACATTGTTTTTGGCACAGTGCTTCTTCGTTTGGGATTGCTTTGGAGTGCAGTAGATTTTGTTTCTAAATAAGATTGTGCCGCACTCCGCGAAATGACTTTTTCTGTGTTTGTAAGTGAATGACTTTTATTTTGATCTCATTTCAATTGAAATTTGTACTTTTATCCATTCTTATTAATGATTTTATGAAAACGGTAACTATTGAGATAAAAAATGATATTGCGATGTCATTCCTGCATAATCTGGAAAGTATGGACATACTCAGGGTTATTGAAAATAAAACTGACCCTGGAGAAAAAAAGCTTTCGGAACGGTTCGCAGGATGTCTGTCGAAAGAAAGGACAGAAGAACTTCAAAAAGAACTTATTCAAATGCGTAGCGAATGGGAAAGAGATACTTATTAGACACCAATACGGTGCTGGATTACATTGGCAACAAATTGCCAAATAACGCCAATGGTTTTTTAGCCCGGATTATTGATAATGAAATTAACCTATCGGTTATCAATAAAATTGAACTGCTCGGTTTTTTAACAGTAGAACAGGACTTAATTGATTTTGTCAATTGTTCAAATATCTTTCCAATTGATGACGATATTGTTGATAAAACGATTGAAGTACGCAGGTCGTATAAAATGAAACTCCCCGATGCTGTGATAGCTGCCACAGCCTTACATCATAACTTAATCCTGATTACCAATAATACCAAGGATTTTAAAGACACAAAAGGTTTAGAAATTATAAACCCTCATAATATTCAGTAAAATTTTGGTGAGGCTTACAGGATGATTACGATTCAGGAAGCAATCCCATGATTGTTACACCATCCTGAACAATGTTTTTGGCAAGGTGCTTCTTAGTTTGAGATTGCTTAGTCGTGCAGATAATTATCTTTCAAATTCTGTTTGTGCCGCACTCCACGCAATGACATGTCCTGAATGAGAAGGTGCTGAAAGGTTGTTTGGTATCTTCATGCAACTTTTGAAACTTTGTGGCGCAATCCAAAATTTTGTTTCTTTTCCCAAGTTGTTGCCATTGGATTAGATTAGACCAGAGCAGGTATCGAAACGGTTGAAGGTATTTTCGGGCTTAGCGGTTGCCATTACAATGTACAAATATTTTGAAAAGAGCCTGTGGGTCATGCGATTTCCAATCGCATTGGTTCACATCGATTGGAAATCGAGGGACCAGATCGCCCCCAATCATGGGATTGCGATTTTAGGCTAGGTTCCAGAGTCGTATTCAAAATCGATCTACCATCTCCACCTGAACGTGCTGCATATTAATAACCCAGGGTAAGCAATCCGGAAACAAAGCTCCGTCAAAGCACAAAAGATACTTGGACTGAGGCACCGTGGATTAGGAGGTGGCAACCACATCCGTCAGTGGTTGAAGGATCGGAAAAGATGCAAAACCCTTTCAGACTGAGATGAAAGGCCACCATAAAAGTATTAAAGTAATCCAAAATAATTTCATGTGAACAATGCCTGTAGTTTGGCATTTCTTCCCCGAAAATCATCGTAAGCAAGAATAATTATTTTGCCGATGATTGTCTTTCATAATTTGTCTCGTTCTGCGTTCCACCCTCTGACAGGTAGTCCTGCACTTCAAACGGATTCCTAAGAAAGGTACTATTTCCAGTTTAGGGAATATTTGAATTCCGGGAAACGATGCATCAGTGAATCGAGTGATAGTTTTGTCGATTGGATGATTCTTTGTTTATCTTCACCCTCTATAACTTTGGAATTATACTTTGAATCGGTTGACAACAAAAAACCATTCCAGAAAGCGAAAGTAAATTCACCTAATTCCTGATTTTCAAATATTGAAAACAATCTACAACTGTTGCTTTTATCAAAGTCAAATATTTTATATGATACTCTTTTACCATTTACATTATATACTTTATAAGCAATTGATAGAATGCACTTTGGTTGATAATAAATAGTAATTTCTATATTATTAAACCCTAATTTCTCATTGAATTTATTCGTTTTAGTAAAGGCTTCTGACAATTGTTTTAGACCAAGATCACGTATATTTTCAATTTCCGAATAAATTTCACTTGATGTTGGTTTCCTTTCTTGAGTCCCCTTCTTTCCCTCATATAATACTCCCTTTATTGTCGGGTTTTCTTCAATATCGTACAAAAATTGCTGCGCATTTGTTTGCGACAATGAATAAAAACACAGAAAGAAATTTAGTATATATACTGGGTACAAGGTCTTTAATATTGATGTCATTGTTTATAATTTTTTGATTACCATTGAATATGAAAATGATTAAAATGGTTGATTGGATCATTTACAGGGTTATAAACGACCTTTGCTCCTGCAGCATAAGCGGCATTTCGAAATGCAATGATTTCTGAGCTTTCCATTCGTTTAATATCTACATGTATTCCATTCACGAAATTTACGTCAATGCATGAACCATCATAATGCGCTGAACCTTTTGAATGGCTGCC
>CAIYPA010000250.1 GCA_903927965.1 uncultured Bacteroidia bacterium | reverse complement strand
TTCATGGGTTGCATTGTTTCCGGTTTCGGCTGTTCCCCAAATCCAACCGTACCAATGCCAGTTGTAATCCCAGATGTCGTGCATGTATTCTGTACGCGGTGCAGGTCCCTGAAAAAGATTCCAGTCCAATCCTTCAGGAACCGATGCTTTTTTTGGAACAGGGGATGCACCACGGGAATTTGAATAAAAAGCGACTGCTTTATACGCCTTACCGATGACCCCTTTGTGGATTTGTGAAATAATGTCCTGAGATTCAGGGGCCGACCGTTGTTGGTTGCCCATCTGGATAACTTTCCCATATTTCTTTTGAAATGCAACCAATAATTCACCTTCCCTGGGATTGTGGCTGCAAGGTTTTTCGATGTAAACGTTTTTTCCGGCTTCCATGGCCATCCAGGTTCCCGGGGCGTGCCAATGGTCTGGAGTTGCATTAAAGACAACATCAACCTGCTTATCTGCAAATACTTCCCTGATATCGTTGACCAAAGTAGCTTTACCGTTTACTTTGCCTGCCAGGTCCTTCCCCACTTTTTCACGCTGGCGTTTCATCACATCGCAGATATAAACCAGCTCAATGTTGTTGGTTTGATCCTTTAAAGTATTGTAATAACTACTTACACGACGTCCACAGCCCATCAACGCAAGGTTGATCCTGTCGTTGGCGCCAATGATCCTTCCGTAACTTTTGGCACTGAACGACATTCCCCCTATTGTTAATCCCGCAGCACCAATCGCAGATTTCTGAATAAATTCCCTTCTGTCCGACATTTTAATTCTTATTAATATTGTACTTCGTTAGTTTATTGAGCGTTAACAATTGAATTTTTCTTCTTAAATCAAATAGCTGCTGGCAATTAGCGGCTGGCGATTGGCTGTTCGTAATACGAATGAAAAATGGATTTCACAATCTGCACTGAAAATACAATATCAAGTAGTGGCTGACAATTAGCTACTAGCGGCTGGCAGTTCGTCGTTCGAAAGAAATTTGTCTTTCACAACTTGCACCTTACCCACACGCCAATACTGTTTTGAAAACCAGATCTTCTTTGTATTGCGATCAGCCAGTCGCCAGAATCCAGTTGCCAGTCGCAATTCTTCATCTATTTTTTCCGTGTGCGATAACGCTACGAAGATAAATAAAAACGTAATCCGATAGAATATGTTCTACAACATATTGCATACATATAAAACGACGATCAATCAGCTTATTTTTGCATGGACCTTGGTGCAGGGAGCGGGTAGTCAGGAAACCGGAGGAAGAAGAACGGAGAACGGAAATCGCCGATACAGAATGGACAAATGGAACATGAAAAAAGGAACACGGAGCACAAAATCGGTGAGATTTACGTGAAATGGTATGAGTCCGGCAGTTAAAGTTATTAGGTGAAATTTATTCCTTATTGGTAATCAGATCAATACACCATAGGTGTTAAACTATTGTAGAACAACAATGTCCCATCAACCAGCGGCGCAATCAGTATGGTTATTGAAAGATGGGATTTCCTGTGCGCCGCAAAGCATACGATATTAGGCATGGAAAAAAAATTGTAGGATAATCAAAACAAAATGAATAAATTAATATTTTGAGAATCAAACATTTGAAATCCCATCTTCCTCATCAGCACTTGCAGTTAGCGAGCCGCCAGTTGCGAATTGCAAGTTAGCAAGTAAGCCAGTTGCCAGCTGCCTATTACCAGCCGCTTAATATCAAAAATAAAAGTTCTTATTCAAAAATAAAATGAAAAAGCTAATTCTTCTTATTGCCTATTTACTGATTGTTAATGGAATAAATGCCAAAGAGATTTCCGGTCGGATAGAAATGGCATGGGAACTTGGTTATTCCGCAAAGGCCGATGAAAAACCATGGAAATGGATTCCTGCCATTGTTCCCGGTGCTGTTCAGCTCGATATTGCCAAAGCGGAGAATTACGCCCCATTCTATTACGCCGAACATTGGAAGGATTATCTCTGGATGGAGAACAATTATTACACCTACAGGTCGAACTTTAAGAAGCCTGAAATCCCTGTCGGCGAAAAGTTGTTTTTTATTTCAAAAGGAATTGACTATCAGTTTGAAATCTTTTTAAATGATGAAAAACTCTTTGAACAGGAAGGGATGTTCACACCGGTCAACCTTGACCTGACCGATAAACTAAAAGAGAGCAACACCCTAACTGTTAAGGTGTTTCCTGCCCCAAAACTGCACCCAAAACCGGTTGACCGGACCCAAGCATCCCAAAGTGTCAAACCAGCTGTCAGTTACGGCTGGGATTGGCATCCACGTTTGATTCCCCTTGGGATCTGGGACAAAACGTATCTTGAAATACAACCAGTATCCTATGTCGATGATTTACATGTTAATTACCAATTAAACA
>CAIYPA010000249.1 GCA_903927965.1 uncultured Bacteroidia bacterium | reverse complement strand
ATTGAAAAAGCCGACTTCACCGTTCCCACAGCCTTGCCATTGACGGCAGCTTTCATATCCGAAGGGATCATCGACCCAAACTCGTCAAGGGTTAATGAGGCATTTGTGGTAAAATCGCAATAAATATCTTTAAATAAATGACTTACAACACCGTTCATATCAATAGTTGATTTTGGTGTTTTGGCCTCAAAACGGTTGATCTTTACAAACGAAATTACATCGTTATGCAAATCGGTGTAAATGTTCAGGTCTCCTTCCATGTCGTGTAACGGTTGGGGGAAACCTGTATATTTCATCGTTCCCTTTTCCAACAAAAGGTGGAGGTCCAGCAAAGGCATCACAGAATCATTATACAAACCTTTAACTGCACCTTCGGATGTAAAAAGGCCATCAAGTTCAATGCCTTTCAAATAGGATTGGTAGGAAGGCGGCACCATTGCCAGAATATTTTTAACCGGCCAGGATGACAGTTTGTACTTCATATCAGTAACAAAACCTTGTTTGTCGTTCCTGACAGTACCGTTGACCGAAAATGAAAGGTCGTTGATCGAACCAGTTGCATCCTTAACTCCTGCCAACGTCTGCGAAGGGATCATACTGACGGGGCCATCGAACTTGACGGATGCCTGCTGAAGGTACTTCTCTCCCTCATATTCCATAGAAACCAATGCCGTGCTAACATTTACATTTCCATTGATGTTATCTGTTGTAACTGTCCCTGTAATTTTGGCAGCAAGATCACGAACGGTCATATCCACCTTTAACGATTGGTCTTTGTAGTGAACATTGACCTTGTTCAGCACAACATTTCGGATGTCGATGGTGGGCAATTTGGTTTCGGAGGTTCCGGAGGAAACTGATGTCGAAGTTGAATCTTTGGTGGCAATGTCATAGTTTGTATGTCCCAGACTATCAGAATAAACCGTAAAATAACCACCTGTAAGCTCCAATCCGGCAAGCACCAATTCTTTCTTTTTCATCCATGTGGCGACATCCACAACACCAATGAGCTCGTCAATCTTGGCAAGGGTATCATTTGGGGTTCCGGCCACGGGATTGATCAAAGCAAATTGTTTGACCTTTATCCCAAAATTGGGGAAGGTGCTGAAAAACGTCAATTCAACTGAACCAACCTGAGAACGGCAGGCAATGTACTTTTCAGCCTGTTTCCGGACAATGGGTGTGAGTTTCTCAGGGGTGAAAATATACCACAAAACAATACTGAGTACAATGATCAGGATTGCCAATAAGGAGAATACAGAAATAAGAACAATTTTTCCAAATTTTTTCATAATAATCCTATTAACCTTATTGACAATATGTTACATCAGAAATATTTCTTCTAATTGCTTACCTTAGAAAAGGCGAAGTTGACCCCGAAATCATCATGGTATTTCAACGATGTGGAAGTCAATTCTGTCACGGTATAAACTTTGGGTACCGTCCCCCCCATTTGTAAAACATGGATATGGGTCAGCTCAGCTTTTACGAGTGTCCAGGTAAATGCCTGAGCTTCCGCTTCAGTGACATTATCGGCTGTATCCCATGTACCGCCAGAACCATTTGCGAGGTACTTGTAATATAAAGTCCCGGATCTCCATTTCCCGGTCAACAAGGATTGATCGAATGAGGTTAGCTCCGGTTGGCAGGAGATGACCAGAATGGAAATCACCATACAAATCGCGAAATACAACGACGATTTGTTGGTCCTGAATGCACCTGCATTTCTTGGGATTTGGTTCAAATTGATAATCAAATGTTTATCGAAGACGTTTTCCATTCTTGTCATATTGTTTTATTTTCAAATTAAGATGCAAAATTAAGGAAAAAGTTGGGTTCTTTCCTGAATTAGATGTCATAAATAAATAAAGTGTTAAAGATCTTAACCGGTTCATTCAATTTGTTGACATTTTGATCTAAAAGCTCATTTTCATTGAAATGAACCTCACATTTTCAAATCTTCAAATCCCCAAATTTTCAAATTCGCGTTCTCATTTTGGAGTCACCGCCGGTTTAAATTTTACCGTGATAAAAGTCGATTCTGACGATCCATTTGATCCCGAAGCATCGCTGCTAAAACCACCGTATTTACTAAAGCCGCCGCTGGTTCGGCCACCACCCGAACGGCCATTTCCTCCGGCACCACGACCGCCACCAGCTCCCATTTCAGAACCAGGCGTTACGCTACTTCCACCAGGTGAGGACATTCCGGCAATTGCTGGTATAACAAAAGTGACCGAAAAAACCTTTGCATTGTCAGCCGGTGAAAGGGTAGCTTTGTAAAAGGTTTTGAATGGGATCACCGCTTCATAAGTCATTACCCCAAGTTTGTCCCAGTCGATTCCGGCAGAAATCCCTGAATTATTGTTCAATGGTGTCAACCCATTTATGGGAGCTTTGAATCCTACTAATTTCATCTCCTTTAGACTTGAACCGAACCTGCTTTTTAAAGGTAGGTTGTCAGGTTTTCGCACCTGAATCAGTTCTTTAAGTGAAACAGAATCCTTGGGAAAGACTCCTTTAGGCTGTTTTGACGGTACCGGAAATAGGATCCCTGTATGCTTTTTGCTTTTCCCCAACGTATCGATCCAAACCTCAAATCCTGCACGGAAGAACCTCATCTGCTTTTGCATATCATCAGCAATGACACACACATAAAGATTCTCAGCGTCATTTGTGACCGTGTAATGCAATTTACCCGATTCGTTGAAATAGCGTAGTGGTACTTGCCACTCTTCGGGATTTCCATCAACTTTAACACTTTTGCCCTGCCAGACATTTTCATAAATAGTTTTCGAACAGGAAAGAAACAAACTTGCGAATACAACCGTAAATAGGATCAATTGAATTGGTTTCATTTTATTGCTGTTTTGGTTAAACCCATTAGACAATAACAAATTAGCGAAGTTTAAAAAGTTGCAAGGCTATTTTCCAGTTATTCATTGATATTTTCATTTTTATCCATTTAAAAAACTGACAAATGTCACCTTTAAGGAGATCTAAGGAATCAAAAAAAGGATATTTTTGGGCTTCGTAAATACTTAAAAATTATGAGCAATAAATCATTGTTAATTTCACTTCTTTTTGCCGCTATGACCATCGGAAGCTTCATTGCCTGTAACAACAAGGAACAAAAACCGGAGGAACCTGCCATCAATTTGGCAAACCTCGATAAAACCGTCGATCCTGGACATGATTTTGATGCCTTTGCCAACAATGGTTGGAAAAAACTCAATCCGCTACCTGGTGACCGTGCCAGATTTGGTTCATTTGACCAATTGGCTGAAGTAGCCGAAAAGCAGTTGAATGAACTCGTTAAAGAAACTGCCAGCACAAAAAATGAAAAGGGTACAGTTGCCGATAAGACTGCTACACTTTTTAATCTTGGAATGGATTCCGCAAAACTTGAGCAGCAGGGTATTGCCCCTTTAAAACCTTACCTGGCAGATATTGATAAGATAGCCTCCATGGAAGATGTTGAAATTGCCATAGCTAAATTTCATAGTTATGGATTTTCACCATTATTTGGGTTCTATGGCTCTACTGATGCCAAAAACAGTTCTATGGTGATTGCCCAACTTACCCAGTCGGGAATCGGAATGGCAGACCGTGATTATTACGTCAACGACGATGCACGCTCCAAAGACTTAAGGGAGAAATACATCCTTTACATCGGGAAAATGTTTAAGCTAATGGGTACCGAAGAGGCTTTGTCGATGAAAGATGCTGAAACCATCATGAAGATGGAGACACGACTTGCCAAAGCGTCCATGACACGTCTTGAACGTCGTGACCCGCACAAAACTTACAACAAGACCACAACCAAAGGTCTGATTGAGCTATCGCCAGCTTTTAACTGGAACAGGTACTTTGTTTCCCAGGGAGTTGGCGATCCGGGCGAGATCAACCTGAACCAGCCAGAATTTTTGCGCGAGGTGAGTGCTATGCTTAAAGATGTCCCTATTGAAGACTGGAAGACCTATCTTACCTGGAACCTTGTCAACAATTCGGCCGCTTATCTTTCAGATTCATTTGTAAATACCCGTTTTGATTTTTACGGAAGGGCAATGTCGGGGACTCAACAGATGCGCCCACGCTGGAAACGGGTACTTGAAACTACAAGTGAAGCATTAAGTGAGGCAATTGGTCAATTGTATGTTGCAAAATACTTCCCCACCGAAGCAAAAGAAAGAATGGTCAAACTGGTTGATAACTTGCGTATCTCATTGGGTGATAGGATTAAAAACCTGGAATGGATGGGTGCTGATACTAAAGTTAAGGCTCTTGAAAAACTGAATGCTATCAATGTGAAAATCGGATATCCCGATAAATGGCGCGACTATTCAAAACTTGAAATTTCGGACGATTCCTATCTGGCAAATGTGATCCGCTCAAACCAATTTGAAACTTCTTTCAACTATTCCAAAATCAACAAACCGGTTGATAAGACGCAGTGGTTTATGTCGCCACAAACTGTAAATGCTTATTATTCACCCGATATGAACGAAATTGTCTTTCCGGCGGCGATCCTGCAACCACCGTTCTTTTTCCTAAAGGGTGACGATGCGGTCAATTATGGTGCAATTGGCGTGGTAATTGGTCATGAAATGTCGCACGGTTTCGATGACGAAGGGCGCAAGTTTGACAAGGTCGGAAATCTGACAGATTGGTGGACCCCAGAAGATTCAAAACGTTTCGAAGAAAGGACCAAAGTTCTGGTTGATCAGTTCAATGGTTTTGTAGTTCTTGACTCAATTCATGCTGATGGCAAATTGTGCCTGGGTGAAAACATCGCTGACCTTGGTGGATTGAACATCTCCTATCAGGCCTATAAACTGGCTACGAAAGAGACAAAAAATATAGATGGCTTTACTCCAGACCAGAGGTTCTATCTTGCTTATGCACATGTGTGGGCACAGAACATCCGTGACAAAGAGATCCTTCGCAGGACCAAAGAAGATCCGCACTCTTTGGGTAAATTCCGTGTGCTTGGACCATTAAAAAATGTACCCGAATTTTATGCTGCATTCAATATAAAACCTGGCCAACCCATGTACCTCGAAGAGGGACAAAGGGCCAAGATCTGGTAGCTGTTTGTTTTAATGTATTGAATTTCTGCCAACAATATAAGGAATCCTGTCCAAAAAGTCAGTTCAGACTTTCTGGACAGGATTCCTTTTTTAGAGAGTAGAGGAATGCCTGGATAAACGATTTTTGATTTTGAGACCATCGCAAATTTTCTAACTTTGCACACACATTGTTTAACGAATACCCATTACATGTCATGCTCGAAAATCTTAAACATCAGGTTTACAAAGCCAGTCTGAAACTTTTGGAGCAAGGACTTGTCATCTATACCTGGGGAAATGTAAGCACCATCGACAGAACGAGCGGACTTGTCGTGATTAAACCTACGGCAGTCTCGTATGAGGAGTTGATCCCTGCAGATATGGTTGTACTGGATCTCGAAGGCAACATCGTGGAAGGAACCCTCAAACCATCGACAGATACTAACACCCATCTTGAATTGTATCGCAATTTCAAGGAGATTGGAGCAATTATTCATTCCCATTCGGAATACGCCACAAGTTGGGCACAGGCAGGCAGGGGAATTCCCCCACTAGGGATTACCCATGCCAATTTTTTCAACGGAGAAATTCCATGTACACATCCTCTTGGAATTAAGCAGGTTGAGAAAGACCTAGAATTGGAAACCGGGAAAGTGATCGTCAATACGTTCCTGTCAAAAAATATTGATCCGATGCGCATTCCGGGTGTTCTTGTCTATGGGCATGGCCCGTTCTGTTGGGGCAAAGATGTAACAAGTGCCTTCGACCATACAGTGGTCATCGAGAAAGTTGCAAGGATGGCTTACCGGACTTTAGCCTTAAACAATGTTAGTCCGGTTGAGAAAGATATTCTTGACCACTATTTCTTTGATTAAATTATTCAAACTATTATCTGGCTAAAAACACTATAAACTATAGAAGATGAAATCATTAAAAGACTGTGCCTTAATATTTTCAATGATCCTTTCATTGTTTCTTTTATCTGTTTCCTGCTCAAACCAGAAAAATAACGATCAAAAAAAACTTTTTGAAAAAATTGTTGATGGCAAGCAGGTCACCCTTTTCACACTTGAAAATTCGAAAGGTGTGAAAGTAACACTTACAAATTATGGCGGCAAGATTGTGAATGCCTGGATACCGGACCGCAATGGTAAAATGGCAGATATTATTTTGGGATTCAATACAATAGAAGAATATGTCAAGGGGTCAAAAAGTTTTGGTGCAACAGTTGGACGCTATGCCAACCGGATCGCCAAAGGGACTTTTACCCTCGATGGCGTTGCCTATCAGCTTCCTATCAACAACGGCCCAAACTGCCTCCATTCTGGTCCGAATGGCTTTAACACAAAGGTGTTCGATGCCAAAGAGATAGAAACACCTCAAGGTAAAACTGTTGAAATGCACTACATAAGTCCCGACGGAGAGAACGGCTTCCCAGGTACCTTCGATTTTTATGTCACCTTTAACCTGACTGAAAAAAACGAGCTTGTCATCAATTACAAAGCAACGACCGATAAGCCCACTGTTTTTAACATAACCAACCATTCCTATTTTAACCTGAAGGGCGAAGGGAAAGGTGAGGTAACAGGAATTGAGGTCGTTGTAAACGGCGACAGCATTGCAGAGGTTGCCAACAACGAAATGATCCCTACAGGAATCATCCGCAATATCCTGAATACCCCGATGGATTTTAAAACACCACGGCTTGTAGGCAAAGACATTGATGCAGATTATGACCAACTCAAATATGGCGGTGGATATGACCATTCCTGGGTATTGAACAAGAAACAGAAAGGTGAGCTTTCCTTTACTGCAAGTGCCTATGACCCTGAAAATGGGAGGTTTATGGAAGTATTTACTACTGAACCAGCAGTTCAGTTTTTTACGGGCAATTCATTGAATGGAAGCCAGATAGGGAAGAGCGGCGTTAACTACGGCAAACGGTCGGGATTCTGCTTCGAGACACAGCACTACCCCGATTCGCCCAATCACCCCAATTTCCCGTCAACGGTTCTCCGGCCAGGGGAGACCTTTGCTTCGACTACGATTTACAAGTTTTCGGTGAAATAGACAGCTGGCTACTAGCGGCTGGCAACTGGCTGCTTTCAAAAATTGAATTGAGTTTCAAAAACACTATTTCTTTCTATAATATTGATATTTAGGCATTTAAAAAATATCGATTTTGAGATATTTCCTTATGGAATAGGATTTGCAGTCACAACTGCCAGCAGCAAGTCGCCAATAGCTTGTATTACATTGAATATTCTACATATCCTCCATTGAAAAACCTTTGAATTCGGCGACATAACCTGGTAGCTGGTTTTGAAGGTTATTTGATTTTTGCTTTAGAACAGGAATACTGATATTCTCAGATTTTCGTTTAACCTCGGCAAATAAAACGGTTTTCTCCAGTTCATTTACAGCAACAATGTCAATCTCATTTTGATTTCCCTTTTCCCAATAGCTACCCATTGCAGAATACAATTGAAGTGCAGATAGTTTCATTGCAAAATACCTTTCCAATATTTTGCCACTAAAAGTAGGGTAATCCCGATCAATAATGGTGCGGAGATATTTGAAATTTCCAATTTCAACGGCACTTTGGTTTTTGTAGATAAAACGGAACCAAAAATTGAGAAAATTGTCAACAATCGCATATTTTACATTCCGCCCCCCCGATTTTGAAAAAATTGGCCGAACCTTTTGTATCAAGTTGAAATCATTTTCGAGCCTTTCCAAAT
This sequence comes from uncultured Bacteroidia bacterium, assembly GCA_903927965.1. GTDB lineage: Bacteria > Bacteroidota > Bacteroidia > Bacteroidales > Prolixibacteraceae > JAAFHB01. Next base: position 3,903 of record CAIYPA010000249.1, on the reverse strand, counting down.
ATCCTCCGATGCTGATTTCCAGAATTGATTCAATCTCGGGACGTGAAGTTTTGGATAAAGCAATCAATGAGAGGATTGAAAAGTAGGTTGCATAATCTTTACCAAACTCTTCAATCAGGACATTTCGCCCTTCATCAATAAATAGTGAGTTTTCCCTTAATATTTCATCTAAAATAGCAGACAAAGTAAAGGCTTCTTTATCAATCAATTGCTCCACGTATTTGGCGACTCCCCCGGTAAATGCATAAAATGCCAATAAATCCTCAACCTCAAATTTTGGATAGTTATCGGTTAGTATTTCCTTAAGTGTGTTTACATTAAATGCTTTTATATTCAGACGTTCAGTGGCCCTGCCAAACAAAGGTTCTTTTGAATTCTCAAATATTTTCTTCATCATGGAATAGATGGAACCACATAGGATCAGGTTTATTTTGCTTTTTTCTTTGTAACTGTCCCAAATATTCTGCATTTCACTGTAAATTGAAGGGTTAACAAAATTAAATTCCTGAAACTCATCGATAATGAGGGTAAAATTCCTTGTCTCAGATAATTCCATCAGGAATTGGAACAAGTCTTTGAATTTTGTGACCGAACCAAAAATCCTGGTTGCCAATTTGCGTTCAATCTCCTCTTTGAATTCTTCACAGAGCAATATTTCGCTCTTCCTATTTACGAAAAAGTATAATGCTGTAGCATCATTTTCAACGGATTTCCTTAAAAGGCTGGTCTTTCCAATGCGGCGGCGGCCAACAACAATTGTCATCTGGGCTTTTGTGGCCGATCTTTCTTTTATCAAACCCAAGAGTTGAAGTTCATTCTCCCTGTCGTAGAATTTCATTTGTTTATAATTTGTGGTAATGCAATGTGCGTTACTGTAACCACCATTGCGATAATGCAAATATAGAACAATTTTATATTTAATATCCTATGAACAAAAACATCCGCCAAATATCCTCTAAAGGATACTAGGTAGATGTTATATTGTTAATCTTTTCGGAAAATACAAGATAAAAAAAAACTTTCTCAATTATGGTTTAATCTAAAAACGGGCTACCAACCCAGGTTTTTATCTCCGTTCCACAAAGAATCAGGATCAAGGTGATTTTTTTCAATATCCATAAAATAGCGGTAATTCCCAACCTTCAGGTCAATAGTAGATGCTTCGTCGCATACAATCAAGCCATTGGGATGAAGCTGAAGTGCAGAGATGGTCCACATGTGGTTCACACCACCTTCAACTGCCTTGTGAAGCGCCCTTGATTTGTTGTGACCGGTGACCAAAATAAGCACTTCGCGGGCATCCATAACTGTCCCAACTCCGACTGTCAGGGCTGATTTGGGGACTTTGTTTACATCATTGTCGAAAAAACGACTGTTGACAACAATCGTATCCTGATTCAGGGCTTTATCCCTAGTTCTCGAAGAAAGGCTTGAGCCGGGTTCATTAAATGCAATATGGCCATCGGCACCAATTCCACCCATAAAAAGATCTATTCCCCCAACTGATTTGATGCGGTTTTCGTAATTGGCACATTCCTCTTTGAGGTCATAGGCGTTTCCATTCAGAATATTTGCGTTTTCAGGGTGTATATCAATATGACTGAAAAAATTGTCCCACATAAAAGAGTAATAGCTCTGTGGGTGCTCTTTGGGAAGGCCAACATATTCGTCCATGTTGAAGGTGATCACATTTTTGAAAGAGACTTTTCCATCCTTGTATAACTGGATCAATTCACGGTAGGTACCAAGCGGTGTGCTTCCTGTCGGAAGGCCTAAAACAAAGGGCTTATTACTTATTATTGCATGTTCGTTAATTCTGCGGGCAATATAAACAGCAGACCATTTGGCAACCTGGGCTGCCTCTGATTGAATGATAAGTCTCATAATTTTAAAGATTATTTTTGATCGCTCAAAAATGGTGATTTTTTTTTAAATTTAAGAAAAAAATTAAATTTATAAGAAACACAGTATGAACTTCCTGACTCGCATAATAATCAGCACCATATCTGTATTAGTGGTTGCTTATATCCTTCCTGGCGTTGAGGTATCGACACCCTATGTTGGTTTTATTGTGGCAGTTGTCTTGACACTTCTGAATACAATCGTCAAACCTGTACTGATCATTCTGACTTTACCAATAACCATTGTAACAATGGGTCTTTTCCTTTTGGTGATAAATGGGATTATCGTATTGATCGCAAATCATTTTATCCATGGTTTTTCTGTATCTAACCTATTTACAGCTATAATTTTCAGTTTGTTGGTGTCAATTATCAACGGTTTGTTGGGTATCGGCCAAACCGACCGCAGGAGAGATGATTAAAGTCTTAACAATTGATAACAAAAAAGAAACCGATTTTTGCTTCGGGTTCGTTACTTTTGCGGCCATTAAGCAAAATTGAATGCAAATAGGTCATTTGGGTGAAATATCCGGGGTTCTTACTGCAATGTGCTGGACCGCATCCGCATTGTCTTTTTCATTGGCCACTCGTCGGGCAGGTTCTCTGGCTGTCAATATCACCCGCTTGGTATTTGCAATGGGTATGTTTATGGTATGGTCGAAAGTGATGCGAGGGTTATGGACACCGTCCGATGCCTCACCTGAAGCCTGGAAATGGTTGTCAATATCAGGGTTAATCGGTTTTGTAGCAGGCGATTATTGTCTTTTCAAATCTTATTCCTTTCAGTCGGCAAAATTATCCATGTTGATCATGTCACTAGCACCACCGGTTGCCACGCTTGCAGGATCGATTATTTTACATGAACGGTTGACATGGCTGAACGCTTTGGGAATGGTTTTGGTCCTTTCTGGAATTGCCATCGTTATCCTCAAACAACCCGAATCAGAGACCAATAAATCACGATTGAATTATCCGGTCAAAGGGTTGCTGCTGGCATTAGGTGGTGCAATTGGCCAGGGAGTTGGTGCAGTTTTTTCCAAATTAGGAATGGGGAATTACGATCCGTTCGCTTCATCACAAATCAGGGCGATTACCGGAATTCTTGGTTTTATTGTAATCATCAGTTTTGCAAGGGAATGGCGCTCTATCAATTTTTCATTGCGCAACAACAAAGCACTGGTTCCATTGGTTATAGGTTCTTTTTTTGGTCCATTTTTGGGTGTTTCGCTTAGTCTGCTTGCCTTTCAGCATACTTCAGTTGGAATTGCATCAACACTGATTGCAACAGTACCGGTTTTCATTTTAATTCCTTCAGTTTTAATTTTTCACGAAAAACTGAATTGGAAAGAGGTGGTCGGGGCGTTTCTTGCAGTAGGGGGAATGGCTATATTTTTCATTTAATGTCTTTTCTCAAGTTTTATACCTAAAATTAGTATAATTTTGCAAGTTGATTACTCAAAATTCTGACCATAAAAAACAGAATTCCATTTGGATTAAAGGAAAAATCCAGTTAAAAGTAATAAGTTTTTTAAATATCTGAATAACAATAGATTAATAGATAGATATGGCAGGCACCGAACTTTTCGGAAATGAAGAACGAAAAGAAGTTCTAGACGTACTTGAAACAGGGATTCTGTTTCGTTACAATCATGATTCACAACGCAATGGAGTTTGGAAGGCAAAAACTTTTGAACAGGAATTCAGTTCTTACCTTGGCGCAAAACACACCCATTTCTGTGCAAGTGGAACCGCTGCCGATTCGCTATCGCTGGCATGTTGTGGTATAGGCTATGGAGACGAGGTTATCGTCCCACCTTATACGTTTATCGCACCGATTGAGGCAGTTCTGGTAGCGGGTGCTGTTCCCGTATTTGCAGAATTGGACGAAACCCTTTGCCTTAGTCCTGAAGGGATTGAAAAAGCCATTACTCCAAGAACAAAGGCGGTTTTACTGATCCAGGTGTTCGGGTCAATGGGAAAAATGGATGAAATACTTGCAGTT
>CAIYPA010000248.1 GCA_903927965.1 uncultured Bacteroidia bacterium | reverse complement strand
TACATTCTTGTAACCCAGGTAAGAAACATTGATATCATACCTGTCTGGTGAAATATTTGTTAGTACATAATTCCCATTAGCATCGGCTGATGCCCCTTTGTTTTCGGTTTTACTCAGAATCTGAACTGTAGCTCCCGGAAGTGTTATCTGAGATAGCTTATCGGTGATAACGCCCCGAATATTTTGCTTGTTGTTTTGAGCAAAAGTAAATTGGGTGATGAATAGGACAATTATAAAAATGTATTTTTTCATTTCTATTGGTTTTAAATTTTTAGAATAATATGATGTCTCACCTCATCGTTTGTCATTTTGACCTTCCCTGGTGTTTATGAGCGAAGCCGAAGTAAGGGGGAGAGGAGTCGTACGCCGAAGTCCATCAGAACTCAAATCAGAAAAGGCTGTCTAAGAACTCTGTGTGACCCTGTGAATCCTCAGTGTGACTCTGTGTAACTATTTAATTCAACTGTTTTGTACTGCCCGCTTCAATGGTAAATACTTTACCGTTTATTTTTACAAACACATTTATTGAACTTAAATTTGTAACCATCGTTTTATCAACTGAGAATTTGAGATTTTTATAGGCATTGATATAATCCACTAATGCTATTTGTGTCGTGTAGCATATATCCGGATTGTTGGAAATCATTTTGAAGAACTTCTCCACTTCTGCCCATTTGTTTCCGGGTCCGTCATATTCCCAGCTATGCCCCCAAACATAATACAAGGCCAAAGAATTCGCCTTCAGAAAATCAGTTGTAAGCTGATAAAACTGTGCTAATTCCCTTCTGTCGTTTGCCGTGTCGTTGGGAATATAATTCGTTTTCCCGAACAAATGAATGGTGGGTTGCCATTTAAGCATATCAACGGGAATACTAAAATTGAATGTATCGCCCACTGTTCTGGCATATTCAATACCTAAACCACTTATCGCTTCAATTACCAAATCGCTGGTATTTCCAAAGGGATACGACATTCCCCGTACGGGATAATCCATTAATCGCTCCAGTTCTTTTCTGTCCTCCAGCACTTCATAAATCACATCAATTTTAGATAAAGAAGGCAGATTTGGGTGATTTGCCGTATGACAGGATACTTCGTGTCCTTTGTACAGCTCTATAATTTCTTCCCTGTTGAGATAATCCTTTGAACCAAGTTTATTGGAATTGAGATGAAAAGTCCCGACAAGGCCATACGTATTCATCAGGTTCACCAAATGCCTGTCGGCAACGCGACCATCATCAAAACTCAAAATCAGAGCTTTGGATTTACCTTGCGGGAAAAGCATTTCTATTGGAATGCCACTTGTAACAGGGGCGGTATTGGTTTGAGCATTAACTGAATTGATAACAGTTAGCCATGAAACGATTAGAATCGTAAGATTCAGTTTAGTTATCATAATTTCCATTTATTTAATTGTCCTTACCAGACGTACATAGTTTAACACCCGTTCTTCTCCTTCGCCGGTTCCAACGGTCTTCTTGTCGAAACGCACAGCACCGGCACCGTGAAGGTTTTCTCCGTTTCCATCTTCTGCCTGTCCAAAAGCCACATACCATGCATAAGCGTGCGTACCCGTGGGGTTTGGAATTGCTGATGCACTTGTCCAGTAATATGGATAGTCTGCTTTTCCACCACCGTTTAGAATACCGGTACAGCTAAAAAGTGCATTTATTGCGGGACCTACATTGGCAGGGTTAGTTGCATAAGGCGAACGCGTGTAATCGACCAAACTTTGAAGCTCTTTCGAATTAGGTAACCGCCAATCGTTGTGACCGAGATAATTTGCGTTATTCTGCGTTTGAGCGTAGGCCAATGCGTGTTCCCAATCAATACCCGAGCCGTTGTCGGTTTTTTGCCACATCAAGCCTGTAGCCAAATCGGAAATCGTTCCATCGGCATTGTTTTGGAATAGATTGACGCCATACGCAAGATTGCCACGTACACAGCGAACAAAGTGTTTGGGTCCGACACTGATACTATACG
>CAIYPA010000247.1 GCA_903927965.1 uncultured Bacteroidia bacterium | reverse complement strand
GGATATGAAGAACTTGTTTTGTAGCCGTTAAAAGCGGCAATCAATTCGATGTATCTTAATGATATAGCCTCCTTTATGTGTTCTTCTGTCATCATAACGATTAACTAATTGTACAAATTTACTATAAAATTTTGGAAAAGGTGAATTTACTGTTGTTTAAACGAATACCAATGGCGCTAACACGATCAAAAACTTTGGTTTAAGCAAATATAAGATTTTTACCGGAATATTGGAAGCGTGATTTCCAATATTCCGTCATCTTTCTGTTATTCAACATGTAGTTTTAAATTAATAAATTAGTCCTTCAAAACAAATTTATGGTTGACTTCCTATTTAAATACCATTCAAATTTTTTATCTGTTCCATTTATTATGCCCCTTGCATTTATCACATTCCCAACCTATTGATGGGGCAAGTTTCAATATTGTGCGTGCATCCTCTTTTGAACCACCAGCACCTTCGCTAATCTTAGTAATGATTAAGGATTGTTTAAAACCAGCAAAGCTAATCCCCAGCATCGATTCTAATTCATTGTTTGACATACACATAGCATTTTTACCTAAAGTATAGGATGTAGTACAATATTTGCAATATATTGTAATTTGCTCAACATCGCCACAATTAATACATTCGTTATTTATAAATCTGTGTTTGGTCTTAAAACACTTAGTACATTTACAATATTGCAAATCGTGTTGTTCTTTTCCACATTTAGAGCACGTACAACCATTCCAATCATGATGCTCGTCACGCGTCTTAGCACAAATTAAACATTTGCAACCAGACCAGTTGTGTTGGTTCTCTCTGGTTTTGCCACATTTGCAGCATATTTCACAATCAATTGACCAGTCGTGTTGGTTTTCCCTAGCTTTATCACATTTGGAGCATTTTTCACAATCTTTTGACCAGTCATGCTTAAAATTAATATGACATCTAATGCAGTAGATTTTTTTGTCCCAAGATACAATGATTCTATTGCCACATGTTTTACAAACACCACCAATTTCTACTTGTAAAGTTTTACCACATTTGGAACACTCTTCACAATCCTTTGTATATTCGTGTTGGTTTTCCCTGGTTTTTCCACATTTGGAGCATTTCTCGCAATCCTTTGACCAATCGTGTTGTTCATCACGAACTTTGCCACATCCGGTGCATGTACAGCCGTCCCAGGTATGAAATCCTAAAGTGCATTTTAAATTCATAGTAGTTGTCTTTTATTTAAGGTTGATCATATTCCAAAATACTACTTCTGTAATTGTATAATATACAAATACATACGAGTTGTGTTACATTGCCGTTCCAAGGTTTTCAAACCAACAAAATGGCTTACAAAATAGGAATTAATATTTTGTGTACAAAGGATTTACAAAAAAATAATTTGGAACGTAGAAAAAAGTTGCGGGCTTCTGGCGGCTGGCTGTTCGTGGTAATAGTTTGTGGCGAAATACTGTATGATGTTTGTATTCGGTTACAAAGATCATCGGAATAGAATATTGAGGGCTTGACTAAAGCATTTGATCCAAGTTAAGAGAACAGCTCTAAGTCAAGCCTTCACTATATACAACGTTTATATATTCTCCCCAATTATTAATAAAAAAATGGTAGTATATTTGTAATGCTTATTCATAATAATTCATTAAAAATATGACTTTTACAGTTCAAATTGAAACAGACACGGCGGTTGGCCAGAAATTAATTATTGAACTTCGCCGCTATCCTGATGTAGTTCGGTTTGTTGAACCTGATCAGATTTCAGAACCTGTCCCTGAAGGATATGTTCCGCTTAAAGATGGTTTTGACGAGGTCAGAAATCACTTATTAATTAATGCAAAAACTGAAAGCCTATCTGCAAATGATTCAGCCAAGTTGGCATTTGAAAGATTAGGAGAAAAATATAATCGTAAATTCGATAATAAATATACCCGATGAAAAGGTTAGAACCGTAATTTCGGGTGCATTAATAAAGAGTTAGTGGTCAGGTCAAAACCGAAATCAATAAAAAAGCAAAATGAATATAACTATTATAGGAGCCTCGGCTGGAATTGGATTAGAAACAGTAAAAAGAGGATTAAATAGAAATCATTCGATAACGACCCTTTCTCGATCTGAAATTAAAATAGAAGAGAAAAAATCGTTAAAAACGATACTTGGTAATGCAACTAATAAAGCTGACCTATTAAATTCAATCCAAAACGCAGATGCTCTGATTATAACATTGGGGACTGTTAAGAATATGAAAGCTACTACCCTCTTTTCAGATTTTGCAAAATTAATTGTGGAAATACATAGGGAGAGCAAAATAGATATTCCATTTATTTTTGTTACCGGATTTGGAGCAGGAGAAAGCAAAAATTATGTTTCTTGGTTAGAAAAGATGTTTTTAAAATACTTTTTAAAAGACATTTATGCTGACAAAACTAAAATGGAAGAAATTATCACTAATTCAGATCTGAATTGGACAGTTGTGAGGCCAGGAAGGCTATTAGACAAGGAATTGACAGAGAAATACCGTATTGAAAACAAATTATTCAAAGGAATTAATATAGGCGGAATTAATAGAGCTGACGTAGCAGACTTTTTAATAAAACAAGCAGAAAAACAAACTGAATTAAAAAAGTACATTGCTATATCTGAAAAATAGGATAAAATAAAAGCCGAACCGTTAACAGCATGCAAGCGCCATAACCCTGCCGCAGTGGCAACACAGGGTAACGTGCGCCTGCACGCGATCCGTTGAGTTTTATCTCCAATTATCTGAGTATCGAATAGTAAAAGCCTTCACTTTGTTTATTTCAGCAGCATTACAATATCGGACGGCAAAAACACTTTTTGACTAATGATGTCAACAGGGCTATTTTTCAGGAAATGGCACAAAATGATTTCTTTTCCGGCAATAAAAAGTAATTTTTTTGCCTTCACTTCCAATTCGAAAATCCGCCTTGCACCATTTTTGCTTTCGGTCCATTTACATTCGCCAATCAACAAGGCTTTTCCATCTGTTGATTCTGCAACTACATCAATTTCAATTCGTTCGTCTTTGGATACATTTCCCCACCAACTACGGGAATATCCAAAAGTATAAAATGGAAAATAATTATGTACCTCAAAAATAATGTTTCTGCTACATAATACCAAACATTTACGGAATTTATTAGCAAGTACCATTAATGAAAGCTTGACTGTGAGCATATGATCAAAGTTGAAAGAGTAGTTCTAACTCAAGCCTTCACTTTTCAACCAAAAAATTTCAAATATTTTGAATATAAATGTATATTTATTGCTAATCAATAAATATATGTTATATTTGCGAAATATTTTAACTTTTATCAATTATGTCAAAAAGAGACAACTTCGTATTTAAAGCCCTGCACATTGTCGCCTGGGTCATCTTCGTTGGTTTGTGCATTGAAGCCGGAGCCTTGATCGTCAATTTTATTTTCAGCCTCTTCAAACCTGAATTTGTCCAAAACTTATATCAAAAATTGGACTTAAGTAAAATGTATCATCTCAGTAAATGGGCTTTTTTCGGTATGTATGGTTTTGTCCTGGTCATCTCGATTTTGAAAGCAGTCCTATTTTATGTCGTCATCAGACTAATCAGCAAAATTGATTTGTTAAAACCATTCAACAGCTTTGTTTCGGGACAGATTACAAAAATAAGTTACTATACTCTTTCTATAGGCCTTATTAGTTACTTAGCCCGACAAACATCCAATACTTTACTAAATCGTGGATTTGAAATCGACGCCCTCAACCAGTTTTGGGGTGACAGTCAGGCATATATTTTAATGGCGGCCGTCATCTATGTCATTGCGACTATTTTTTCAAGAGGTGTTGAAATCCAAAACGAAAACGATTTAACTGTTTAAGCCATGCCAATCATTGTAAACTTAGATGTGATGATGGCAAGGAGAAAGATGTCACTTAATGAGTTATCCGAAAAAGTTGAATTAACTTTGTCCAATCTTTCTATTTTAAAAACCGGAAAAGCAAAAGCAATCAGGTTTAGCACCCTGGAAGCCATTTGCAAGGCATTGGACTGTCAGCCGGGTGACATCCTGGAATACCAGGGAAATGTTGAAAAAACAACGAACCGATAACGGGCGTTTGGCAAAACTAAAAGGCAAAATATGGAATCATTAAAAATTAATTATCATGAAAAATCAAAAAAAGAGCGCTGATATTATTCGTTGGATAGCCAGAATATGGGGAACTGCCATATTGGTATTTGTTTTGGTTTTTTTATTCGCTGACATTTTCGGAACTGAAAAAGGGGGCGGAATCAGGGATGTAAAAGAAGCCATTTCTGCTATTACCGGTATTATTGCAATTATTGGACTGGGCATTGCTCTGAAGTGGGAAGGATTAGGAGGCCTGTTAATAATCGCGGGCCTGACTGGATTATTTATTGTCAGATTTGATTTGTCGTCAAATCCATATATCATTGGTGGTATCGCTCCTCCGGGGATTCTTTATCTGGTTTATTGGTACTTGACAAAAGGACAAGTCAAAACCGATGAAAAGGAATAGAAATTAAAACAGTTGAATAATGGACCAACCAACTTTTTGGAAGTCTTGTTTTGCGAAATGGGATAAAACAACATAAACTATTGATTAGAAACCGTACTGGCATAATATTAGAAAAAATCAGGATTTGTAATTTGGCAACTCGCTTCTGACAACTGGCGGTCGGCTTGATCGTGCTACAACTGTATTCCATTTAAAAAAAGCGGTTGGCGGCTTGCAACTGGCACTGGTTGGGTTCAAATTTATTGCCCAGTTTTCCTGGATAAATAGATTCTTTTTGCAATTACAAATCGATTACAGTTAATCTTTGAAGTTTGGTTTTAATATTCAGAATACGAAATGATCCTACAAACAAAAGACACCAGCCAAATTACAATCCGAAAATTCCAGCCGTCTGATAATGATCAACTGGTTGGTTATTTCAGCTGGTTAAGCGAAGAAACCAAAAGCAGGTTTGGTCCACATCGTTTTGACAAACAATCGATTGCGGATATTTACAGTGATCATCGAAGTTTGGGTTATGTCGCCATCGACAACCTAAAGGATGAAATTGTGGCATATGCCATTGTTCGGATTGGTTTTTTAGAGCACGACCGCGACAGGTTGGAATCGTATGGATTGATCCTTGACACTGAAACCGATGCCACAATTGCACCCTCGGTTGCCGATGAATGGCAAAGCTGCGGAATCGGGAATTGCATGTTTCATATTATATTGGAAGACCTGAAATCCAAAGGTATTCAAAGGATTATCCTCTGGGGAGGAGTTCAATGCAGCAATGAAAAGGCAGTCAATTATTATAAAAGGAACAATTTCAGGATTTTAGGGGAATTTGAGTACCATGGGACAAACTATGATATGATTTTGGGACAGATCAATCATAACCATTAATTCACAGAAGAACAATCACTTGGAGTAGTCAGGGAAGGCTTAACCAAATTTATAAAAGAAAAAAGAACCGCAGCCACGAACTACGGTTCTTTTAATTTAAATGCAATTGCTTATTTCGCTGCCTTGGGAGTTGTTGCAGTAGTCGTAGCTGCTTTCTTTTTCTTTGCTGTTTTCCCTTTTTTCGCTTTTCCGGCTTTCTTCTTGGTTGTCTGCTCTGTTTTTGCAGGAGTCTTGGTGGCGGGTTTCTTAGGATCCTGGGCGTTTACTGAAACCAAACCCAATACAAACACAAAACTTAATAATAGGACTAACTTTCTCATATCTGATAATTTTAAATTGTTTTAATGGTCAAATGTATATCTCCAATTATGAAGGTGTCGTGAAGATTTATTCCGTTTCACTATAATTAACTTATTTTTACTAATTTCGGTCAAAAATTAACAGAGAATTGGATTTAACATTTAAATACAGCGTTCCGGTTAAACTATGGAAGATTATATTGATCTAAACTTATGTTTGCCAAATTTTCAATCAGAAAAACCAATATTGTGAAGCATCTTAAAATTCGGGTTTTATATAAAGCACTAGTTTTAGTTTTTGTAACTTTCTTGTCGGCTCATCCTGGCTGGTCGCAGGAGATTCAGGAAACGAAGATCTCAGGAAATTTTTCAAATGTTCCCCTACAGGATTTTTTTACTTCCCTCCAAAAGAACTATGGGATCAAGGTTTATTATAAGGTAGAGTGGGTGAAATCCAAGGTGGTCACCCAAACTTTTAACAATTTGCCTTTGGTTCAGGCCATGAATCAGGTATTCAGCAGCAGTGAGCTGACATTCAGGTTTTTTCAGAACAATTCAATCGTTATATATCCGCGAGGAGCCGATGGCAAAGCCGGATCGGGAGGCAATGAATCACAAGTGCTTGTGATTGGTGATCCATTGAATGAGGGGAGATACCAAAAGGCAAAACTCCAGGGTAGGGTCCTTGATGGTAAAAGCGGTGAACCTCTGACAGGGGCAGTTGTGTTCAATGTTGAAACGGGTGTTGGGACGACCACTGATGCCAAAGGAAGATATACCATGGAGATGCCCACAGGGGATTTCCACCTTCGGATCTCATTTATCGGTTATGAAAACCAAAACCAGCGGATCAGGCTGATCCAGAATGGAATTGCCGATTTTGAAGTATTTGAAGAAAGCCACAACATTGCCGAAGTGACTGTGGTTGGTGAAGATGCCAAAGCCACAAAAGCCCAGATGAGCATGATCAAGATGACAGCAGTTACCTTAAAGGAGCTTCCCGTTTTGATGGGAGAGGCGGACCTGATCAAAAGCATGGTGATGATGCCGGGTGTTCAAAGTGTTGGGGAGATGGCATCAGGATTTAATGTGCGCGGCGGGAACACTGACCAGAACCTGGTTTTATTAGATGGGGCACCGGTTTTTAACACGACCCATTTGTTCGGGTTCTTCTCCATGATCAATCCCGATGCAGTCAAAGATGTGACTCTTTTTAAAGGGGGCATTCCGGCAGCCTATGGAGAACGGATCTCATCGGTAATGGATGTGGAGACAAAAGAAGGGAACCCCAAACATCTTGGTATTAATGGAGGAATCGGGTTGATCAATAGTCGTTTGACAGTTGAAGGGCCATTTGTCGCAAAGAAAAACAGCAGTTTCCTGATCAGTGGACGCAGCACCTATTCTGACTGGTTGCTTCAGCAAACCAAAAACCCAACATTTATGAACAGTGTGGCCCATTTCTATGATTTGAACGGTACGGCAAATATTGAATTTAACCCTAAAAATCATTTAAAATTAATGGGTTATACGAGTTCCGATGTTTTCAACCTCAATTCAAGTTCATTGTATGCCTATTCAAATACACTTGGGTCGATGGACTGGAAACTGAACCTGTCGAAAAAAATCATTTCCAATTTGAGCCTTGCTTATAGTAAATATGCCACAAGTACCGATCAGAAGGATCCGGTCCGCTCGGAGGATGACTACACCCTCAAATCAAGTATTGAATACGGAAGTTTGAAATATGCCTTATCCTTTTTCCCCAAAGACCGGCAACGGATCAATACAGGTTTTCAGGCCATTGGTTATCTGATCGATCCAGGTAAGATCGTACCAGGTCAGGAAATCAGCAATATTCTGCCAAAATCGATGCGAAAGGAACAATCGGCAGAGATGGCATTGTTTGTAGATGATGATTTTGAACCAAACGATAACCTCGCATTTAATTTGGGTTTGCGATATTCGCGGTTTTACGATTTCGGGCCGGGTATCGTTTACGATTATCTAACCGGGCTTACAAAGAGCAGCATTTCTATCATTGATTCAATTAGCTACAAGTCAGGAGCAGTGATCAAATCCTATCAGGGGTTTGAACCACGTATTGCAATGAAAATCAATATGCAACATGGGAGTTCATTGCGGTTGAGTTATCAGAAAATCCATCAGTTCATCAACCAGATTTCGAACACCGCGGTGATCTCTCCTGCCGATTACTGGAAATCCGCCGATCCTTATCTGCCACCGCTTATCAACGACCAGTTTGCTTTGGGTTTTTTCAAGACTCAGGAAAAAGGGGTTTTTGAAACATCGGTTGAGGTTTATTATAAGAAAATCCAAAATCTTCTCGAATACAAAAATGGGGCAGAGTTGCTGATGAACCAGAACATAGAAAGGGATTTGCTATTGGCCAATGGCTATTCGTAT
>CAIYPA010000246.1 GCA_903927965.1 uncultured Bacteroidia bacterium | reverse complement strand
TTTTGATTTTAAATGACCTTAAATTGAATCCTTTTAAGCTTTCTTTGCGTAGAAAAACGAAAATAATGACCATGGAAAAGCTTAAATATCGCAAACTGAGAAACGAAGAAATAGGACAATTGATCATTCAAAGCTGTTATTGTGAGGATTGGAACCTGATTGATGTAGTGGAAGATTTCATGCCCGATAATATTCGAAGCACCAAATTTTCAGGGTATAACCGGTTAGGAAGATATGATGAAGAAATTACGCTGTTTGGAGGTGTAAAGATGAAAACCGGAATCACCAACGCACATATTCACAATTGTATCATCGGTAATAATTCACTGATCAGCGGCGTTAAAAGTTACATAGCCAATTATAGAATCGGTGAAAATGTTGTAATCCACAACCTTAACCAACTTGCAGTCGAAAACAAAAGTTCATTCGGTAATGGCATCCGGATCAAGGTCATCAATGAAGTTGGCGGACGTGAAATTCCAATATATGATCATCTTTCTTCGCATGTTGCCTATATATTGGCACTTTACAGGCACCGCCCTAAATCAATAGAAATAATTGAAAAACTCGTGGCCAATTACGTTGATTATATTTCCGATACAGTTGGTGACGTAAGCAATGGCGTACATATCATCAACTGTGGTATCATGCGAAACGTAAAAATTGGCCCATATGCCTCACTTGAAGGTGTTTCCAAGCTTGTGAATGGGAGCATCAACAGTTCTGCCTCCGACCCTGTAGTGATAGGACAAGGTGTAATACTCGAAGATTTCATTGTTTGTTCAGGCACACGAATCACCGATTCAACATTGATATCGAATTGCTTTATTGGACAAGGTTGTATCCTTGATAAGCATTATTCGGCTGTTGAATCTGTTTTTTTTGCAAATTGCCAGGGTTTACACGGAGAAGCATGTTCCATTTTTGCGGGTCCCTATACGGTTTCGCATCACAAATCCACACTATTGATTTCAGGCCTTTTTTCATTCATGAACGCAGGCAGCGGATCAAATCAGAGCAATCATCTGTACAAATTGGGGCCAATTCACCAAGGTGTTATTGAACGTGGAGCCAAAACAACGAGTGATTCATATTTGCTATGGCCATCAAGAATTGGGGCCTTCTCATTGGTAATGGGACGTCATTACCGACACTCCGACACCACCGACTTCCCATTCTCCTATCTGATTGAAGACAAAGATGAGAGCCGTTTGGTTCCAGGCATCAACTTACAGAGCATTGGGACAATACGTGATTCGCAAAAATGGCCAAAACGCGACCGACGTAAAGACCCCAATCTTTTGGATTTAATTAATTTTAATTTATTAAGTCCCTATACAATTCAGAAAATGATCAAAGGAAGGGCGATCTTACTGGAACTTTTGAATGCATCTGGAGAAACTGCGCCTTTTTATTCATATCATGGCATGGTTGTAAAAAACAGTGCCCTTATTCGGGGAATTGATTTATATGAAAAGGCAATTTGGAAATTTTTAGGCAACTCATTAATAACCAGAATACAAAGAAAAGCACTAAATTCCATCGAAGACATTCGCAAAGTTTTAAGAAAAGACACTCCAATTGGTAGTGGTTGCAAGTGGCTCGACCTAACCGGAATGATTTGCCCATCTGATGCGATTAACCAACTACTTGATTCAATCGAAAACAGTACTATCCATTCCCTGGAGGAGATCAATGCATCAATCAGGTCAATCCACGAAAATTACTACACTTATGAATGGTCCTGGGCAGTAGATGTGATTGAAGATTTTTATGGCGTACATGTGAAAGACTTCACGCCACAAAACATAATTGAAATCACGCAAAAATGGATGAAAGCAGTGCTTGATATTGACAACTTGCTTTACAATGATGCAAGAAAGGAGTTTTCTTTAATTAAACAAACAGGTTTTGGCCTCGATGGTGACAGGACTGTTCAACAGCTTGATTTCGAAAATGTCAGGGGAGAATTTGAAACTCATGCTGAAGTTAGCTCAATCAGGGACCATATGGCGAAAAAGGAAGCATTAGGAAAAGAAGTAATTTCAAAGATGGAAAAACTTCTTATTCTTGAAACCATTAAAAATTAATTGAAATGTGTGGAATTGTAGGATATATAGGCAATAAATCTGCTTATCCAATTATAATACAAGGACTTCAACGACTTGAATATCGTGGGTACGATTCAGCAGGAATGGCATTGTATAATGAGGCATTGAAGGTTTATAAATGCAAAGGAAGGGTTGCTGACCTTGAAAAACACATGGAGTCCAACGACACTTTAGGATCTGTCGGAATAGGACACACGCGTTGGGCTACCCATGGTGAACCTAACGATCGCAATGCTCATCCCCATACTTCGATGAATGGAAATTTTGTTCTTGTCCATAACGGAATCATTGAAAACTATGCTGAATTAAAATCTGACCTTAAAAAGAATGGGGTTACATTTCAATCGGATACAGATACTGAAGTTCTTGTTAATTTGATTGAGTATTTTTATAAACAGGGCGATGAAATAACTGGAGAAATTGCCGTTCGACTTGCCCTGTCAAAAATTGTTGGAGCTTATGGGATTGCTGTAATTTGTAAAAACGAGAAAGATCAATTGATTTGTGCAAGAAAAGGCAGCCCCTTGGTAATCGGAATAGGGCATGGTGAATATTTCATTGCGTCTGATGCAACACCAATAATTAATTATACCAATAGTGTTATCTACCTTAATGATCATGATGTTGCAATAATAACCAAGGATAGCCTAACCTTAAAAACCATTGAAAATACCCCGGTGCCATTTAAGATAACCAAAATCGATATGAGCATTGGAGATTTGGAAAAAGGTGATTTTGAACATTTTATGCTAAAGGAGATTTTTGAACAACCCAAAACAATTGAGGACACTTTTCGCGGGCGGATTACATCTGATCACCAGGAAATTGTTTTGGGAGGATTGTTGGATATTTTTCCTAAAATATTGAATGCCAAACGAATAATTTTAATAGGATGTGGTACTTCATGGCATGCTGCTTTGGTAGGTGAGTACCTGATCGAAGAGTATGCCAGAATCCCCGTTGAAGTTGAATATGCATCCGAATTCAGGTACAGAAATCCGATTCTAACAACTGAAGATGTGGTGATCGCCATTAGTCAAAGTGGTGAAACTGCCGATACCCTGGCTGCACTCCGAATGGCCAAAGAAAAAGGAGTCACAATAATTGGGATTTGTAATGTTGTTGGATCGAGCATTGCAAGGGAGACTGATGCAGGAGTTTACACCCATGCTGGCGTGGAAATTGGAGTAGCATCTACAAAGGCATTTACAGCTCAGGTAACGGTCCTGACTCTGTTGGCATTGAAACTTGCAAAAAAGAAAGGACAATTATCGAATGAAATATTTTTGAATTTAGTCAATGAATTGACCGAGATACCTGAAAAATTAAAGTCAATTTTGATAAAACATCCTCACATCAAAAATGTTGCCTTAAAATATAGGGATGCGGTTAATGCATTATATTTGGGAAGGGGATGTCTTTTCCCTGTAGCACTTGAAGGTGCATTGAAACTGAAAGAAATCTCTTATATTCATGCTGAAGGATATGCAGCCGGAGAAATGAAGCACGGCCCCATCGCATTGGTTGATGATAATCTTCCAGTAATCGTTGTCGCTGCAAAAGATAGCTATTATGAGAAAATTGTCAGTAATATACAGGAAGTGAAAGCCCGAAAAGGGAATATTATTGCGGTGGTTACAGAAGGTGATGATGGACTGAAAGAGATGGTCAACGATTTATTTGAAATACCAAAATCTCATCCGGCGGTAACACCTTTACTGGCAATCGTGCCATTGCAACTATTTTCTTATTACATTGCCGTTTTAAGAGGATGTGATGTTGACCAACCAAGAAACTTAGCAAAATCAGTAACAGTTGAATAACAATCCTTTATAATTTAAGGGGAGTTTCAAAAATGCAAATTGAAATTTCCCTTTTAATATTGTTTCAGGTTACATCTTAAGTATCATTTTAATATTGACAGGAAGAGATTTGTAAAGAATTGTAGCATCCGACTTTGGGAGAACGATCGTAATCTGAGGCATCGATGGTTGACGGTTAAATTTCGTCAGTGATTGTACTGTCCTTCTGATTTCGGCCAATTGGTATTTCCAGCGAAGGTCCGAAATTACTTTCTGGCCTTTTTCGGTAGGTTTTTCATTCTGTTGAATAACTAATCGAAGGTTTCGGTCAAAATCCATTACAATAAATACGTCCTCAAGTTCTGGCATTTTAGGTTCCACTTCAACTTTATTGGCCTCAATTGTATCTTTAGGGGCAATCTTTTCAATAAACGATATTTTTGGAATTGTTGAGTCAACACGCTTAACAGTAAAAGGTTCTGCCATCCAATTTAACAATGTTTCATTCTGGAACATTGTTATTGAATTGCTAACTTCGGATTTGATTACTTTACATTCATGCAAAACAATACCTTTCATTTCTATTACTGCAGAATTATGAGTCAAATCAAGTACCAGATACATCGAATCTTCGCTTGCAAGTTCAAAACGTGATTGTAGCCAATTTTCTTTTTTCCTAAGTTCAAAAATATCTTTTAGCCCATCTTTGCTACTCTTTGCAACCAATGAATCAGGAATTGGCTCTTCTTTGGGATTGGGATTCTCCGTTTTACCCTTCCCAGATTTTTCTTTTACAACAGGGGCATTGATGACAACTTTAGGTAAAGCAGTCTTGGTCATCACGGGCATCACAATAGAAATTACCAAAATATAAATAACAAAAATACTTAAAATACAGGTTATCAGCCAAAAAGCTAATTTATTCTTCATAAAGAGAGCATTAATAAATAAATACTTTCGATCCTTTACTCAATGTATTGTAAATCAGTTCAAGATCTTTATCCCCAAGCCGTACACATCCATGGGTAACAGGAAGACCCAGAAAACGCTGATACAAGGTACCATGAAGCATATAACCATCACCGATTTCAAGCGCATAATCGCCTAATGTATTATAATCAATTCGATCAGCAGAACGGGCCGAGGGTACTGGTAATCCTTCTTCAATAAATGCCCAATCCGGTTTCACCCACGGTCGTGCTTGTTGTTTATTTTTTACAGTAAACATCCCTTTGGGGGTTTTGAATACAATCCGCTTTTTCCCTGCTATCAACAATTCATTTTTCCCTGTTGAACACATACCTGTTTTAATCGTATCCCCGCTAACATCCCGAAGTGAAAATCTGTTTTCAGTTGTATTAACGACAATATAAGGCTTAACAGGCTTGAGTTTATCAAGTTTATTCTCAATTGAAGCAATTTTCTGACGCGATTTGACTAAGCTTGAATTCCCACCATTCAATGAGTTTTTAGCATAGTTCACAGAACCCGAAAAAAAAGATTTCATTTTAAATGCACTATTTTGAAAATCAGGAGTATAAACGATCATCAAAACAATTAAACTTAAAAGTAATAGGGGTATAATCCAAATAACCACACTTAGGAAAGGCTTTTGTTTTTTGTCTTCTATTTCCATTATATTATCCTTTAGTTTAATAATTCTGCAAGAGAGATCCGTGAACCGATAATTGTAACCGGTGTTCCAACTGCTACCATGCTAAAAAGTTCGTCTATTTCGCTATTGGTCAACGCCACACAACCACTAGTCCAATCGTCACCTTTGCCACCTTCGCCATGGATTTCAATTAATCCGCCGATCCGGGTGTTTTTAGAAATAGTTCCCTGGCGCTTATTCATATTAAATAATGCAAGGTCTTCGTCGTTGGGATAATTGATCAACATAGCCTTGTAATATTTTGAGTCGCCACTGGATTTCTTTTTGATAACTTTATACATTCCCTCCGGCGTGGCTTTGTCACCAGCATAATGTTTATCACCAATCCAATTACGACCGAATTCAACATCGTATTCTTTACTTAATTTTCCATTATAGTAAAGGTAGGCTTTATGTTTGATTTTTTCAACAATAATAGCATGGTTTTTATTAAGTGCCGATTGCTTGACAGTTGTATTAAACCAATTTTGCCATTTTGAAAAATTATTGAAATAGTCCTTTAGCAGTGCGTTGACTTCTTTGTCCGCCACACTAATTTTAACTTTACCATCATTCAACCTCTTTGATGCAAGCATAATATCGCCCTTATTAAAAGCATTCAGACCTTGTTCCAACGAAAGTTTACCAAACTCATAGTTTTTTCTAACACTTACTTTAAGCGGAAGGTGAATAAACACATCATGGTAATTGTCAAGTTTGGATTTCAATAATTCGACTTCTTTGAGATAATTCATCTTCAAGGAGTTCCTGTTTGCACCGCCAGAAACGTTTGCTTCTTGTGCCTTTATGATCGCACTAAGGATCAACGCCTTAACTTTTGTGAAATCACGCAAAAAGAAAACATTTTCATTTTGAATTTTCCATTCAAGAAGTGCAGCCTGATATTTTTTTTCGGCAGCTTGATAATATTCAGGGGCATAAACATCTGCATTGGCCCGTTTGGCTTTTCCGAGAAGCCCTTGACAAGTGGTGAATTCAGCCATTGGAGGTTTATCCATAGCCAAAATCAGAACAGCATATACCATTACGGTGACAGAGATCAGGATCCCCAAAATAATAATCAACCTTTTTTTCCAGCCCAATTTCATGCAGTACTAATTTTGTTAAAATAACCTCAAAAAGAACCCCCGGAAAATCTTCCGGGGGTCAGAGTTTTTTTAGGCTCAAAAGAATTACTTCTTTGCTTTTTTTCCGCCTTTAACTTTAGCAATAACATCTGTCAATTCAGTGTTGATAGCTTTTGCTTTTTCAACTGCTGGTTTGATTTTTCCAGAAAGTGTTAAGATGTCTTCGTTGTTAGCAAGACCGGCAGTAACTTCAGTATTAACAGTTTCAACAACTGCGATTTCCTGACCAATTGCCTCAAGAGCAGCTTTGCCTTCTTTTCCTTTAGGTGCTTTTGCCAACAATGCTTTATTGTCAGTAATAAGAGTCGTAAGATCAGTAACGGCCTGAGTTACTTCAGCTTTTAAAGCAGCTTTCTTTGCAGTTGTTTCTTCAACAGCTTTTGTTGAAAGTGTAGCTACAGAAGCAAGAGTTGTTTTTGCTGCATCATAATTTCTGAATAATGCAAATTTTGAATCCTGCTCAGCAACAGCAGCTTCAGCTGATTTCAACGCTTCAGAAGCAGCATTAAATGATTCAGGTACATAACGATCAGCACCAGCAGTTTTTGCGGCTTCAATTGATGCTTTTGCAGCTTCGATTTCAGCTACAGGAGCTTTGGCACAACTAGCCAATGTTACAACTAAAAAACTAAAAGCAACGAGTTTTAATAATCCCTTTTTCATAATTTCCAAGATAAATTTAAAATGTAATAAATATTTTCAATTTTTAAATACAATGTTTAGACGCAAACAGGTGTTAAGGTCACAATATTTTAATTTTTTTTTTAATTTTGACCTGTGAATTTTTATATGATCTTAATTTTTAAAGTCTTATCGTAATAAAGATGTCAAAAAAAAATTCTGTAAAGGAATATTCAGATAAAGAAATCATCAGGCTTATTAAACAAGAGCACAATACAAACCTCTTTGAAGTACTCTACAACAGATATTCTGAAAAGGTTTTCGATAAATGCTATTCCCTATTGAAAGACAAGACCCTGGCACAAGAATTTGTTCAGGATATATTTTGCAAAGTATTCGAACGGTTGGCCGATTTCAGGGGAGAATCCAACTTCTCGACCTGGCTTTATGCAATCACCTATAATAACTGTATAGAGTACCTTCGGACCAAGAAGAAAATGAACTATCCGGATTGGAACAGCCAGCACGAAATGCCGGATGTGATCGATGAACTTAACGAAAAAGAAATCAGTAGTGAAAGGCTGATGAATATTCTTGAACTGATCCATCCCGAAGAAAAAGCGTTGCTCACCATGCACTATATTGACAATGTTCCGATTGCATATATTCAAACGGCCTTGAAGATTAGTGAAAGTGCAACAAAAATGAGACTTAAGCGCGCCCGCGACCGTGTGGCCTTCCTCTATAAAGAACAATATAAGTAAAATTAAGCTATACTTAAAATTGTGACTTTTACCTTAAAATACGTCTAAAGCCTAAAACTGTTTTCGATGAAAGATTTTATTCTTAAATATTTATTCAAAATAAATCCCAATACACCAGGTCAAACCCTTTTAAAATCCTTTAATCTCTTATTTCCTGGTGCTACCAATGTTGAATGGTCCAAAGAAAAAGAAGGAAAATTTGAAGTTATTTTCCGGGTTAATGGCATTGAACAGATTGCCTGGTTTGAGAAATCTGGTACATGGTTAAAAACCGAGACAAATTTCAAGATCGACATGCTCAATCCTTCCATTCGGGAAAAACTCGAGAAATTTGGCCAGATCATGAGCAGTATTTACATTGAAAGAACAGACTGTAACAGTAGTTATGAATTCATCATACGCGACTCATTTCAGGTACGTCACATCTTTATCACAGATTCCGAAGGCAATGTTTGCGAAAGGCGCAATTTCGACGAAGGCGAACTTCTTTAATATTAATATCAATAATTATTAAATAATACCACCAAGTTCCTGATACCTGAAACAACTGGTTAAATGATCGTTTACCATTCCCGTTGCTTGCATATGAGAATAAATAATCGTTGAACCAACAAACGAAAAACCTCTTTTTTTCATATCCCTAGAGATAGCATTTGATATTTCAGTTTCAGCTGGCACCTCTTTTAAAGACATATATCTATTCTGAATAGTCTTACCATCAACAAAATCCCAAATATAACGGTCAAAACTCCCATACTTTTCCTGTACCGTCAAAAAAGCTTTTGCATTTTTAACCGATGCTTCAATTTTCAACCGGTTTCGGATGATTCCACTATTCATTAAAAGCTCAGCGATTTTATCCTCTCCATAATGAGCTACAATATTCATGTCGAATGCATCGTATGCCTTCTTGTAGGAAGTCCTTTTTCGCAAGACAGTGTGCCAACTCAACCCTGCCTGAGCACCTTCAAGGATCAAAAACTCAAACAATTTCTGATCATCATGTACAGGAACACCCCATTCCTTATCATGATATTCACGATATAAATCGTCCTTTAAACACCATTCACACCGATTTAACATGCTTTATGCTTTATTACTTTAAAATTAAAATCTCAACTCCGGCAGCAAAAACTATTTTGTTATTTTTGATGCCTTATAAACAGCAATTTTCGCGCTAATGAAGAAAATATTTGCAATATTCTTACTCACGGTCATTTCATGGCCTTCTTTTTCGCAACTCAATACAGATCAATACTTTTATATCGGTCGAAGCCGGATCTATTTTGGTAATTATGTTAGCGCAATCGAAAACCTAAATATAGTCATAAAACTCAGACCGAATCTCCCCGAACCCTATTTTTACAGGGGAATGGCCAAACATTATATTGACGACTTCAGGGGTGCAAAAAACGATTACGATAAAGCACTGGAAATTAAGCCATTTTATCCTGAAGCTTTCATGTATCGTGGTATGGCAAATTACGAGCTCAAAAATTATAAGGAAGCCCTAAATGATTATTCAAAGGCACTTGAGTACAAAAGCGATGATCAAGCCATTTACAACAACAGGGGGATTACCAAAGCTGCAATGGAAGATTTTGATGGTGCGATTGCGGATTATACCAAAGCAATTGAGCTCGATCCATCGGTTGCCAACAACTACCTCAACAGAAGTTCTGCAAAACAGATGAAAAACGATCTTGATGGTGCAATAAAAGACTGTGATGCAGCGATCAAGATAAGGCCTCATTTTGCAGGTGCATACCTTATGCGTGGGATTGCGAAATTTGAAAAACAAAATTATGCAGGGGCGCTGAAGGATTATGATTTATGTATCAGGTTAGACCCTAAAATGGCCCAAGCCTTCGTCAACAGGGGAATTGTTAAGCACAAACTCGAAGATACCCAAGGAGCGATTCCAGATTATGATATGGCAATCAAATTGGATCCCGATATTGCAGTGGCCTGGTTGAACAGGGGTATAGCAAAAGAATCATTAAAAATCCCTGGATCAGAATCGGATTTCGCAGTTGCAGAACAGCTTGACCCGAAATTTGCCCAGTTCAAAAAACGTTTAAACGCCGAAGAAGAGAAGGAAAAGCAACGCAGGCAATATGGTTTTGTACTTCCTACGCCAAGTCAGGGACAAAAAAATCAGAATCCAGCAGGTAAAAACGGAGGTTCCAATCCTACGACAAACCAACAAACAGCACAGCAACAAAATGCAACTGGAAAGCCACCAACTCAAAATCAGAACGTTCCTGGACAAGGACAGTTGACCGCTGCCAGTAGTGGCACATCTAATCAAGTGTCTGGTTTAAATCAAAATGACCCTACAAAAATGGACAAGGATTCAATTTCAGTTCAAAGGGAAAATGGCAAAGGCCCAATCACAAGAAAACGATCAAGGCGAAATATTGTTGTAAATGAAGGTGGAGACATTACAGAAACTGAAATTACAAGAGGGATGGTCCAGAATCGGAATGTCAATATTGAATTGCAACCAGAATTTGTACTTTCGATCTTCCACAAAGATTCGGTTGACTATGAAAAGCTACAATACTATAGTATGGAAGTTGATGCTCTTAACCGCAAAAATAACAACCAACCCTTTATACTGATAACCAATAAACCAATGAACGTTGAAGATTGGAGAAGGGAAGAATACAATGAAAATATCCGCTTTTGGGACAATGCCATACAAACTGGTAAAAAAGGTTCCGATCCACATTTTATCAAAGGTATTATTTACGACCAGCTTAAAAATTACAATGTGGCAATCGATGAATACAATAAAGCGATAAAAAATGACGGACGGAATCTACTTGCTTACTTCAGCAGGGCCAATGCACTTACCAAAAGAGTCGATTTTATCCGAAAACCAGGTATCCTTCCAGAACCGACTACTTTGAATATCAATGGAACAAAAGCAGCAGCCAATGCGCCAAAAGACGAGGAGATATTGGATTTTGAAGAAATAATAAAAGATTATGAATCAATTATTTACATGAACCCAAGATTCATCTTTGCTTGGTTTAATATGGCAAATACAAAGGTAAAAAAGAAAGATTACCTTGGTGCGATAAACGATTATTCAAAGGCAATTGAGCTAGAACCAGATTTTGCTGAAGCCTATTTTAACAGGGGCCTAACCCGAATCTTCCTGGATGACATGGAAGGAGGTTCCCTTGATTTGAGCAAAGCCGGAGAATTGGGACTGACTGAATCATATAATGTAATTAAAAGGTATTGTAATTAAGGTAAGGTTGGATGTTCTAAGTTATTATTAATTAGCAATATGGGAAATCAACCTTTGGCAGAACGTTTAAGGCCCAAAAGTCTTGATGAATTTATCGGCCAGGAACACCTGGTAGGAAAGGGAGCCGTTTTGCGTAAAATGATCGATTCGGGCAATCTCTCTTCAATCATTCTTTGGGGCCCGCCAGGAGTTGGGAAAACCACGTTGGCAAAGATTATTGCAAATTCTTTAAACCGTCCGTTTTATATTCTAAGTGCCATCAATTCAGGAGTAAAGGATGTCAGGGATGTTATTGATAAAGCCAGGAACAATCGATTTTTCACGGCTCCAAACCCCATATTGTTTATCGACGAAATCCACCGGTTCAGTAAATCACAACAAGACTCATTGCTTGGTGCTGTTGAGCAGGGATTGGTCACACTAATTGGAGCCACAACCGAAAATCCGTCATTCGAGGTGATTTCCCCTCTCCTATCCCGCTGTCAGGTTTATGTCCTTAAATCATTGGAAAAAGAAGATTTGCTTATTCTTTTAAACAATGCCTTGACCGCTGATTATGAGCTTAGTAAACGCAATATTATTTTGAAGGAATACGAAGCCTTGCTGCGTTTCTCAGGCGGTGATGCCCGGAAACTTCTGAATGTACTCGAACTTGTCGTAAATGCCGAAACAGATGAGGAGATCACAATTACAAACGACCTGGTCACTTCCAGGTTGCAGGAGAATCTGGCCTTGTACGATAAGAATGGGGAGATGCATTTTGACATTATCTCAGCTTTCATTAAAAGTATCAGGGGCGGCGATCCTGATGCGGCAGTTTATTATCTGGCCCGAATGATCGAAGGTGGCGAAGATGTGAAATTTATTGCCAGACGGTTGCTTGTCCTTTCCTCTGAGGATGTGGGCCTGGCCAATCCCAATGCTTTTTTAATGGCACAGAATACTTTCGACGCAGTCCATAAAATTGGCATGCCTGAATCTCGTATCATCCTGTCGGAATGTACGATATACCTTGCCACATCCCCCAAAAGCAATTCTGCTTATCAGGCAATCGATGCCGCTTTGGCGGAAGTTCGTGAATCGGGACATTTGCCAGTTCCACTTCATTTAAGGAATGCGCCAACCAAGCTTATGAAAGATTTGGGATATGGTAAGGAGTATAAATATGCCCATTCCTATGAAGGCAATTTTGTCGATCAGGATTTTCTTCCAGAGAAAATCAAAACCAGACGGTTTTATACTCCCCAGCAAAACCCTACAGAAGAGAAAATCCTGGAAAGGCTTAAAGCTTGGTGGAAGAACAGGTGGTGAGATGTTTAACTGTCTTCTGCCATCAGGACACAAAAACACGAAAGCCTCACCAAGTAAATATTCAGAACATCTATTCTTTGTGAAATCTTAGTGTCTTGGTGACTTCGTGGCATTTCTGGTCATTATCTTTTCAAAGTGTACTCAAAAAAATATTCAATAGCTTAAAATAATATATCATATTGTATATCAATTAATTACAGATGTTCAGCAATAAAGAAAGTGATATAAATGTGTTGGAAAGATTAATTTAACAATCATTAACTAATATCTTAGTACCAAAACTAATTTCTTAGTTGTATATTTGGTCTGTTATTAACAGTTTTGCGCAAAACAATAAAAATTGAAAATCATGAAAACAAAAAATTTATACCTCATAATACATTCACTCAGGATTTAAAAAAATTTTGTCCAATTAAACTAATTTTTTAGTTTTTTAACGAAATAAATAGTTCAATAGATTTGGAATCCGCTCTCCGATTATTTAATTTTGAATTACTTTAAGATCTAAAAAGATGAACACCACAAAGGAACTGACACGTGCGGAAGAGCAATTGATGCAAATCCTCTGGAAACTCGAAAAAGGGTTCGTAAAAGACCTGATCGACGAGCTTCCCGATCCAAAACCTGCATACAACACTGTTTCTACTTTTATCCGGATCATGGAAAAAAAAGGGTTCGTTGGTCATACAGCTTATGGCAATACCCATGAATATTATCCGCTGATCTCGAAACAAGCTTATACCAAACAGTATATGAAGGGTTTTATCAAAAACTATTTCAGCAATTCATTCCAGGAGATGGTTTCCTTCTTTGCCAAAGAGGACAAGATGTCGATTTCGGAACTTGAGGAATT
>CAIYPA010000245.1 GCA_903927965.1 uncultured Bacteroidia bacterium | reverse complement strand
TAGACGAAGCAATATATGAGAAAGGAATTAAAATTACAGATGAAGAAATGAGCAAAATAAATATTGAAAAAAACAATTTTCATGGTGAATGGAACTATTCAATTGCACCAAGAATGTAAAGTTTAATTTGTATCATATCCTTACCATCGCTACCAATCAATACACAGTTTTTGGTGGTGTGCTTAATCCCGGATATGCGCCGGTCAATTATGCTTTGAATGACATCACCTGGGAGTCAACGAGCATGATCGACTTTGGTACGGATTTATCTTTCCTTGGCGGTAAATTGGATGTAAGCTTCGACTGGTACAAGAAGCAAACAGACAATATTCTGCTCAATATGGCCATACCTGGCGTTATGGGTTATGCCAACTCACCCAAACAGAATGCGGGTTCAGTGGAAAACAAGGGTTATGATATAACGATCTCCCACAACAATACCATTGGGAAATTCTATTACAAAGTCACCGGAATTTTATCAGACGTAAAAAATCAAATCACGGATCTGGGTGGTCTGGCTCCACAGGTAAGTGGTACCCATGTCAGACAAGTGGGTTCACCAATTGATTCTTATTACGGTTTGCTGGCGGACGGACTTTTTAGCTCATTTACCGAGGCTAGGGCTTATCCAGTTACCCAGTATGGAAAATTGCAGGGAGGGGATATCCGTTATAAGGATTTGGATGCTGACAATAAAATTACAGGAAGTGACCGCGCTGTTCTTGGCAATCTGATACCCAGATATGTGTATTCTCTTGATTTATACACGTCTTACAAGGGTTTTGACTTTTCAATGTTTTTCCAGGGGGTAGGGAAACGTGACAGCTATGATTCAGGTTGGGATGCTTATCCGTTCCAAAATGCATCCACTGCGCTTGTGCAGCACCTTGACCGCTGGTACGAAGGGAATCCCAATCCTAATGCAACCCATCCGCGGTTGTCGATTAACCAGCAGTCAAACAACCTGCAGTCATCATCTTTCTGGCTGGTCAATGCTGCCTATTTGCGTTTGAAGAACATTCAGTTGGGTTATACTATACCAGTTCGCCTACTGAAAAATACAGGTATTTCGGGTGTGCGTGTCTATGCCAACGGCAACAACGTATTTACTGTCAGTAAAATGCCAGTAGGAATGGACCCTGAATCACCTGAAAGTACGAATAACTATGTGCCGCTGCTCTCGACTTACACATTTGGAGTGGAAGTAAAATTTTAGTGAATTTAAATAACAAGAAATAAATAGATAAAAAGATGAAGAAGAATTTACTATACGTGGCCTTATTGGTGTTTCTGCTTGTTACCGGTTGTGACAAGGCACTGGAACGCTATCCGCTGGATTCACCTTCAGCAGACACTTTTTACACCAACGATACGGAAATCCAAGGCGGTGTGAATGCTTGTTACAGCTTTATTGTAGCAGGGAACAATGGTTATTTTGTACCTGAATTCAGTTACGACGCGTTAGCCGAAACCGTTTTTATCCGCGGTGGAGGATTTGCGCAAAATGTGATGATGTCTGTTCTGGATTTTAAAGAGGGTCAGTTCAGAACTTTTTGGCTCAACATGTACCAGGGAATTGCACGTTGCAACCTGATGCTTCAGAAGATTGACGCGAACAAAGCTGCACTCACTGCCGATAAAATCAAACAGTACCAGGGCGAAATATATTTTCTGCGTGCCAATTATTATCTTCGTTTGACGAATATGTTTGGAGACGTTGTTTACCTTGACAAACCTGTCTCTTCTGTGGCTGATGGAAAAGCAGTTACCAGAACAGCCAGGGCTGAAGTATTGAAGAAGATCTACGCAGACTTTGATCAATCTTATGCTTTATTGACAGGCTCAACAGTAAAAACGCTTGGACGCATTACCGCAGGAGCTGCAATGGCCTACAAGGCACGCGCTGCCCTCCAAAACAACGATTGGGCAACAGCCGCCGCAGCCGCAAAAACGGTGATCGATTCCAAACAATACAGCTTGATGCCCAAATATTCAACTTTGTTCACAGAGACCATTTTGAACAGCGCGGCCAATACTGAGCAAATATTGACCAATATGCACCTTTATAGTGCGAACAATGCGACAGCTTTTCCGCAATTTACTTCTGCCCGTTCTGTTTCAGGCGGTTATACAACTATTGTTCCGACCCAGAACATGATGGATTCCTATCAGTGTACGGATGGAAAAGACATAAGCAAGTCGCCTTTGTACAATAAGACAAAGCCGTATGACAATCGTGACCCACGTTTGCGTTATTGTTTTGTCGTTCCTGGGGATATGTGGAATGGTTATGTTTATGAGACACGTATGGATAAGACGACAACATTGAACGATCAGGGTGCATCTGTAAAGAACCTGGATAGTTATGCAGCCACTGTATATACCTCATTTACAGGCTATTTGGTGCGCAAATATTATGATTTCAAATATGTCGCCAAACTGACCCAATGTGAAACTCCTTTTATGCTTTGTCGCTATGCGGAGGTGTTGCTGACCTATGCTGAAGCCAAGATCGAACTGAACCAGCTTGATGCCGACTGTCTGAATGCCATCAATCTGGTGAGGGGGCGTAGTGACGTGAATATGCCGCTTGTAAGTGTTGCTTTAAGCCAGTCTGATATGAGAAATCTTGTCCGTTATGAGCGCAAAATTGAACTCTGGAACGAAAACCTGCGATGGGATGACCTTCTTCGCTGGAAACGTGCAGAGGTGATCATGACCAGGCCTATCTTCGGCAGACCGCTTTTAGGAGAATATAGCGTATATCCAGCTGTAACATTTGACTCTTATGGGGATCCTGTTTACGATGAAACAAACTATGTTGGTTCTCCTTCCACTGATTACAGGGTGTTGATCAGGACGAACTTCAACAAGAGCCGTGATTATCTGTGGCCTATTCCTGAAACAGAATTGAACTTAAATCCAGGTTTGGGACAAAACCCTGGTTGGTAAATAGTTGATAAGAATACAGTTGATGTGTTTTAGTTGATTTGGTGTGTGAAAGGCTGGTGCTTAAATGGCCAGCCTTTCTTTTTATCATTTGAATCGCTGAAATGAGAGAGGGAATGAGAAGATGAGAAGCAGAGAAAATGAGAAGATGAGAGAATGAGAAGCGGAGAAAATGAGAAAATGAGAAAAAAGATATTGGATTTACAAAAATATTTGCGTTTATCAGGTTTTTTGGTAGTCTTACTTTCGGGTGATGTACTATTTGCACAGCCACCTTCAAAGGATTATCAACTGCTTTTTGAAGATAATTTTGATGGCAGAAGTATCCGCGAAAATGATTGGTCGTACAGGATGGATCGGCGGCAGGGAGGCAGCTTCAATGCACTTAACAGGAAGGAAAATGTCTATGTTTCGGGAGGATTTCTCCACGTGTCAGTCAGGCAGGATACAATCAATGGCATTCAGGAAAATACCGGTGGAGGTTTGATCAGCAAGCACCAGTTTGGTTATGGCTATTACGAATGCCTGTCCAAGCCATTTATGGCGGGAACTGGTGTCCATTCCGCTTTTTGGCAGGCAGGTGGCGCGGATCCGGAGGTTTACAACCGCATTTTTGAAATTGACTCCTATGAAATTGATTCAAAAACCTTTTTGGGAGATAACAATTTGTATGTTCACATTTCTCCAAAGCAGTATACTGAAGTACCCTGGCCACACCGGGCAAAGGTGCCAATGAGTTACAGGGAGGATGGATGGCTGCTGGATGCATTTGAATATACGCCGGATGGGGTTATCTTTTACGACAATGGGAAAGTGGTAGCCAAAGCGGAATGGAAGGAACTAACTGCCGCGCAGAAGGTATGGCTCACAGCGCTGAATGGTTTTGGCAAAGTGGAGAAGGAGAAACAGCCGGGTGAATCTTTGTTTGATTATTTTCGATATTATGCCAAAGATTATCCGGGAGTAAACATCCTGCCCAACGGAAATTTTGAATACAACCAGGATAAGACAGACTCTCTGAAACCAGTAGCATGGAGGCAATCCAGTACTGATGGGGCGTCGTGGATATCTGCGGGGAAGGCCTACAGGGATAAATATCAGCTGAATCAAGGGTCGAAATTGGGTGCCTATTCAGCCTCTACGAGTCAGAAACTGGAGTATATCATGAATGGCCATTACCGTTTATCGGCCCGTGTTCGCTGTTCGGGTGGACAAAATAGTGCCGTGATGTTTGTCAATGATTTTGGCGGAAAGGATCAGGATGTTAAAATCAGCAAAAGCGATAAATGGACTGAGATTTCGATTCCTGACATCCTGGTAAGCAATAACAAGGTCAATGTGGGTTTCCGATCCGAAGGAGAAGCCGGACAATGGCTGGAGATTGATGACGTGCAGTTGTATAAACCACTCCCGAAAGGTCTAAAAATGCCAAAAGCCGAACCCTTTGTCCTGGTGGGCGATCCAATCTGGCATTTGGCCAAAAGCGAACCCATCCATTTTTCAGGGGATCAGAAATTCTATTTTTTCGATCGAAACGTAGGACTCGGGGATGCAATCTCCGTTTCATTTTCAATGAATGCGGATACTTTGGCCAACATGACTCCCATTGCACGAATCCCGGAAAAAGGCAACTCGGGCTGGGCTCTTCAACTTACCAAAGACGGAGGATTGATTTTCAGGATCGGAAGTAAAGAGAACCATCATGACGTTCTTGTATCAGAGGTATATCAACCACACAAAGATTGTTTCATTACCTGTATTTTCGACAGGGGAACGGCTCAGGTTTTTGTCAGTGGAAAACGATTAAAAATAGAAAATGGAATCAGGCAAGAGACAAAAGACGTCTCTACGGCTGGAAGACTCGGAGATGTTGGAGAACAACTCCAGGTGATTGCGGATGTTTTCATTCCCACAAAAAATGATGCATCGAAAGATAACCTGCAACAAAAAACCATCACCCGCTACAAGGGAAATCTACAGCATATCAGGGTCTTCAACAGGGCAGTGACCAGCGACGAGATCCTGAAATTTAAAAACTAAGCAATGATACCATTTCCTTTCCGACTATTGCTTCTGTTTTATTTTGGATTGAATGGCTGTACCCCAAAAGAAACTGCTTTAGCAGAAAAGCCCAAACTTCCCGAATGGCAATTGGTTTGGAGCGACGATTTTAATTATCCCAACGCACAGCTTGATGCCGGATGGATTTCGCAAAACGGGCCGAATACCCATATCCTGTGCAGCAGATGGCGTGAAAATGCAGTGGTTGAAAATGGGATTCTCCACCTGAACAACAAAAAAGAAAACCGCGGCGGTCAGGAGTGGACCTCTGCAAGTATCTGGACGAAACAGACTTTCCAATATGGGAGATTTGAATGTCGTTATAAATATGCAGCAGCAACCGGTACAAACAACTCCTTCTGGCTGATCACAACCGGAACCAATCCAACGGTTGGCAAAAAATTCGAGATCGACATCAATGAAGGGCATTATCCTTTCGAAATGGCAACCAACATTCACAATTGGACCGATGTGACTACCGATCCTGCGACCGGAAACTCAACACATCCAAGCTTCTCCAAATCATTTAGCTTCTCCTCGGCTAAGGCCGACATATCGATCCAATTGGAGATTCCTGTCACGACGAAGCGAATCAGGTTCTCTTCAACCTATGGGGCACATTTTCATATCCAGGAATTCAGGATTTACCATGTAAATACATCAGGTTACCCTTCACCGCTCTCGCCAACAGCAGATCAGGATGTTGCAGGATTGGTGAATTTTGCACGCGATCCACAAACCAAAATAACGGCCAGCGGGAACTATGGCACGGGCTATGAAGTGCAGAATGTGGCCGATGGAGGGCTTGTAAAACATTGGGTCTCGCAGGACAATGGCGATAAATGGATCGAATTTGAATTCAATGCCAATCAGACAATCGGATGCCTCCAGTTTGTAAATGGCTGGCTCAGTGGCGATACCTGGAATTCAGTGATCGACAATTACAAGGTGCAATATTTCAATGGAACTTCCTGGGTCGATATTGCCACTTTCGACGCAAGCCAGAATGGGTTGAACCTTGCGAAAGAATACCACACTTATGCCCTGGAATGGAGCAAAGATTCGCTGATCTATTCTTTTGATGGAAAGGTAATGCGAAGGGCTAAAAACGAGTTTTGTCACAGTCCTGCACCTGTTTACCTGAGCGAGGCCATTATTTCATGGGCAGGTGCGGTCACCGATGCGATCGACGGTACCAGTATGGATGTCGATTGGGTGAAAGTGTATCAATTTAAATAAGGGGTGAGATAACAATCATATCCCCAAAAGCGCTTTTAGAAAGTAATTCTTCAAATCATGTTACGACTCTTCATTCTCCTGGTATTTTCGGGTTTGCCGTCAATGATCCATTCTGATAAAAAGGATCTTCGGCTTCCTGTTTTGGAGAATGGAGTTGCTTCTGCCGGAAAACGTGTGGCTGTTGTACCAACTGAATATGAAGGAACAAGTGTTCATCATATCCTGTACCTTCCAACTGATTGGGATCCGGAATGGAGTAAAAAGGGGCGTTCGTGGCCGGTTATTGTAGAGTACACCGGAAACAAGTATCCAACTTCAGGATCTTCGGGCGAGGTGGAAGGTGCAGCACTTGGGTATGGACTTAGTGGTGGAAAATACATTTGGGCCGTTTTCCCTTTTGTGGCTAAAGACCATAATCACAATGAGGTCACCTGGTGGGGCGACGAGCAGGCAACTGTTGAATATGCCAAAAGAAATGTTCCCCGCATTTGCAGGGAGTTTGGTGGCGATTCATCACGGGTTTTCCTTTGCGGTTTCTCAAGGGGTGCTATTGCTGTTAATTACATTGGACTTTTTGATGATGAGATTGCCAGACTCTGGTGCGGGTTTATTACACACGATCATTACGATGGAGTCAGGGAGTGGAAGGGTACAGCCTGGGGTTCGCCTCTTTCAGATTACCGCGCAAGAGCTATTCAACGGTTGAATCGTTTAAATGGGCGTCCTGTATTGATCTGCCAGAACGGAGGAACCCGCGATGTTGAGGATTATCTCTCTGATTATAAAAATCTTGCAATATTTACCTTTCTCGACGTTCCTGTAACTAAAATCTTTCCCCAAATTCCCAACGCCTTGGTAATGCACTCACACACCGATCGTTGGATGTTTGTTGATTCCAGGGAACGCAGACAGGCATGGAAATGGATGGAAAAAGTTTCGGGAAGAAATTTTAATTGAATAAATACCTATAAAAATTTAATGAATAGGTTCTTATGTGCCTATTGTGTTTTACCTATGCACCAATGTGTTAGGTTTTATAACTAATAAGTTTAAAACACCTAGGCACATTAGGTTCATCCTCAAAGGCACATAGAAAAACCAACTGAAAATGGGCGAATTAATTATTTTCGGAAACGTTTCCGAAAATAAAAACGTTTCCGAAAACCTTTCCGAAAATAAAATGTACTTTTTACTTTCATTTTTTTTAACACCGAATTAACATTGTGTCAGAATAATTAACTAAACGTATTATTTCCAAAATGAAGCGACTTATTTTTCTCTTTGCCCTGTTTGTCTCCTTTTCGGTGCTTTATGCACAGGAAAAGAGTATTACCGGTCGGGTTACCGATGACAACAACGAACCCATTCCCGGGGCAAATGTTGTGTTTAAGGGAACAACTACCGGTACGGTTACCGATTTTGACGGAAAGTTCAGGATAAAAGTATCCGGAACCTCCAAAACCCTGGTTTTTACATTTATTGGATTTGATCCAAAAGAGGTTGATGTTGCCAACAAAACCATCCTCGACGTACAGCTTAAGATGAGTACTGTCGGACTGCAGGAGGTTGTGGCAGTTGGTTATGGTGTACAAAAGAAAGCGACAATTACCGGGGCGATCTCTTCGGTTAAGGGAGCAGAACTGGTCCGGTCGCCGCTACCCAACCTTTCGAGTGCCGTTGTTGGCCGTGTTCCGGGATTGTTGAGCGTCCAGCGGAGCGGACAGCCCGGGAACGATGAGACAACCCTTAGAATCCGTGGGATCGGGACCCTCGACAATGCCAATGCAAGTCCTTTGGTCCTTGTGGATGGTGTTGAGCGCCCTTTCTCGCAGATTGAACCGAACGATATAGAGTCGATTTCTATATTGAAAGATGCCTCATCCACTGCTGTTTATGGGATCAGGGGTGCCAACGGTGTCATCCTGATTACCACAACACGTGGAAAAGAGGGTCCTGCCAAAGTGACCTATAGCGGCAACTTTTCGCTTCAGGTTCCTACACGCCTTCCAAAGTTCCTCAATGGTTACGATTTTTCGAGGATGCAGCTTGAGGCTCAGTTGAACGATACGCCCACGGCAACCCCCATGTTTACAGCCGCCGAACTTGAGAAATTCAAAGATGGAAGCGATCGGCTTTTCTATCCGAGTACCGATTGGTTTGACCTGATGATGAAAAAATCGGCGCCACAAACACAGCACAATGTTAACATATCAGGAGGAACATCTGTAGCAAGATATTATGTATCATTAAGTTATCTAAACCAGGGTGGCTTATGGAAGGAGTTTAACACCGATTACAGCAACAACGATCAATTCAAACGTTACAATTTCAGATCAAACCTCGATCTCGATATTACCCAAACGACAAAGGCAACGATATCGGTAGGTGGGTATTCATCCAACAGGCAAACTTCCAACGGTGGTATCTTTTCGAGTATCCTTTCGGCAGCCACCAATGGTACGCCAGGGGTTTGGGATGGTAAAGTTGTCACCCTTGCAAGGGCAAATGGCAGAAATGCGGTCATTGCAACAAGGGGCGGCTTTAACCGTTACGTGACCAATTCGATGAACCTGAATTTCGGGCTGAACCAAAAACTCGATTTTATCACCAAAGGATTATCCGCTCGGATTACGACCTCTTATGACAGTGATTATGGGCAAAGCCGTGGATTCTCAAAATCATCGGCTTTGTATGCCGCAGAGAGGATCGACATCAATGGTGATGGGGTACTTGAACCAATTTTGAGAAAAGCAAGTGAGGATGGGGTGTTGAGTGACCCATCTGAAACCTTCACGCGTGCAAAAAAGATCTATACTGAGGCAGCCATTGAGTACAGCAATAAATTCGGAAACCACACGGTAAGTGGATTATTGTTGTATAGCCAGAAAAAACAGTGGTACCACAGTCTTTCCTATCCCGGCATTCCTTTGGGTTATCAGGACCTTGTTACCCGTTTGACTTATAATTATATGCAGAAATACCTCATCGAATTCAACATGGGAAGGAACGGTTCCGAGAACTTCCCAAAAAACAACCGGTTTGGCTGGTTTCCTGCCCTCTCGGTTGGTTGGGTCGTTACCAGTGAGCCATATGTTAAAAAACTGATCAGTGACCAACTGCTTTCTTACCTGAAACTTCGGGTATCCTACGGTGAAGTTGGCAACGACAAGATGGGGACTTCACGGTTTATGTATTACCCTGGAGAATACCTTAGTGGGGGAGGTGCAATATTTGGTGAAGATGCAGTTTCAAAAACAGGCTTTACCGAAGGAAAGATGGGAAACCCCGATGTGACCTGGGAGAAATCGTTCAAACAGAACTATGGACTTGAAATGAAGTTTCTGAAAGATAAGCTGACCTTCAATGCCGATTATTTCTTCGAAAACCGTTCCAACATCCTGACAGCCAGAAGTACTACCCCGACTCATGTGGCCGCTGTACTTCAAGATGCCTATAACATTGGAATCGTCGAAAACAAAGGATATGAATTAGAGGCAGGCTGGAGCAGTAATATTGGAAAGGTAAATTATTGGTTGAAAGGCAATTACTCTTTTGCCCGCAATAAGGTGGTTTTCAAGGATGAAGCGATGAACGCAGCATATCCTTACTTGAACCGGACCGGCAGAAGGGTTGGCGAAATCTTTGGATATCAGTTTATGGGTTTCTTTAACAACCAAAAAGAGATCGATGAATGGCCACAGCAGTTTGCAAAAACCCAACGGCCTGGAGATGTCAGGTATGCCGACATCAATGGTGACGGGGTTGTCGATGAAAACGACCAGACACCAATAGCCAATCCTGCCTTTCCCGAAATCAATTACGGTTTTTCGGGTGGGTTTTCCTACAAGGGGTTCGATTTCAGTGTTTTGTTCCAGGGTGCCGGAAATTTCAGCATGTCGGTGGGTAGTGAGATGTTGCTTCCATTCAGTGCTTATGGATCCGCAATGGATTATATCCAAAACCGTTGGTACGCAGGAAGTCCCGACAACAATGCCAATGCCACCATTCCACGCCTGACCCTCAATTATGCCGACATGAGCAATTATTTTAACTCTTCGCTGTGGATAAAGGATGCATCTTACCTCAGGTTAAGAAATCTGGAGGTTGGGTACAAGCTGCAAAATTCAATTTTGAAAAAGGTTGGGGTCAGCTCGTTCAGAATCTTCCTGAGTGGACAAAATCTCTTCACATGGGACAAGCTCAAATTTCTCGATCCAGAGAACCAGGCCTCACAGTCAATGGCTTACCCTCAGTTAAAGGTATTTAATATTGGATGCAACATTCAGTTCTAATAATTAAGCTACAATAAAATGAAACAAAATATTATCTTAATTGCAATTGTGGCGGCCCTCTTTATCAGAATGTTCACCTCTTGTCAGAACTTTCTTGAAATGCCAGCCCAAACGTCGTTCAATGTGGATTCGGTATTCTCAAAATATCAAAACGCAGAACGTCTCCTTTTCGACCTCTATCAATTTCAGGGAAAGGCGCTCGCCACCGCCCATAATATGAAACTGAACAGTTCGGCGATTGCTGATATCACGGATGAAGCAATCTGTTATGTTGCCCAAAATGGTTATACGGCCAACCGCGTCTATGCAGGAAGTGTCACCTCTACCTGGTTTACGGTAAACGGGGGAAATGGTGAAGATATTTACGACAACCATTGGAAAACGATCCGCAAAGCCCTGATCCTTCAGCAAAATATAGACAGGGTTCCGGATGCCACGAAAGAGGTCAAAGAAAGGATCAAAGCTGAATGTTCCACAATGATCGCCTTCGAATATTTTGAGATGTTCATCCGCTACGGAGGTGTCCCTATTGTTAGGAAACCGCTCAATGATGCCAGTGAGTATGCGATTTTACGGTCCCCGGTTGATTCTGTCTATCAATACATTATCAAATTACTCGACACTTCGATTGCCAATCCCGATTTCCCTGCCAAAGTGCCTGATGAGAAAGAGTTTGGAAGGTTGACCAAGGCGTTTGCGTATGGGTTAAAAGCCAAAACTATGCTTTATGCAGCAAGCCCGTTGTTCAACAGCGACCGTCCCTATACCGATTTTAGTGGAAACGAGAAGCTGGTTTGCTTTATGACTTACGATAAAAACAGGTGGAAATTGGCCGCCGATGCCGCAAAAGAAGCCATCACTTATTGCGAATCGAATGGTTACAGCATCGTGAATAATGCAGACAAAACCAAGAACTACAAAATAGCCTGTGAGGACCGTCCCAAATTCGGAAATACAGAATGTATTTTTGGGACCTATCAGGGGACTAACATTGATAAACTTTACTGGACAGGTCGCGGAACCAACATGAGCGGGTATTCACCTACTGAACCTACACAGAACCAGGTGGAGAAATATCAGAATACAGATGGGACATCGGTCGATTGGACCAATACGATCACTACCCCTGCCAACGACCCCACTTTCCCCTATAAAAAACTCGACCCCCGTTTTCACCAGTCGATTGCCTACAATGGTTGTTTGTGGATCACCACTGCCCCAACTTATAATCTTCAGATTTATGATGGCGTGGACGCTTCGGTTGCGAACGGGCTTAATGGGCCGATTGTCGCCAAAACCCAATTTGCTTACTTCCCCAGGAAATTCCTGAATGGTTATGAAGTGACCAGTGCCCCATGGACCCCATTGAGTATTTATATGCGCCTTGCCGAACTCTATCTGATCGAAGCGGAAGCTTCAAATGAGGCAGACGGCCCATCTGAACGGGCTTTTACACGGCTCGATGTTATCAGGACCCGTACCGGAATGCCCACTGTATCAAGGACATTGGATCAGGCCAAGTTGCGCAAATTTATCGAAAATGAAAGAAGCGTTGAATTATTTTTGGAAAACCACCGTTATTTCGATGTGAAGCGTTTGAAAATTGGTGATGTATTTAAAGGCCCTATTTACGATGTGCGTATCATTAAG
>CAIYPA010000244.1 GCA_903927965.1 uncultured Bacteroidia bacterium | reverse complement strand
TGGAGCCTCGACAACAATGATGTAAGCGAGAACAATTATGCAAGCACCCTTATTAGTGCAGGAATTGCAACAAACGGTGCCGCTGACGCTTACAATACCAAGAATATTGTTTACACAAGCGAACAGGTCCTCACCTGGATTAAATCGTTTGGAAGCAACAACCGTCACAATATCAATGCCTTGGTTGGGAATACGCTAAACACTGTCCAGCAGCAATTTTTAAGCGCATCAGGAACAGGATTTGCCACCAATTCCCTTAAAGATATTTCAGTGGCCGCCACAAGATCAGGATCATCAAGCCGTTCGGAAAGCAAGCTGGTTTCGTTCTTCGGTAAAGCCACATATACATACGACAGCAAATACACGATTGATGGGAGCATCAGGGCCGATGGTTCATCGAAATTTGGGAAGAACAACCGTTGGGGATATTTCCCATCCGCCGGTTTAACCTGGAATGCGACACGTGAAGATTTTATTAAAAAGTTGGGGTTATTCAATGAATTGAAATTCAGGGCTGGTGCTGGATATTCGGGCAATCAGAATGGGATTGGATCGTACGCTGCATTGGGTTTATGGTCAGCCGGATACAACTATGTCGAAACAGCCGGGACCGCCCCATCGCAGTTGGCAAATCCCGACCTGACATGGGAAACGACCCGTCAGGTTGATGTTGGCACTGAGTTTTCGATCCTGAACAACCGAGTTAACATTGATATTGATTACTACAACAAATACACGTTCGACCTGTTATTGAACGTACCTGTACCTTATCGTTCCGGTTTTAGTTCCTATTTGCAGAATTACGGGTCAGTAAGCAACAAAGGTGTCGAATTTGCGATTAAGTCGGTCAATGTAAAAACTGAGGATTTTGGGTGGACCACCGATTTCAATATCTCTGCAAACAAAAACCGGATTGAAAGATTGCCTTCCGATATTTCGCTTGGAGCTTCAGGAAGGAATATTTCGATCCTCAGGGAAGGGTATGCTGTCAATTCGTTCCAATTGTACAAACAGCTTTATGTTGACCCGCAAACAGGGAATGCCGTCTATGATGATGTGAACAAGGATGGGAAAATCACCTCCGCCGACCGCCAAATCGTTGGGAATGCCTTGCCCAAATTCACGGGTGGATTTACCAACGAATTCACTTACAAGAACTTTACGTTGAATGTGTTCTTCTATTTCCAGCAGGGAAATAAAATCATGAATATGAACGATTTCTTTATGGTCCATGGGGGTACACAAAACAACATTGGGTTTTTGCCGCGTCAGTTGGAACGGTGGCAGAAAGTTGGGGATGTTACCGATATTCCAAGGATGACCACCTATAGTGGAGACGCAACTGTGAATGGCGGTTCGGCCAACAATTACGGCGGAAATGTTGCAAGCCTGAGCAGCAGGTATCTTGAGGATGGCTCCTTTATCCGTTTGAAAAACATCTCTTTGGGTTATACGATACCTGAATCGATCACTTCAAAATGGCACATTGCGAAATTGAGGGCAAATGTATCAGCTTCAAACCTTTTAACATTTACCAATTATAAAGGGCTCGATCCCGAAGTGAGTTCCCAGGGTGGCAACCAGAATACAGCAGGTTACGATTGGGCCACAGTTCCGCAACCCCGTACAATTCAGGTAGGGCTAAATGCGACATTTTAATTTCAATATTCAAAAAAGATGAAAAAATCAATTCAATATTTGGCTGGCATCTATCTGATTTTTATAGGCCTGGCATTTGCTTCATGCGAAAAATATCTTTCAGAATCACCTACCGACTCGATCCTATCAGAGAATGCAATTACCGATGCGGGAACTGCAAGGGCTGCAATAATAGGAGCATACGATGCAGTTCAGGGGTATTATGCCTCAAGTTATCCAACTTTGGGAACAATCACTGCCGACAATGTCATTTTTAAT
Organism: uncultured Bacteroidia bacterium; assembly: GCA_903927965.1. Classification (GTDB taxonomy): domain Bacteria; phylum Bacteroidota; class Bacteroidia; order Bacteroidales; family Prolixibacteraceae; genus JAAFHB01. The sequence continues at coordinate 13,418 of CAIYPA010000244.1, read as the reverse complement.
GGCACTTTGAGCCAGTACCTCCAATTGGACCAGAATGCGGTCCCAACCGACAATGTGATCACGGTTTCAGCATATCAGGGTATTTACAAAGCCATCAATTCTTCCAACTCAGTCATTGCAGGTCTAGCCAGTGGGAATATTAAAGATCCGCTCCTCACGGATACCGAGAAAAATAAAATCCTGGGCGAGGCGTATTTTATCCGGGCCCTTGGATATTTCGATCTGGCACGGGGTTGGGGAGGCGTACAAATCCAGTTGAAACCAACTACCGATTTAGGTACACTGAAAGGGATCAAAAGGAGCACTTTGAGCGAAACCTACGATCAGGTCCTGGCTGATCTGGTCCTTGCAGAAACGTTACTTCCTGAAGATGCAACAACCCGAAACAGGGCACAAAAAAGTACCGTCAGGGCATTAAGGGCAAGGCTTCATCTTTATCGCGAGCAATGGGCTGATGCAGAGAATTATGCAACCCAGGTGATTGCCAATTCGACAAAATATTCTTTGGTAAAACCATACAAGACATTTTTTACTGCCCCATTTTTATCGCCCGAATCTGTTTTCGAATTGACATTTTCGTCAAATGACAAGAATAGCTTCTGGAACCTTTGGTATCCAAGCACGGTGGGCGGCCAATTTACCTTAAAACCATCAAATCAATTGGTTGCAAAATTGAACGATGCAACAATAGGTGGGACACGTAAGACGCTGATTGCCGGAACAGGAACCGGTGTATATGGTGTTTTGTACAATACCATATCATCAAGCACCGACCCTTCGTATTTGATCCGTCTCGCTGAGTTATACCTGATCAGGGCAGAGGCACGTGCCAAAAAAAGTTCACCGGATTTGACCGGGGCAATCAGTGACCTGAACCTGGTTCGCGCAAGGTCTGATGTACAGCTATTTACAGGATCAACCCAAGCAGATATCGTACAAGCGATTGAAGATGAAAACAGCCTCGAATTCGCATTTGAATCTCACCGTTGGTTCGATCTTGTCAGGACAAAAAGAGTTGGTACGGTCCTGGGCGTGGCCAATACCAATTTCTGGCTTTTCCCGATTCCTTATTCTGACGTATTGTCCGATCCTGATGTGGTGCAAAACCCCGGATATTAAAAATGATTAAAATAAAACTCAAAAATTAGATACAATGAAAACATTAAAAAATTTAAGTCTGTTGATTTTTGCCTTTTTTGCCCTGACAGTTCAGGCACAGCAAAGCTATTTTTTCCCCGAAGCTGGAAATTTTGATCCTGCTATCCCCACTCCGGAACAATTCCTGGGCTATCCAATCGGATCGCACTACACGCGGCATGATCAGATTGTCGCCTATTTCAATGAGTTGGCAAGGCTTTCCAATAAAATTCATATTCAGGCAATTGGGAAAACGTATGAGCAAAGACCACAAATTATTGCTACTGTTACTTCACCCGATAACTTTAAGAACCTTGAGCAGATCCGTCAGGACCATCTTACCCTGGTTGATCCTTCCAAACCAATACTTGGAAGCAGTTCCCCTGTTGTCGTTTTATTGGGATACAGTGTTCATGGTGCCGAGACATCAAGTGGTGAAGCGAGCTTGCTGACAGCCTATTACCTGGTTGCCAACAAGAGCGAAGAAACAAACAAATGGTTAAAGGAGGCGGTGGTCCTGATCGACCCATCTTTAAACCCTGATGGTCGCGATCGAGAAGCAAACTGGCTAAACGCCTATAAATCTTTCCCTCCAGTTGCAGACCCGGCTGATAAGGAACACAACAACCAGTGGCCAGGTGGTAGGGTAAACCACTTCCTGACCGACTTGAACCGCGACTGGTTAAGTGTTGCCCAGATAGAAACAAAAAACCGTGTGGCTTTTTTTCATCAATGGTATCCCAATGTGCAAATCGATTTCCACGAAATGGGAACCAACAGTACCTATTATTTTGAGCCATCGCCTGAAAAAAACCAGAGCCCGATCATCCCCAAGGCATCCTATGATTTTAATACCACATTGGCAAGGTATTTTGCAACTGCTCTCGATAAAATTGGTTCCCTTTATTTTACCAAGGAAGCTTTTGATAATTTATCCCCGATTTATGGATCAACATACCCCGATTTCTTCGGAGCAGTTGGTGCAACTTTTGAGCAGGGCAGTTCACGCGGATTGGTCCAGGAAAGCGAATCGGGCCTTGTTAAATTCCCGTTTACCGTGCGGAACCATTTGACCACCGGATTGGCAACTGTCAGGGGAGCGGTAGCAGAAAAGGAAAACCTTTTCAAATTGCAGAAGGATTTCTTTCAATCAGCACTTGATCAGGCCAAAACAAATGCTGCAAAAGCTTATGTATTTGGAGATGGTAAAGACATTTCCTTGACCCAGGAATTGTTGGGATTGGCCCTTGAGCACAAGATTAAAGTTTATGCACTTCCAAATGACCTGACAATTGATGGTAAGCGTTTCGAAAAGGGTAAAGCCTATATCGTTCCGGCATCGCAACCAAACTTCAGGATTGTCCATTCTGTTTTCGACGAAACTGCCCCATTGAAGGACAGCACTTATTACGACAACACTTCCTGGTCGATCGCCCATGCTTACGGAGTCCAGTTTGCCAAAGTAAACACGGCGACATTTGCACTTGGGGATCAGGTGAACACACTTCCCGAAATAAAAGGTGGGGTAGAAGGGAGTAAAGCAGGTTATGCATATTTGCTCAACTGGTCGGATTATAACGCATCAAAAGCTTTGTACTATTTACTTGATAAAGAGATTGTTGTAAAGGTCGCACATAAACCTTTCACATCGAGGACGATAAGTGGTGATCAGGAATTTGGTTACGGCTCTTTGGTTATTCCGGTAGCTTCACAAACCATTAACGGCGACAGTTTATATAAAATTGTAAAGGAGGCCGCAGAGTTGGCGAAGGTAAAATTCACCTCAGCCAATTCAGGGTTCAGTATCAAGGGGATCGATCTGGGTAGCAACAACATCCGAACCATTAAAAAACCCCAGGTCGCCCTTTTTACCGGAACAGGGATCAGTGCATCGGAGGCCGGCCAGGTTTGGTTTTTGCTGAATGACCATTTGAACTTACCAGTTACCAAATTGGATATCAACGGTCTTGCAAGGGCATCGCTCAACAGGTACAACACCCTCATCCTCACAAGTGGAGTATTCAATACACTTGGGAAAGAGGATGTTGCAAAACTGAAAAGCTGGGTTACGGCAGGAGGCGTTCTGATTACTTTTAAAAGCGGAACGGAGTGGGCAATTAAAGAAGAGTTGGTCAAAGAAAAACTCGTGGCCGATTCTGCCTCTTCAAAAAGGGGCATAACAGAGCGGATCGACTATGTTTCGAAAGATGATACTGAAACAGCGAAAAGAATAAATGGTGGAATCTTCCTGGCTGACATTGACATTACCAATCCGATTGCATTTGGCGTGACCAACCGGAAAATCTTCTTCACAAAAAACGGGACTACAATCCTTCAATCCAGCAAGGACAAATATTCAACTATTGCAAAGTATTTGCCATCCTCATACATAAGCGGATATGTGTCGAAACAAAATATCGCCAAAATCAACAATTCGGCATCCATCATTGCGTCCTCTACTGGCAGAGGGATTGTTGTCCTATTTGCCGAAGACCCCACCTATCGTCATTACTGGCATGGAACCGACCGTTTACTGATCAATTCAATTTTCTTTGCCAATCAAATCTCGGGTGATCGTGCTGAACGGGGTGAAGAGGAATAATCATTAAATAATTTATAATCTTCGGGGATTATCGGGAATGAAGGCCTGATATTACCCGAAGATTTTCGTATTTCATATTTTTATAAACTATTCACAATCAATGCTAAAAAAATCGCTGAGCCTTTTACAGAAAGAGGCATACGAAACCGGCACAAATACGCTTAGCCGGAAATTGAATGCTTTTAACCTGATTGCCATTGGGATAGGGGTTATTATCGGTGCCGGACTGTTTTCGTTGACGGGAATTGCTGCAGCGAGCCATACCGGACCTGCCATAACTTTGTCTTTTTTGCTGGCAGCAGTTGGCTGCGCATTCAGTGCGTTGTGCTATGCCGAATTTGCTTCGCTTGTGCCTGTATCAGGAAGTGCATACACCTATTCGTATGCCACTTTTGGTGAATTGTTTGCATGGATTATTGGGTGGGACTTGATTTTGGAATACTCGGTTGGTGCTTCCACAGTCGCCATTAGCTGGTCACAATATTTGATCCGGTTTCTCTCCAATTTTGGACTACACCTGCCACCTCAATTGGTGATTTCCCCATTTGAGACAGTTACCCTGGCGGATGGATCGGTTACCCACGGGATTTTCAATCTTCCGGCAATACTCATTGTGGTTGGTATCACACTTGTCATCATCAGGGGAGTAAAGACATCCGCGCTGTTCAATGCCGTTATCGTTGTGCTAAAAGTGAGCATTGTGGTTGTATTTATTGCATTGGGCTGGCAATACATCAATCCTTCGAATTACATTCCTTACATACCCAGAAACACTGGAACATTCGGCGAATTTGGTGTCAGCGGTATTTTTCGTGGAGCAGGGGTCATCTTTTTTGTTTTTATCGGATTTGATATTGTGGCGACAATGGCACAGGAAACGAAGAACCCCAAACGAAACATGCCCATAGGGATCATTGGTTCACTTGTGATCTGTACGATCCTGTTTGTGTTGTTTGGCCATGTATTGACAGGCCTTGCAAATTATACCGAATTTAAGAACAGTGCAGCGCCTATTGCTATTGCGATTGAAAAGACTCCTTATGCATGGCTAAGTCCCGCTATTATCCTGGCGATTCTGGTTGGATACGTTTCGGTTATCCTGGTCGATCTGATGGGGCAATCAAGGGTATTTTTTACCATGAGCCGCGATGGCTTGTTGCCAAAGGTTTTTTCGGTTTTACATTCTAAGTTTAGGACTCCCTATAAATCAAATATTTTTCTTTGTGTTTTCATTGCTTTGTTCGCCGGATTTGTTCCGATCAGGGTCGTGGGCGAGTTGGTCAGCATCGGAACATTGCTTGCATTTGTAATGGTTTGCATTGGTGTTCTGGTCTTGCGAAAAACACAACCCGATATTCCAAGGCCATTCAGGACACCTTGGGTTCCGCTGGTCCCTGTCCTGGGAGTATTGACTTGTCTTGTTTTGATGTTTTCGCTCCCACTTGACACCTGGATCCGATTGTTCGTTTGGCTGGTGATCGGATTGGTCATCTATTTTTCATACGGAAGGAAAAGCAGTTCGCTCAGGAAATCTTTCACATTGGAAAAGCAGCAAAATGCGCCGGATGGTCTGTATATCTGCCATAAAATTACGGATTGCACGAATTAATACCGAATTGCATGAATTTTTGGCAAAAATAGATGGCTGGGATGGGGAGGGAAAGGACAAAAAAGACGGGTGATTTGCTGGTTTTTTTAAAATATATTGATTCAATGTTTTACAGTAAAATAAGTCTGAGCATACTCACAGATCAGTACACTTATGGGAAGCTGAGGAGTTTACACCACTCTTTGATCACAGACTAATCAAATGGTTAAATACACCAAAGTCTGCAGAGGACTTGGAATTGTACGAAATTTAGCGAATGTACAAAAAAATTATAAATAATAGTTTTCCTCTTTTTTGAAAGGCTGCAATTCAATTATGGATTCGCATTCTTAAACTCCAAGATTTTGTTATTAATATTCTTTTCTATTAATCTCATAACCCAAATAAAAACCACAAATCATAGATAAAGCACCAGTTGCAATTTTAATATTTCTAATACCTTGATCTCCAATATCATTATGAAAAAATGCGAAGATACCCCAAATTATGTTTCCCAAAATGTATCCAACAATGTATCCGACACCTAAACCAATAATTCCACCTAACAATCCTGTCAAAATAGATTTCATTCTATTTGAATCGTTCGCTTTTTTTTCTTTAATTTCCAATTCAAGTAGTAAATTCCGCTGATTAAGTTTTTCTTTCTCAATCAAACCCTCATTAAATCCTGGAAGGTATTCCTCGAAAGAATCCAATTCGAAAATTAGCCATCTAATTGTATTTATTTTTTTTCCTCTGTCCAATCAAGAATATCCTGATTTAGACATTCTTTGTTAAAAATATTGTTCGGTTTCGATTTTTTACCTTCATGAAAATGTAGTTCGGAATAAATATCAATAAGGATATTACCAGAGCGAGAAACAGAAAATTTTATTTGGCGTGCTCTGAAGAGTTCTGTTGGAGTAGTGGAATATTCATATGCATAATGTAATTCTATCTTACTCTGTAATCCAATTATATTTAGTCGGGAAGACTTCAAAGAACCAGCTGCTTTGACGTTTTTAACCCGTTTACATAATTCATAAAAATCTTTAAGATTTTCATGAATTAATTCTTCTTTTTGCGCATGAATTAAGGACTCGTTTTCTTCTGATTCAAGCCAGTTATTAGTCATAGCCGTTTTTATTAGTTGACGATTTATTATACTTTGAATTTATTCAGCTTATCCTTACTTAGTCTAAAATTTAATGTATGCCCTGTCACCAAAATGCTTACCGATAAAGTACATATACCACTGACAAAATCATCATTAGCATACCGATTCGGCTTTATAGGCCTGATTATCATCCGTTATATTCTTGTAAAAATAATCATTATTTTTACAAATCATCAGAAGGGATTTTTTTTTATAAACTTTTGTCTGTTACGGAAGTAAAGTTTTCTTAAGCCTTTTTGTTTTTGCACAACATAAGCACCTAAATATTAAGTAAATATGTTCCTGCATCAAATCACTGATACTTTCTCCCCTACGATCAAAAAAAGGGAAGCTTTCGCTCCCCTTTCTTTAAAGTCTGATTGGGTTATGGAAAGCTTTCCATAACCAAATTTATGCGGAGTAATTATTTATGCAAAGTGATACTTTAATTCATACTCATAATCAACTTATTACATCCATTGTTTTACAAAACAACTTTGCATAAATACTTTGCTGCTTTTTTAAATTTTTGAGCCATTCCAAGCATATTTTCTTCCTGCACACAAAATTTCGTTATGGAATCCTTCAGTTTTGATTCTAAATAGGTATTTCAAGGACCTACTTATTCTAAATATTATCGGTACAGGCATCTAATACAGTGTCCTGAACAGATACATTAACGAGAATGTCTTCTATTTATGCAAAGTGTTTATGCAAAGCAAACAAGTGTTTAGTGGTTATTTAAGAAGTTTTCTGCTGGTTTCTTTGCATAATCTTTTACTCCGCATAAATTTGGTTTTCAATCTCACGGACTCACTTTAGTATCGAGGGTCCGTTTCATCTCGTCGATCACCGATGCAATAACTGCCGGATTTTTGCCAAAAAAAGAAGCTGTCCCAAAAGATTCTTTTAAATATTTCAGAGTTTTTGGACTCCCTCCTTACCTTCTGGAAAACAACTGCTTATTTTATACAATTTTAGACTTTGTTCAGTGCCTTGTCAAATTCGGCAATCACATCGTCAATGTTCTCAAGTCCCGCTGAAATCCTGATCAAACCTTTTGAGATGTGCGCCTTTTTTAGTTCCTCTTCGTTTAATGAACGATGGGATGTTTTAGCCGGATAGGAAACCGAGGTCGAAACCCCTGCAAGGCTTGGTACAAATTTGATGGTTTCAAGATGCCGGATCAATTCATAGGCAGCCTTTTCCCCACCGGCCAGATCGATGCTTAACATCCCTCCATATAAGTTGTTGTTGAATATCCGTTTGGCAACATCGTAAGTCGGTGAGGAGGGGAGTCCCGGATAATAAACCTGGCTGATCTTCGGATTGCTTATGAGGTAAGACGCCAACTTCAGGGCATTGTTGGAATGTTGGATGATCCGTAACTCAAGGGTCCTAAGGCTACGTACCACAAGCCATGCATCAAACGGGCTCATTGTTGGGCCGTAAAGGAGTCCAACGGAATAGATCTGTTTAATGGTCTCTTTGTTTGAAACTACGATGCCTGCTGTTACGTCACTGTGACCGCAGAGATATTTTGTGGCGCTATAGGCTACAATATCGGCACCCAGCAACAAGGGCTGACAGATTACCGGAGTGGCAAACGTGTTGTCAACGATCAGTTTAGCCCCAAACCGGTGGGTCAAATCGGCAATTTTGGCTAGGTCGATCACCTCCATCAAAGGATTTGAGATGGTTTCGACATAAACCACTTTGGTATTTGGCCTGAAATAGGAGGAAATGTCCTCGTTGACAGGGTCAACAAAAGTCACATCGATATTGAACCGAGCCAATTCCGTTTTAATAAACTGAAAACTCCCGCCATAAAGCACGTTGGCTGCAATGATATGGTCGCCAGACCTTACCTGCGAGATAATGCTTAGCGAAATGGCGGCCATTCCGGAAGAATAGACGAGTGCATCTTCTCCCTCTTCGATGTTGAACATGATTTCGGCCAGGGCGTCGTGAACAGGATTGCCATTTCTTGTATAGATATATCCTTTGGCTTCGCCATCATAGATTTGATCAAGTGTCTCGACATCGTCGAAAACGAACACGGAACTCATCGTGATGGGCAACGATTTCGCCCTCGAAGCCGATTCGGGATTTTTTTCTCCCAGGTGGATGAGTTGGGATGCAAAGCTTTTATCCATTGTTTGTTTTTTTAACTAATTTGTTTATAATCTATTTTGAACCGAAACTGCGGCAATGTTCCCATCCCGAATATTCTGCATTGGATGGGTCCCGAGACAATACCTTTTTTTCGTTAAGGTATTTTCTTGTATTGTTCCCAAAAAGTTTTCGGTCATCACCTATCGGACAAACTTTAATGCAAACCCCACAAGGATAATGGAGCTCTTTTTTAAGTTGTTCATGATAAACCGCACATTTTGTTTTGTCCATGTCGGCAATTAAATTTTCGGTTGTTGTAAAAGCCGAAGTTGGACAACATTTTCCGCAAAGTTCGCATTTTATGCACAATTCCCGTTTGATTATTTGGTCCGGGGCAATTTCTGCTTCAGTTAGTATCGAAACCAACCTTACCCTGGGCCCAAACTCTTTCGTAAGCAAGGTGTGATTGTAACCGATTGTCCCCAATCCCGCATATTTTGCGGCAAATACATGCGAGAAAGCGGCTTCAGGTTTGGGCACCAATACAGAAATATCCCCATATCCGTCACGCGGGAAGAAGATCGATTGGTAACCTTTGGCGTTGATGGCAACTGTAATTTTATAGGCGATATCGTCGAGAAGGCGATTGGTTGTGTTGTACAATTCCGAATACACAATCGATGGGGTTGTGTCCAGCATTGGAATCAGGATGGGGACGCCAAGGACGATCACTGTTTTTGTATTGGGAAGGATGTTCTGAGGGAAAAAGGAGGGTTTGGTCTCGTTGTACTCTTCCCAACGGCTTACAGGGGCAAAACCTACGATTTCAGCCCCCAACTGTTTTGCCTTCCGAACTATGTATTGCTTCAAATTCTGATTTCCAATGCTTCTTCCCATATCCCATAAATTACAATTTGAAGGAATCCCACACAATGGAATTCCTTCAAAAATAGGATACAAGGATAGCAATTCTTTAATTTTCACGCTATACCGTATTCAAGGTATATTGTATCGCCTCAAATAGGTAACAACCTGAAATTTAGCTTTCATTCAAACATTAATAATTACTTTATTCGGATATAGACAGGTTCCCCCTTTTTTACTTCAATCGTAATCCCTTCATATAACTGTTTGCCAGTGTAGGTTTTCGCATTTGAGCCAGACTTTTCAAACTGATATTTCTGGTTTTCCTTCACAGAAAACCAATTTTGAAACTGGTTAATGCGTGGATAATCAATGGGATAGTGCATATTGACCGAATATTTGGGCACATCAAACTTTAATTTACCGCTCCAGTCCGAAGGTGAACTTAGCGCAACTTTCAATCCATCAGCACTTTTTACTGCCCCCAGAATCAGGTCGCTTTTCCAGGGAACCGCACTGATCCCTTGTGCTTTCCACATGCAATACATGATGGTTGTGCGCGCAAAATTCCCATCGCCATGCCAACCTTCAATCATGCCATCTGGTTTTTGGAAGTTCCACATCACCCTTATCTCACTGTCGAGCCAATCTTTCAAAGAAGGGATCATTTCTCTGTTGTACAGATTTAATCCTCCTTCGATGGCATCAGCATAGCCATCGCAACTCCCGCTTTCCCAGTCATGGTTCCGGTATTTAGCATTTAGCGAGCTAAGCCCCTTTATTACAGCATCTTTGTATTTAGGTGTTGAATCAAGTACTGACATGTAATAATAGGCATTGAAGGTATAGCCAAAATTGTCGGCAAGGCGTGAACTGATGACCTTTCCCGTTACAGGATTCACTTCGTCGTAAAACAATCCATCCTCATTACGACCGACTTCGAGAATCCGGTCGAGCATTTCGTGGATTGGTTTTCGCCATTGGTTCCTCTTCTCGGGCCAGGAATAATAAGCTGCAAGATAGACTTCGCAAAGCCCGGAGATGATTTCACATCCATGATCCCTGATTTTTAGGACTTCCAAAGCTTTTGTGGGCAAATGTTCATCAGTCAGATAGAAATCGGCAATATCGGCAGCCCAAAGCAGGTATTTCTTTTCGCCAGTAAACCAATACATTCGTGAAAGGGTTTGCAAAAGGTCGCCATTGACCTCAACCACAGAACTTTTTCCAAAAACATCCTGTTTCATGCGTTTAACGATCCTGACTTGTTTCCCAAGGTCGTCGAGCATTTCAAGCATCCGGTCGCTCCAGGGACTTTTCCCCAGCCATTCGGTGAGTGGGATCAATCCGTCTTTCATGTATTCGGCTGTCCCAAAGATGATTTCGCTCGTATCGATCACTGCATTTTTGAACCCTTTCTTTGAAAACGAATAAGTGTCGGGCAACGCTCCCAATCGGGACGTCAGTTTCCGTTCGGCATTCAGCATATCGATCATTTTGCCTTTGAACAATTCAGGGGAAAGGATCGATGTGGTGAGTACCATAAACGGATAATTGTCGGCAGCCGCGTCCCAGGCATTCCAATAATCGGCACTCTCCCTGATGTTCCTGGGAATCAATCCAGTGTTTTTGTCAGCAACCTTTAACCAGGCATTGAGGTAATTCATGCACCTGTTGTAACCTTCGTTGGCCAGTTTGCCATTTGCCAAAGCTTCTGCAAAATCGGGCGATTTTTCAAAGGTTGGGGATTCTTTTAAAGGTTGATTGTTTTTTTGGGCGTAACTTATAAGTGAAAAAGTACCAATAAGTGAAATGATTAAAGTGAATCTGATCGTTTTCATAATGTTAGTATGCTATAAATCAAATTAATGGCTATTGGTATTCTTTGTCCATTGCTGCTTTCAGATCTTTCAGCAATGCAGGTACAGTTTTGAAAGGATCGGCAGGAATGTCTTTCACTGTAAGTGTTTCAACGGGAAGGTAACCCCGATAGCCACTTCTTTTTATTATTTTCATTAAACGCGGGAAGTCGGTTTTGATAGGACTATTCACACCAAACACACTTTCTTTAACCTGCCAGTTCACTGTGTAAGGAATGATGGTTTCAATATCAACATAAGGATCCTTGACTTTGAAATTTCCGGTGTCGAGAATGATGCCTGCCCATTTGGAGTTGACTGCCTTGACAATTTTGATGCACTGTTCGGCAGTTTGCAACATATCGCCATGGTTCTGGATGCCGATGATCACACCATGTTTTTCGCCAAAAGCTGCACACTCCTTGTAACATTCAATCATCCAGCCAGCTACCTCGTCCCATTTGTTTTCATAACCGTTGGGGATTGCACCGGCAAACAACCGGATGACAGGAGCCCCAAGTTTTTCAGCCACAACAATCCATTTTTTTGCCAGTTCAACATCAGCAGCCCGCACCTTTGGATCTGGCGAGGCAAAATTGTTGCGTATTCCTGTGCCACTTATGTCGATCCCCAATTTAAAGGCTTTGCGTTTGAGTTCGTAAATGTATTCATCTGTAGGCACTTCCGGGTAACCGGGGAAATAATAGCCGGTCACATCGATAGCCTCAATGTTTTGGGTTGCGCACCAATCCACGACTTCAAGCAAAGTCATTGTAGGCTTGTTGTCTTTCTGCCCCTTGCCAGTCATCTGGTCGTTGAAGGAAAATGCATTGAGTGTCACTTTTACATGTGACTGAGGTTTAGGATTTTGCGCAAATAAGGATTGAGATGAGAGAAAGCAAATTGCGATTGCTGCCAACACAATCGCAAAGAAATTTCCTGAAAAGGAGTTTTTGATAAAAGGGTTCTTCATGTCAGTTTGTTTGATTAATTTGAATGTAACTATTTGAAAAATATTTAATTATAATTTGGTCATGATCATTTGGCATCTTTAAAATGTGTAAATTCTAAATAATCATAATTCATATTTCCATTCGAAATGGTTTTTAATGTCAAAATGTGAATTCCCTTTTTAAGCTTTACGGTTGCCAGGGAATCGATACGGTTCCAGTGGTGCCACTGCCTCCATGCCGTGGGTTCCTTGTCGTTGCGCGTAGATGGAACTTTCAGTTCAGGAGTCAGCGGTTTTCCATCAAGGTCGAATGAAATCCCGCCATCTCCACTGGCAGTGTACATCAGGCCAATTTTATAATCACCTGATTGATTTACTTTTATTGTATAGTTGATCCATTCGCCCGGTGTTGTCCAACCCACATAAAGCTGGTCCATTAGCGGTTCGACGAGGTTATAAGGGTTGTTATCGATCTCTTTCGATTTGGTGTAGGAAATATCGACACCTTCATTCATCCTGAATTCGTTGAGGAAAGAACCATTTGCCGGGTTGAGTTTTCCACTTCCGTTGTTGATCGAATCGGAGTCGTGATAGGCAACACCTTCACCCCCAAGGTCATACAATTCGCACTGCAATTTGCCGGGAATTTGCTGAACGGTGCTTTTCCAGGGTTTTCCTTTGTATTTTTGGGCGGAAGAAGAATTCGATAAAATAAGGGCCAGCAGGATCACAATAAACAGTATTTGAACAGTATAGATGTTTTTCTTCTTCATGTTTTAAGTTTTTCCCAAAATTAGATTATTATTCTAATTTAAGATTATAAACTTCAATAATTTATAACATCGCATTGTCGTTCATTTCGTTACGTAGGTCATTTATTTGTTCGTCTGTGAATTTTGTAATCTTTTTTATGATCTCATTGGACAAGCCTTCAACAATCGCATTTTTGGCAGTCATAAATACTCCTTCCTCACGCCCCTCTTCTTTTGCCGTTTCAACAACATCCCTATCCCTGGCTAGGTTTATTAAATATTTTTCGTAAGCTTTCAGATTTTCTTGAGTCATGTTCATCACAGATAGTTTTTGCCTCGCTTTATATTAATGCGAAAAATAGGAAGTTTTTTTTAACCTTTTCAAAAATATAT
>CAIYPA010000243.1 GCA_903927965.1 uncultured Bacteroidia bacterium | reverse complement strand
GGGATAATTACCGATCAGGATGGAAGATACTCACTTTCAAGTATTCCAGACAAGGCGACTTTGCAATTTTCATTTGTTGGAATGAAAATGAAGGAAGTTCCAACTGAAGGTAAAGCTTTGATCAATATTGTTTTAGAAGATGAAACCATAGGAATTGAAGAAGTGGTTGCCATTGGTTATGGTGTGCAAAAGAAGTCAGATGTAACAGGGGCTCTTACAAGTGTGAGTTCTGAACAAATAAAATCTCGTCCGGTTACCAATGCCGTTCAAGCGATACAAGGAAGGGCAGCTGGGGTTGATATTTCTACGAATGAACGTCCCGGAACAGTTGGCAATATCACCATTCGTGGCGTACGCTCACTCACTGCATCAAACTCACCCCTTTATGTTGTTGATGGTATTCCTTTGGTAACCGGAAGTATTAACGCAGCTGGCAATACATCAAACCCAGTAACACTTGGCGGTATTGACAACATGAATCCCAACGACATTGAATCAATTGATATTTTGAAAGATGCATCGGCAACAGCCATTTATGGTTCACGTGGTGCCAATGGAGTTGTTTTGATTACGACTAAAAAGGGAAAATCCGGAAAGTTTACCCTAAATTTTGACAGCTCTGTCACTACAGAGGATATGCATGAATTTTCGCCTTTGTTTAATGCCGGTGATTATATCCAATACCGTCGTTGGGCAAAATTTTATGATCCCCTCTCTGCTGGCACTTATGCAAGAGGCGATCAGCCAACCCAGGCAAATGATGCAAAAATTTTTACCGGTGATGACACAGCCTGGGCCAATATACTCAAAGGCTGGGCAAGCGGCACCTGGGATGGCTCAAAATTAACCAGTACAAATTGGACCGATTATGTAACGCGAACCGGAATTACCACCCAAAATTCTATAAGTGCAAGTGGCGGTACAGACAAAATGAAAGCATACGGCTCCTTTGGATATACCGATAGTAAAGGGGTTGTAAAAGGACAAGGTTTTAAACGTTACAATGCCAATGTGAGTGTAGATATCACACCTGTTAAATGGTTCTCATTTGGTGGAAATCTCAACAGTTCATACAGTATCCAGGAATATGGACAATCAACTGTGGGTAACGTTGGGGTGTCTGCTCAAACCGGATTGTACCAAAGTGCATATGGCATTTTTACCTATGCCCAGCCGTATGATGCCAATGGTAACCGGATCGAATATCCAGGTGGCGACGTCGCCGTTAAGACCATTATTGACGAAGATCAATATTCACAGGATCAGCGTGTTACATTCAGAACCTTTGGCAGTTTGTATGCCCAGCTGGATTTTGGGACTTTGGTACCTGTACTGAATGGGTTAAAATTACGCACCAATTTTGGTCCCGATATCCAAACCTGGCGGGATGGTATTTATGAAGATGGCAAATCCGTTATCAGAAGCGGTTCTGCCTATGCCTCTCTGGAGAAAAGACAACGCTTGTCTTACACACTTGACAATTTGTTGTACTACGATAAAACGATCGGGAAACATGGTATTGGTATGACTTTACTACAGAGTCAAACCCAATTTGAAACAGAATCCAGTTTAATGTCCGCCAATAATGTTCCATTTTCAAGCCAAAAATGGAATGCCCTGGACGCTGTCAGTTCACTTCAAAGTTGGAGTTCCGGAATTACCAAACAAGCACTATTATCCTATATGGGGCGTTTAAATTACAGCTATTCCAATAAATATCTGTTAACGGTTTCAGGACGTTATGATGGTGCATCCCAATTAGCAGAGGGTCATAAATGGTCATTTTTCCCAAGTGCTGCACTGGGATGGCGCATGGATCAGGAGGGTTTTATGGCCAATGTGCGCTGGGTTAATCAGTTAAAATTACGTCTAGGTGTTGGAGTTACCGGTAACTCTGCCATTGACCCTTATTCTACCAAAGGAGGGTTAGATGCAATGTTTTATCCATTTGGAGCCACCTCCACAGCCGGACAATTGAATGTTACAACCCTGGCAAATCAGGATTTGGGATGGGAAAAAACCTCGCAATACAATGCCGGTATTGATTTTTCATTGTTAAAATCCAGAATTAGTGGAAGTTTCGATGTTTACAACTCCCATACCACCAACTTATTGCTAAAAAAATCAATTCTTTCGATTACCGGCTTTTTGGATACTTATGCCAACATCGGGGAAACTAAATCCATGGGTGCTGATTTGACCATAAATTCTTTAAACGTAAAAACCCAGGACTTTGAATGGTCAACAACATTAAACGTTTCATACCAGGATAACAAGATTGTTTCCTTAGCCAATGGTAAACAAGACGATTTGGTTAATGGTTGGTTTATTGGCCAGTCCCAAAGCGTAATTTATGGCTATAAAGCTGCGGGACTCTGGCAGGAAGCTGATGCGGCAGAGATGGCAAAATTCAATGCCAACGGCCATACCTTTACTGTAGGGAATGTGAAACCGGTTGACCAAAATGGTGATTATAAAATTGATGCAAACAACGACCGTGTAATCATCGGTAGTACGATTCCGAAATATATTTTAGGCTTAACAAATACCTTTGACTACAAGGGAATTGAGTTGTCTGTATTGTTATATGGACGTATGAATTATATTTATGACACAGGAGGTGAAGGTGAGGTTGGACGATATCAGCAAAGAGCGGTGAATTATTGGACCCCCAATAACACGAACTCCGATTATCAAAAACCAATCTATTCTGCCGGATATGGTGATCAGTATTATGCAGCGCTGGGTTATAAACATGGCTCTTTTATTAAGATCCGTAATATTTCTTTGGGCTATAATATACCTGAAAAAGTGACCAGTAAATTTGGAGTTTCCAAATTGCGGGTTTATGTTCAGGCGTCAAACCCCGGTTTTGTTTTCAACAATGTCTCATGGCTTGACCCGGACGTAAAATATCATGCTTCGAACAGAGGTTTTGTAACGGGTCTTAGCATACAATTTTAATCAATGTTAAATTCAAAATATTGAAATATATGAAAAAATATATCAAATACCATATACGCCTGCTTGCAATACTCATAGTAACAGCATTGGGTGTTGCGTCTTGTTCCCAAAGCTTTCTGGACGAAAAATTGGAAACCAAAAGGGATCTATCCTATTTAACTACTGAAACTGGTATTCAGCAATTGGCTGTAGGTGCATATTATCGGGTTTTTGCATCTCCGTTTGCTACAGAATATCAATATGGTACCACCAATTATGGCACCGATGAGTTTCATGTAGGCGGTGACGACACGAACAGTCAATGGAACAATTACGACAGCAGGTTTGGTTCTATTATCGTTACTACCAGAACTAACGCGTATGAAGCTTGGGATAATGCTTATCTTGGTATTGGTTTGGCCAACCAGTTAATCGAATCGGCAACCAATATTGTATCAACAAACGATGCCATCAAAAAAATAGCCCTGGGTGAAGGGTATTTTATGCGTGCTTTTAACTATTTAAAATTGGTGCGGCAATATGGTGGTGTTCCATTAAAATTGAAACCCAGCACCACTGTTGAGTTGGAGTTTACCCGTGCAACCGCCGATGTCGTGCTGAAACAGGTAATCGATGATTTTACACAGGCTTATAACTTGTTGGACAATACCGGACCGGCACCTGATAAAATCACAAAGGATGCAGCCGCCCATTTTCTGGCAAAAGCCTATTTGACACGTGCAAGTGAAATCAATGACTCATGGAACTCAACTACGAAAAGTGCTGACCTGCAAAAAGTTGTAACTTTATCTGATGAAGTGATTGCACGTCATCCACTTGCCACTAATTATCAGGCACTCTGGGATTATACCAAGCCGGATGGAACGAATGAATTCCTGCCGGAATTAATTTTATCGGCCTCCTTTAGCCGTGATCCCGCACTTAAAACAGAGAACGATAGTCATATATTTTTTACAGCACGTTATGATGACCTGCCAGTGATGCAACGTGACATTACCGGAATGCGCCCCTATAGCCGGATGGCACCTACCTATTTCACCTATGATGTGTTTAATCATGTAAACGACTCCCGTTTCTGGAAGGTATTCAGGACAAAACACCGCGTAAATAAAGCCGGCGCTTCAGGTGGTATAACATACACTCCTGGAGTAGATTTGGGTATTCTATATATTATCAACTCAACTACCGATAATCGTTTCGCCAAAACGATTAACAATAACGATCCTACTATTTTATATGGTGTGACAAACAAGGCAATCCCTTCGGTCTATGTAGCACACGCCGCAGACGGTCTGGGATTAGAGGCAAACCCACGGTTCCCTTCATTGTCAAAACATTTTGAATCTGACAGGACAGCCATCAACGACAACAGGGGTATGCGCGATGAAATTTTAGCCCGTTCTGCCGAGACCTATTTAATGGCTGCAGAAGCAAAAATTCGGTTGGCTGCAGCAGGAAGTGGATCTTATGCGGATGCTTTAACTTATATCAATGCAGTTCGTAACAGGGCTACTTATAAGGCTGGTGAAAACCGCTCCTATTATTCTGACGGAGCCGCTTCTTTTCCTACCTCTACGTATGTTCAGGCTTCGAATATGAATTCTTTTATGACAGAAAATTCCTATTATGAGTCTAACAATATTCCTGTAACTACAACGGCAACTGACTTGACAATTTCAAGCACTACAGTTTTACCGGCGGAAGATGAAGCAGTGATTACCAAATTGGGTTATTCAACTCCATACGACAGAATGTTATGCCTGATATTGGATGAACGCACAAGGGAACTTTGCGGTGAATGGCTCCGTTGGGAGGATCTAAGCCGGACTAAAACATTGATTCCAAGGGTTAAGGCTTATAACAAAGAAGCAAAGGGAAACATTAAGGATTTTCACCTTTTGCGACCGATTCCACAAACATTCCTTGATGGAGACTATAAAGATGGACAGCCCCTATCTTCTGCTGAAAAAGCTGCCATGCAAAATCCTGGATATTAATAATCTATAAAATTTAAAAAGATAAGGAGGCAAAATCGGCCTCTTTATCTTTTTATACATTTTATGTAAAAGCTCTAATTTTTTACGTTTCAGTTAGCCAATAATTTCAAAACAATATCCTAAAAATAATGATAAGGAATATTCTTATTGTCATAATCCTACTTCCGATTATGGCACTTTCGCAAAACCAACCGGCAAAACAACAAAACGATGCAACATCGCCATTGCATTTGATGCAGCCTGACTACATAACACCTTACAATGTGCCAACTGCGGTAGAAATTACAAAAGTTCTCGACCGGGTTTATAACTACCTTGAAGCAACAACCCCAACCCAACTGACAGATGCTTCAGGGTCTGAGTTGTCTGACTATACCAAGGTCAATGCACAAACGAAATTTAAACAGGGTGATTTCAGGTTGATCAGTTATGAATGGGGCGTCACTTATGCCGGAATGTTGCTAGCTACGGAAGCAACAGGTGATAAGAAGTATGCTGGTTACACTTTCAACCGGCTGAAGTTTTTAGCGGATATCCGTCCTGCATTTCTGAAGCTGGAACAACAAAATCCTGAGGTCAGGGACGCAATGTTTTCAATTAACCATCCTCACGCACTTGATGATGCAGGCGCGATGTGCGCTGCGATGATCAAGGCTGAACAAGCCAAGATCGGCTCCAACCTTAATCCCATGATCGATAATTTCATCGACTTCATCAGCAACAAACAACAACGTTTAGAAGATGGAACCCTGGCCCGCAACAGGCCGCTTCCCAATTCACTTTGGTTGGATGACTTGTTTATGAGCGTTCCGGCTTTAGCGCAAATGGGGAAATATACAGGCAATACCAAATATTATGACGATGCGATTAAGCAAGTCCTGCAATTTTCAAAACGGATGTTCAATTACGACAAAGGTTTATTCATGCATGGCTGGATTCAGGAAATGCCCGAACATCCTCAATTCCATTGGGCACGTGCCAATGGGTGGGGCGTAATGACCATGGTTGAACTGCTTGAGGTCTTACCAGCCAATTATGCTGGTCGTGATCAGGTGCTCGATCTGCTGAAACGCCACATTCGCGGTTTGGCCAATTACCAATCACCACAAGGTTTCTGGCACCAGTTGATCGATAAGAATGACTCATATCTTGAAACTTCTGCCACAGCGATTTATACTTACGCCATTGCCAGGGCCATCAATAGGGGTTATATCGATGAACAGGTTTATGGCCCGATGGTTTGTCTGGCTTGGAATGCCGTAGCATCGAAAGTTACCGAAAAAGGACAGGTTGAAGGAACTTGTGTTGGAACAGGAATGGGATTCGACCCGGCTTTTTATTATTACAGGCCAATCAATGTTTTTGCTGCCCATGGTTATGGACCGGTAATGTTGGCGGGAGCTGAAATGATCGAATTGTTGAAAAGGCATTTCCCTAAAATGAACGACAGTGCCATCCAATTTTATTCAAAAGATGTGAAAACGAACGGTGTCATCTTCGAGGCAAAATAAATTTTTTTATAACACCTTTGCACAATAGGTTATTTATCAGAACAAGTTATTCAATATCAAATATTTAGGAAAATTCAAATTATTTTCTCTTCGACCCACTCCACTATATTCCTCACTTCGCGGGAAAAGTTGATACCGATAAGGGTAATGGGTTTGCCACTGTTGAGGTAGAGTGTGGCATAGCCTTTTTCTTTGATTTGGTCAATGGCAACATTGGCAGGTTGGTCCATTTTGAATTCAAAAATATAGATGTGGTTCCGGTTCACAATGACTGTGTCGATGCGGCCATTGTTCATATGCACTTCATTGTGGATTTCGGCCCCTAACAACCTGAAAACTGAATAGAGTATGTTCTGGTAGTTTTCTTCCATGTTGCTCCGGTTGGCATAAGGGATAGCGGCTATGTGGCTTTTCAGGATGCGTTCAATGTCCTTTGTATTGTTGGTAACCAAAGCTTTCTGCAATTGTTTGATTTCTGATGTGACTACTTCGAGGTTCCGTTCTTCTATCGAACTTACCAAATGTTTCTCAAATGCCGTTTCAATTTCCATATTCGGAAACCGCAAATAATAAACAGGTTCGTTCATCAGCATTTCCACCTTGTCGATGGTAAGGTATCCTGTTTGCAGCAAAAGTGGGGCTGCCTCCATATTGGCCACATCGAACGAATCGAGTATCACGCTATCCACCGGATTGAACAACGTATCAAAAAAATCGATGTTCTGCCGTTTTAAAACTTTGAAGATAAATGAAGGACTACCAGTCGAGAACCAAAAATTGTTGAACCTTCCGCCTTCGTTCAGAAACATTCCCAACGACACGGGGTTATAAACCGTAGGTGCATCTTCGTGGAAGCGGAATCCATTGTACCACTTTTGGATCCTATCACGGAATTCGATCCTGTCAACTTTGTTTTTATCTGCCAACAAATCTATCCTATCGCCAAAATAATGTTCGACCTCATCTTGGGTATAGCCATACATCGTTGCAAAGGCTTCACTCATAGATATATCGCGAAGGTTATTGAGTTTTGAGAAAACCGATACTTTCGAGAATTTGGTCACCCCCGTCATAAAAACAAACCGCAGGTGCTCGTCCGAAGCTTTTATGTTGATATAGAAGTTTTCCAGTATCTGCCGGATTTCTTCAATATGAGTGGCATAGATATTTTCAACTAAAGGCTTATCGTATTCGTCAATAAGGATGACGACTTTGCCAAGTTTTGATGCTTTATCGAGCAGTTCACCAAAAAGCAATCCTGAGTGTAGCTGTCGTGAAAGCTCCAATCCGTTTTCTTCTGCCGATTTATGGAGTAAAGTACATAGACCTTCGTTAAGTATCCGGGCTGATTCGCAAGGTGCCTGTGAAATATTCAGGTTAATAACAGGGTACGATTTCCAATCATATGGCATGTCATAGATTTTCAGCCCTTTAAATAGTTCTTTGTTGCCTTTGAAAATATTTTTGAGGATTGACACAGACAAAGATTTCCCAAATCTACGGGGACGTGATAGAAAATAGAACCCTTTTTCTTCATCAATTAATTGATGGAAAAAAGGGGTTTTATCAACATATAAATAATTGCCCCGAATAGTATCTTCGAAAGTGTAATTGCTGGTAGTAATTGGCTGATACATACTAAACCGTTTTTTTATTGACAAGAATCAGGATACAAAGATAAGGGTTTGGTGGTGAAAACAATAAATAATAAAGATCTGGTTTTTATTCAGTTTTTTTTTATCACTTTCGTACTTTGAAAATTCATATTTGAACTTTTACACCAAACTTTCTTATTGTTATCCTTTGCCAATGAATTCACGCGAAAGATTGCTGAAAACTTTAAACCACGAGGAACCGGATCAGGTTCCCTACGACCTTGCAGGTTCAACCTGGACAGGGATTACCAATGGCGCATACCAGAAATTGCTGGGACATCTCCACCTGCCAACTGAAGAACCTGTATGGGCCGATGTCGTTCAGCAGATCGTAGTCCCTTCTCAACAGGTGCTTGAACATCTTCAGGTGGATACACGCGGTCTGTTGCCCCTCACCAGCCACAACTGGGACGTTTACGGCAAACTGACAGATGCCGGCGACAATTGGGAGTACCATGATGAGTGGAATTTCACCCACCATTTTCCCAAAAACAATGGGTACTGGTTCTCGTTGGTGAAAAATCCGATGGAAAACATCGAGGATCCTTCTGAAAATGATATCGTTCAGTTTAACTGGCCATTCGCTGCCGATAAACGGAGGATCGCCGGTTTGCGCGAAAAAGCCTTGCAGTTTAGGGACCAGGGCAAACTGGTGATGATAAAAGGACTTTGTGCAGGGGTTTTTGAAATGCAGCAGCGGGTAAGGGGAATGACCAACGCATTGATGGATCCCTTCCTGTATCCTGAGTTTTCGGATCAACTGGTTGGAAAAATTGCAGACCTGAAGATTGAATTCTGGGAAATGGCCCTGAACGAACTGGCCGACGTTGTGGATGTTGTGGCAGAAGGAGATGATTATGGCACCCAGGATTCACAACTGATCGATCCGGACCAATTCCGTTCGTGCTATAAGCCACATATAGCCAGGGTAGTAGCTGCTATGCGTAAGGGTGCCCCAAATGCTAAAGTGATGTTCCACTCCTGTGGGAACGTGAGACCAATCATTCCGGATTTTATCGAAATGGGGATCGACATTCTGAATCCAGTCCATATCACTGCAACAGGAATGGAGCCTGTTCAATTGAAGAAGGATTTTGGCCGCGACATCGTATTCTGGGGTGGTGGTGTCGATACACAAAATGTATTGCCATCTTCCAAACCTACCGAAGTATCTGACAATGTAAAAAGGAATATTGAAGCTTTGGCTCCAGGAGGAGGATTTGTCTTCGCCACAGTCCACAATATACAAAGTGAAGTGCCGCCCCAAAATATCATGGCCATGTGGGAAACACTTCAGAAATACGGAAAATATGAATAAGGTGTTTTAGTAGGTTTAGAGTACTAAATATTGTACTACTTCATAAGCTTCTGGCTATTAGCATCTGGCAACTGGAAATTTGCTAATTTATTGTGGGATAAGGAAATATAATGTAGATTTTATTTTTTGTAACATAAAACGTATGAAAGGGTTCCTGCCAGCAGCCAGTAGCAAAATGCCAGTTGCCAGTTGCCAGTAGCAAATTGCCAGCAGCCTGATACAAACATTTTTAAAGTGAGAATTAAATTTCTACCAAAAGTCATTATAAAACAAAGAATTATGAACCGAAAAGAATTTATCAAAGAGAGCGGGATTACTGCAGTGGCCGGATTGATTTTACCAACGATTGTTCCCTCATCGGTTTTTGGAAAAAATGCCCCGAACAGCCGGATCGCGGTTGGAATGATCGGAGTGGGGCGGCAGGCTGTAAGTGCAAATTTAAAGAATGGATTCCTGAAATTGGCTAATTG
>CAIYPA010000242.1 GCA_903927965.1 uncultured Bacteroidia bacterium | reverse complement strand
GTGGTGCCATCGATAAACTTGATATCAGTTGAAACCTTTGCCTCGTTGCTGGTTGCCAAGAGTTTGATGGAAGGATAGGGGAGCGTGGCAGCTTTAAATTCCCATGCGGTATTGTGGACCTGCATGGCCGGGGTAAACGACACAAAATTGTTACCATCTGTCAGGCCTGTTTTTGCCTTTACAAAGAAACCCTGTCCCGATTGTGCATAGGTTGGATCAAGACTGGCGTCATTGACAACATCATACCTGGTTTGGGAATCGTTCCAATAATATACGCCATAATAGCTTGGATCAATTGCAGGGTCCGTTTTTTCCAATTTGGTTGCACCGTTTACGGTTAAGAAGGAGTTGGTACCTTTGCTGATCAGTATCGCCGTGGTGAACGGATTGCCGATACAGTTCCAGCCAGAAGCGATGGTTACATTTGTCGATCCTGCCTTCAAGTTTCCTTTGAAATTTAAAATAGTAGCCCCTCCAGCCAATGGTGTTTCGGTACGCACCATGTACCCTTTCCCCGATAGAAAGTTAGAACCGTCTCCATCTGTTCCAACTGGGAAAAACCTGTTCCAAGCATTGCCACCTGTATCGTAATCCATCATACCCAACCTTCCGTTATCTGCGCCACCGTTAATCATTGGTATAACCAGGTTTCGGTTTAAAAACGTATTGATGTTTTCGGAGGCGGGGGCCGAAATAAGGTGCCATGCCGATGGGGTCATGTACCGTTCCGCAGTGCCCGATGCTGAAGTACTTCCCAAAATCATCAACGAAGCCGTGTTGGTGGAAGTGCTTGGGATTGTTAACCCGGTGATTCCTGCGCTGTTTGTCAATGTGCCGTTTACGGTAAGGCACGTGGCAGAAGTAAGCGCGAGCGAGGCACCTGACTTGATTTCGAGGTTGCCGAAAGTGGCCAGGTTATCGGCACTTTCGCTTTTAAGGGTAAAATTCCCACCCGAAATTACCCAGTAATCCTGGGCCCCGTCGGTTCTGGTAGTTATCCGTGCGCCATCGTTGCGGATGATCTGCCCCATGGAGGACAATGCCATCACCACAAATACAAGTATGTATATGGTTTGCTTCATTTTGTCTGTATTTAATTGATTAAATGATCATTAAATAAATTATTCGACCTTCGCCAAACCCTATTTTTTCATCATCAAATCCACCATTTTCTTCAACTCGTCGATTTGTTTCTGTTGCGCCTCATTTGCTTTTTGAAGTGCCACGATGGTGGCCTGTTGATCCTGTATGGCTTTTGCCAGCAATGGCGTTACTTTGCCATAATCGACACTCCACATCTCTTCTTCTTTAGCGGGTTTGCTAACGGCATTGGGGAAAATCTCGTACAGTTCCTGTGCAATAAAACCAGTTGTTGGCGTATGGACAGCATCGGCTTTATAGGTATAATCGCGCACCTGTATTTTCATCAGATCGTTGATGCCAAAGTGGGTGTTTACGATGTTGTTTTTCAGGCGGCGATCGGAAGTGGTATTGTAAGCAACAGTTGTTGCAGCATTTTGGCTGATAGAGCCAATCACAGTACCATCTAGTCTTTCAAAACCCAGTAAAATAGCACCAGTAGCAGAATTTGTGCCAGCCTGTATAAGAAGTCCATGACTAGAATTTGTACCGTTCAAATTTTGGATTGCTGCAATGTAATTTCCAGAATTAAGAACAACATGTAATTGGTAATTAGGTGTAAGTGTTCCAAAACCAACATTGCCTGCATTCGTAACCAGTGCGTAATTGCCTGCTGTTCCACCGGATGCGTAAAAAAACCCACCAATATTGGTGCCAGAGGTTGCAACATTTGATATTCCGACAACTCCGGTATTTTGATGTGTACTGTTGCTGGCAAAGCCATAAACAGCATAATTGTCAGCCGCCGATGCTCCATTAGCTCCGCCATATACACCGAATTTACTATTTATGGTGGTGGTTGAAATATTTGTAAAATAGCCACCATAATTAACACCAGTAGTTCCCGATACTCCGCCAAAGACGCCATAGTTACGTGAAGTACCATTTGCAACATTGCTATATACACCATAATTGTCGGTCGCTATGCCTGTACTTGCTGCTTCTACACCAACATTATTCGATCCCGTTCCAGTAGCCACACCCCTCAAGGCAGTACTAAAGGCAGATGCACCACTAACGTTTGCACTCACCCCGTAACCAGAGCCAGATATAACACCGGTTTTATTTATAAGCAGTGAAGATGATGAAGCCGCAGTGCTGGCATCGGCAATGTTTAGCATTTTTGCTGATCCTGTACCGCCACTAATGTCTATATATCCTGTACCACTGGGTGTTAGCGTTAAGTTCTGGTTTGATCCGCCGGCCGCAAAGGCAATTGCACCGGTACCTGTGATTGAACCGGTTGCAGTGCCGGTGCCGCCATTTGCAACTGCTACAGTGCCTGTAACGTTAGCGGCATTACCGGAAATACTGCCTGAAATATCTGAACCAGGGATGGTTGAAGAAGCCGTAAATGCCGATGACCCGTTTCCTTTTACATATCCTGTGAGTGTGGTTGCACCTGTTCCGCCGTTACCAACTGCAATGGCAGTACCCGACCAGTTTGCATTGTTAATGGAACTTAGTGTTGCCAATGAGCCTAAACCCAAATTACTACGTGCACCTGCGGCAGTAGCCGAACCTGTCCCACCATTTTCGACAGGAATGGTTCCAGAACCAATTCTTGTCCATGCAGCACCACTCCAGTAATAATATCCTGGTGTAACATCAGTGGCTGTTGCTGTGTTGTAAATCAACAGACTTTCGACTGGCCCGCCTATTGTCGTAATATCGTTGGAACTGGTCAACGCAACCCGTGGAATTAATAAGCCTTTTGAAGTCGAGCTAACATCGAGCATTGCGCTGCTGTTGGGCGGGTTACCGGTCGAGTTGATGCCCACGCTTTGGGCTTGTGCTGCAGTGGTGGTCATCAAAACCATTGCCCATACAAAGAATAATTTAATTCCCATTTTCATGTGATTGTTTGTTTTAAAGTTGCTAATAAAAATATTTCAGGAATTTTTATCAAAAATTAAGGCAACAATCTGTATTGCAAAATGTTTATTTGCTTTTGAAAATTTAATTAAATCATAATTCAGGGATCAAAACATACCCGGTCACTAAGTTAAACCCGAATATTTAAATAATGATTGAGATAAAATTTTGCTAAAAAATCCAGAAACTCTATCAGCTTGTAATTAATTGAATTACAGATCGATATATCAATAAGGTTGGGCTATCTCTCCGATTTCAAGCTATTTAAAGCAGAACGCCCCCGGTATGATCCCGGTTTTGAAACTGTCAATTTTGGCACCAAGTGGGGAATAGCGGTAAACGACCCCACGTTGCAGATAATCGATGGCATCGCTGAGATAAACTTCCGAGGTTTTTGGATCGATGGCAAGACTGTAATATAGATGGTTTCCTACATTCAGAAAGGGTTGATCGCCAATCGTGTTCTGATTGATACCCAATTTCCAGATTCCATTGTTGATGAAAAGCAAGGTGTCACGTGTTCCATTGATTGCCAAACGTGAAGGTTTTGCATCAGCGGTAAGCAGATAACTTTTTAAAATTGTAAGTGTTGAAGGATCGATGCATTGCAACATGGGAGTTCGGGAGAAGGTTCCGGTTTTTGCCCAGCCACCATCGCAAAGTGTCCAGATCTTGTTCTCCTTATCCAATACCAATCCACCAGGCTGTTTTCCGGTTTTTATCTCACCAACGACAAGGTCCGAACGTGTGTCGATCACCAGAACCGTATTATCGAACGACCAGCAGCTTACAAACAGAAAGTCGTTCCATTGTACCATCTGCTCGGTCGAAGCATGACCCAGTGTTGGAACATTTCCTGTAATCTGGAATGTTTTTGGATTGACAATTGTAACCTGACCTGCATAAAGATCTGTGATATAAGCTTTTTCATCGTTTACAAAATGAACATATCTGGGAGAGGTCAAACCGGTTATTTTGCCAACATACTTTCCTGTGGCTGTATTGATGACATAGACTTTTCCGGAATTGTTGATGACGATATATCCCAAGCCATTACGGACAACCATCGATTGTGCCACATCGCCGAGCGGAAGGCTGTTGATGCTCGTGAAAAGGTCGTTTTGCACCTTCCGGGTTGCAGGATCGTAAAACGACAGGGAGGCGTTCCCATACATGAAATTCCCTTCATTGACAATAAACAGTCCGTTTGGAAGCAACGCACCCGTCTGGTGACGGTTGATCCACTCGTCATCCTTCATACATCCGCTGATCATCAGAAGAAAAACAACAAAACAAACAAAGGTTGGGCGTTTTATTTTCATCTTAGAAATCGTAACGGATTAACAATGAGTAATTGCGTCTAGGCATAGGATGTTGAAGGACTGTTCGGTACTCTTCGTTGAAAAGATTGAATACCTTCAGCTCGACACCCAATTTGCGTTTGTCGAGTTTAATTTCCTTCCCCACAAAAAGATTGTTCATCAGGTAGGGATAGAGTACATCCAATGGGGATGTCTTGTCGTTGCTTGTCGTGGTGAACCGTTCACTGTACCAAGTCCATAACCACGTAAGGTGGTATCCCGAACGGGAAATTCCAGCCACGACATTTGCCGAATGTACCGGGATATAGGGCAACTGTTTGCCAATCGACTCATCGGCCCAGTTGCGCGGATCGTCGCGGTTAATGGACCGGGTATAGGCATAATTTCCATTGATGTGATAATCAATGTGGTGAAAAGTCCCATTGATGCTGGCATTGACCTCAAAACCAGACGAATTGACTCGCTTCATATTGTAGGGTTCCCAATAACCCTGCGGGGTCGGTAGCCAGATGATCCAGTTGTTGATTCGGGAAGAATAACTGTTTATAGTCGCCTGAAAATTTGTTTTTCCAATTGTTCCGGCGTACCCTGTCCCAAAATCGGCCATCAACCCCTCCTCAGGTTTTAAATCGGGGTTGCCACCCGGAATATAATAAAGGTCGTTGAGCGTTGGCTGGTTGTAATTTCTGGCGAGGTTTCCCTTTACAAAATAACCCTTGTTATCGAAAGGGTGGTATTCAATTCCGGCAGATGGGATAACCGGGGTAACACTTCCTCCAATCAAATCTTCCCTTGCCTGAAGGTTTGCGGTTACTTTTTCGCCAAACGATTTGCTGATCTGAATGTAAGCCGACTGTTCCTGTCGGTGCCGGTCATATCCATTTTGTTCCCCATTTTGCGAAGAATTGATAGAGTTGACCTTACTAAATTCCGAATTATAACTGGCAATGATGGATAAATCACTGGATAATTGAATGTTGTAATTAAGCTTAAATAACCAGGTGGATGATTCCGAACGGGAATTGATCACAAGCTGATCAACATCGCCTGAAACCTTTGTTGTAAGACGGTAGATCAGGTGCTGGTCATTGGCTCCGGCAACAACGTTCAGGACTGTTTTTTTTCCATAGTGCCGCCATTCCGCAACCGGACGGTGCGAATCTTCCAATTGCCTGTTAATGTTGGCGTTGTTGTCGGTCTCGTTTGAAAGCAACCTTGGCAAACTGCGCCCATCGTGCTGGTACCAATACCTGATAATCAGGATATTCTTCTCATTCGGACGAAAATAGAATTCGTGAAGCAGGCCATAATTTTCATATGCCGAATTTTGGTTGTGTTGGGTAGGGTAGAGGTAGTTGCCCGAAACAGGATCAATATTTGCAATAAATTTATTCACAAATAGATAGTCGTTAACAGAATAATTATAGAAAGCCCTCGTCTGTGACTGGATTTTTTTGTTCCCAACGTTGATTTGCAAAAACTCATCCCTTGTGCCATAACTTCCAAAACCGGTAAGTGCCCTTCCCGAAAATTTATTCCCCCAATCGGTTGCATTGTCCAACTTCACCAAACCTCCAAGGGCACCACTTTTCGTTGCTATCGAACCCGCCCCATGCAACAGGCTGACATTGTCGGTAAAATAAACGGGTATTGTCGAAAAATCGACCATTCCCAACATTGGGGAGTTTAGGCTGATCCCATTCCATGTGACCTGGGTATGTGATGGGGCCGTCCCGCGGAAAGAGGCAGTCGCCATCGCCCCACGGCCATATTCCTTGATGAAGATTGGGGTATTTTGCGAAATAAGATCCGACAGATTGGAATTCACAGCATTCATCATCGCAATTGAATCTATCCTTGTTGTGGTTTTTCCGGCTTCTTCCTTGATGACCTTTTTGGCGAATACTTCAATGGTTTTAATTTTCAGGGTGTCGGAAAGGTGTTGGGAATGGCTCTTTTGAGGTAAAAATAGAAATAATAGAAATAATGGAAATAATTGGAAATATTGAAATATTGGATTTGTATGGGAAAGTTTGTGTTGCATTTAATTTATTGATATGCAATACTTTAATTAGGAGTGTATTCAATTAATGACAAATCGGCGGCACCGCTGATTTCGGTCGAAACCTCATTGAGCCAACCTGCGACCTGGAAAACACCGCTCTGAACTTTTATAAAAGAGATATTTGCAAGATTGGCCGGATTGCCAGCCTTGTCAACAGCATTTGAAATATCGAAAAGATTGGCTTTCAACGAAAGGTTGTAATCGAGGTTGTTGTAGCACTCTGCATAACCGGTGGTAAAAAGCCCAGGTCGGATAGCCCAATTTTCAACGTCAGCCTGGGTTGAAGTATTTTTGTAGGCGTCGGGCAATTTCACACCCGAAAAAACGACTTCGTTTTTGGTTCCGTAACCGCCCCACCACCATGAAGATGAATCATAAACAGGAACCAATTCCCCATTTTTTCCATAGTTGTCTTTCCAGGTCACATTCCCCTTACCAACTGGTTTGGTATAGGTTACCTTGTAATCATGGATGGTTTCGGGATGATTGTACTCGCTTCCCTTGATTTCCAACCAGTCGCCATCGTTGGGAATCCCATCGCCATTTGTATCGCCCATCACAAAAACAACTCCAGGTTCGGAACCAGCGCCAGGTTGCGCAAATATTGCAAAATCAACGCCTTTACCATTATTTACAGGATGGTCGAAACCTGCGATGATGGTTCCGCCCCAACCGCCCAGGGAGGTGAACAGCTTAGATCCTGTCCAGGGCTGCCCAATAAAATCAGTCCCTTTGCAATCGGAAGGGATAAGGGAAGCATGTTGCCCGGGTCCATATTGGTATTCGAAAACCGTTGTGATGTAAGGGGATTTTGTCGAAAAAGCATTGATTTGAATTGTCTTGGTGTCGCTTCCTATTTCGTTCGACACTTTAAGCTGTAGATTGTAGCTGCCAACCCTTGTGGGAATAAAAGTAAACAGTTTGTCGGACGAAACGGTTTCGCCGTTTACTGTCCAGACGAAAGTCAATTTATCGCCGTTCGCGACAGTTGGATTGAGCGGCAACGACTTTCCCAATTCGATTTTAAAACCTTCGGCTGGGACATCCAGATTGATGACCGGACCTGAAAGTTGATCGGTTTTTCCGCAGGATGAGAAGAGTGCCAACCCGCACAGCATGAAAGCAATTGTTTGATTTCTAATTCTTAACATACTTAAAATCAATTGAATCGTTAAACAATAATTGATTTTAAGCTCATCGGAAGTTTACAGAATGGAGACCGGCCATCTGAGCGCTTTTATCCCGAAAGCTTAAACCGTGAATGGCTGGTCTTCTGACTTATCCCGATTTCCGGTCACCTTCCCATCCTTTTTTGGAAAGAACAGTGGTTATTGACCGAAAATATAGTATTCCGCAAAAACGGAATCGGGTTTTACAGCAGCGGGTACTGTCCCGGATTTTCACCGGATTCCCAAATTAAGCCCAATGGGCACCAATTCGGTACAAAAGTAAGTAATTTGTTTTTCTCCCCAATCAGATTAAGTGTGTTTTTCAAAGAGTTTTGAAAAATCGTAATTTAGGGTGAGTTGCAGGTATTTTTTGTACGATTTCAGTCCCAATTTGAAATTTGTGTCGCTCATACATCCGATCGAAAAAGTCGTACGCTCATTCTTTTTAAAACCAAATCCCGAATAAAAGCGGTTTTTGTCCAGGAACGCCCTATCGCCATATTGGGGGATCCACAATTCATCATAGATTGAAAAGAAAAAACATCCGGTTACCATCTGAGCTTTATTGATCGGCAAAGTGGAGGCTAACCTCCACCTCAGACGGTTTTTGTAGTCATCAGGGATAAAACGTTGTTCGATCCTCACCCTGTGTTCGAAACTAAGCCGCCCTAGAGCTTGTTTGTAACTCATTTCAAGCCAGGTCCTAAATTCTTTCTTTACGGCTGGTGTCTGAAAAAATTCATTCGGCTGATAGGTATCATAAATACCTGTTCCAAATAACCCAATTAGTTTTTTTGAAAATGCGTATGAAAAACCAGTTTTGACCTCAAAATATTCATATTTCATATTGTATTTTGAGCTGCAGGTCTGCCCCTCCCCAAACAACGAAAACCGGGGCGATATTTTTCCTTTGACAATTAAGGTGTTCCAATTGCCCAAACTGTTGTCAGATTGGGCATCTGCCGAATTGCAAATATTTAATAAACAAACAGTTGTCAAAATGAAAAAGATTTTTTTCACGGTAGAGTCATTTCTTGTTTTAAGGCTGCAAACATAACATTTTAATTCATACTTTTAGTTGGATCGAAACTCAAAAAATCATGCTAATTAAAGCATTGATATACAATTAATTAAATATAGAATGAAAAAATTGGGAAGTCTGGCTCCAAACGTTGTCTGGGGTTATTTTGAACTGATTTGTCAGGTACCCCGTCCCTCGAAGCAGGAAGGCCAGATCATTGCATTTTTATTAAATTTTGCCTCGCAGAACCATCTTGAGGCCATCCAGGATCAGGCTGGTAATGTATTGATTACCAAACCTGCCCATAAGGGATTTGAAAACAAACGCACCCTGGTGCTTCAATCACATTTGGATATGGTGTGCGAAAAGAACAATGAAACAATCCATAATTTCAACACCGATCCGATAAAACCATATATAGATGGTGAATGGGTGACTGCAGAAGGGACAACATTGGGGGCTGATTGCGGGATAGGAATTGCCGTACAAATGGCGATACTTGCCTCAAATGACATTGAACATGGACCCTTGGAGTGCTTGTTTACAGTGGATGAAGAAACCGGTTTGACAGGTGCAAAAGCGTTGGAACCTGGATTCTTTAGCGGAAAAGCATTGATCAACCTTGATTCGGAAGATGAAGGCGAATTGTTTATCGGCTGTGCTGGTGGAATCGATACTGTAGCCTCCATCGGTTTTGAACCCAAAGCACCGCCTGTTGGAATGTTCCCAATTCGTATTGGTGTGCAGGGCTTATTGGGAGGCCATTCTGGTGACGATATCAACAAGAACCGTGGAAATGCGATTAAAATACTCAACCGCTTCCTATGGCAACTGAAGTCCAAAACGAATTTCTACCTTGCCGGTTTCGATGGTGGAAATTTGCGGAATGCAATTCCAAGGGAAGCCTGGGCCGAGATCCTGGTTCCTGGATCACAGAAGGAGAGGATAACTGTTTTGTTCAATATCTTCAGGTCCGAGATCGAAAATGAGTTGTCGATAAACGAACCCAATCTCCGTATGACCCTTGGTTCATCGGATATGCCATCAATTGTGATTGATCCCCAAAGTCAAAAAAACCTTCTGAACAGTTTATATGCTGCGCCACATGGGATTTTAGCGATGAGCACACGGATGCCAGGCCTTGTTGAAACTTCAACTAATCTGGCTTCCGTAAAGTTTAAACCTGAAAACCGGATTGAAATTACGACAAGTCAGCGAAGTGACCTTGAAAGCGGCAAGATGGATGCTGCATATATGGTAGAATCTGTATTTCAATTGATTAATGCAGATATCACACATGGAGAAGGATATCCTGGCTGGACTCCAAACCCATCTTCCGAATTGCTTGACATCACACGACAGGCCTATTTACAGCTTTTTGAAGTCGATCCAATTGTACGGTCAATTCATGCAGGTCTTGAATGTGGCCTGTTCCTGGAGAAATTCCCCGGGCTCGATATGATCTCTTTTGGCCCAACCATGAAAGGTGTCCATTCACCTGACGAGAAAATCAACATTGCCACAGTTGACAAGTTTTGGAAACTTTTGCTTGAAGTTCTGAAAGTTTATTAAGTAATGAAAACAATTTAATTTCCTATTTCAAAACCCCCGACCCCTAAAGGGGAGTATTGAATTTCAAGCAGGTACAGAATGTCCCCTCTTAGGGGATTTAGGGGTGTTAGACGACAGTATTTAATTCTTATTACTTAAGTGTGTAAATTATTCATAAACAGATCTAAATTATTTTGAAAATCTATTCTGAATTCGTAAATTTAGTCTCACTAAAAATTCACGATCATGAAAAATAAATTAATCACCATTGCAATCCTGGAGAACCTCACAGAGGCTAATAGGATGAAAACATTACTTGATGCAGCAGGTATTAGTTGCTACCTTCCCGAACATGAATTGAATGTTGAGAACGCTTCCAGTTACACAGGACAAGTTGAATTACAGGTTTGTGAAAATGATGCTGGTTCAGCTTTGGAATTGATCGGGAAAGTGGGTAGTGATGATGAAAAGAATTCGGGATCGTTGGAAACAATTGATCCATTGATCAATAAAATCGTCGTACCAATCGATTTCTCGCCCTCTTCCCTAAACGCAGCAATCTATGCATCACACGTCGCCAAACAGAAGGGTGCGGATATTACCCTGGTTCATGCCTATTTCAACCCGGTTACCAATCCGGTATCCTACGACCATTTTTATGCTTTCCCGGCGAATGTGGGAGAAACACTCACTGAAATTATAGCTGCTGCAGGTGATATGATGCGTGAATTTATGGCGAAATTGAATGGTTATCTTACTGATCAACAGTTGTTGTCGGTTAATATCAGGACTGAGATTGTAGGTGGCATCGCAGAGGAGGCGATCCTTGATTTTGCGTTGGAAGGTGATTTCGACCTGATGATTTTGGGTGTTATCCACCGGACAGCAAATGAAAGCTATTTTGGTTCTTTTATGACAGAGATCATCAAGCAGTCATCCATCCCGGTCTTGGCAATCCCATCCGATGCAACCTACAAAGATTCGATGTTTAAAAAGTTGATGTATGCCACGAATTTCGAAAAATCGGATGGAACTGCAATACGCAGATTAATAGGGATATCTCTGCCACTGGAGTCACATATTTACATTGTCCACATTGACGACACTAAAGATAATCCATTCATAAATTACGACTTGGCCCATTTTAAGGAAAAATACATCGGATCGGGCGACCAGGTAAAAATGGACTTTGACCTGATTGTGAATAAAAACCTTGCCAAGGGAATCGAAGACTATATTGCTGAAAAAGAAATAGATATCCTTGCCGTCACGTCGCACAAGCGCAACCTGCTTACGGCGCTTTTCCTGCCAAGCCTCACAAAGGAGTTGTTGTTTAAACTGAAGATCCCCATGTTGATATTCCATGCGTAAAATTATTTGCTTTTAATATTTTTATGTTAGTTCATAATTTCGTTAATTTGTCATCAATATTGGGGCCAAATGCGGATCCTGAGGTTTCTTTTGAAGATTTATTACGATTTTACGATGATAAAGCATAAACTTTCGAAGGGGGTTGTTTTCATTCTATTAATACTTGTTTTTGGTTCATGTACATCCTTAAGGAAGATTGGGATTGAAGTCTCTTTTTTACCCGAGTATCCGATTTCGGATGATATTCAGTCGGTAGTGATACTTAACCGCAGTATGGGCCCGCAATTTTCAAATCAGAATGCCGACTCTTTGGAAAAATATTTCGTAAATAAGCATTTGGATCTGGATTCCGTCTTTCAGGACAGTATAGCTGCAGATACTGTGATTAAAGTAACAGCAAAGGCCATGTTTGGATCGTCAAGGTTTGATGTGGTCATTCCAAAAGAGCGGAACCTTTACCGTTACAATTACAGTGACCTCGACAATCCTTTGGACAATGGGTTTATCAATCAGGTATGCACCGATTATAAAGTTGACGCCGTATTTGTCCTTGAAGATTTTTTTGAACATCTTAGGACAATCTACACAATGACTCCAGGTACCATTCAGGAGATGTATAACGCATCCACAGATTTGGCTTCTGTAAGTGATTGGCGTTTCTACAGGAAGGATCCCATTAAAAAAGTGATCCGGTTTCAGGTTGCTGACACAATCAATTGGAAAGGCTACAATTACACACTTGAAGCTTTATATGCGTCGATGCCAGGAATTAAGGATGCCCTTGTGAATGGAGCGGTTTCTAGTGCAGAGAAAATGGCAGGTTATATTTGCCCCAAATGGATAAACCAGACCCGATATTATTACCTAACTGGAAATAAGGAGATTGATGCTGCCGTTCCATTAATATTGGAAAACAAGTGGAAGGAAGCTGGTGAAATCTGGCAAAAATATTCGGGGACAAGTTCAAAGGCCATCAGGAGCAAAGTTGAATACAACCTTGCCCTTGCTGCGGAGATGAACAATGATTTTGACCTTGCGATCGAATGGGGGATAAAATCGTTTAAAACCAGATATTCAAAACCTGCCGAAGTCTATCTGAAATCCCTTGATCAGAGAAAAAAACAACAAGCTAAAGAAGCACTTAAAGAAAAATACTGACTAAATGGTTAAACCCGGATGAAAATAGCCATCAAAACTGGTATTGGTTCAAGGGCAACTTTCCCCAATATTAACTTTTTTAGTCTTGCAACCCTGTTTTTTTTCATTTCCTGTACTTCTTTGAGGCCGGTCAATATCGAAGTTTCAAAAAATGCGAAATATCCCTTACCTGATCGGATACAGGGAATTGCGATCATCAACCGTTCAATGACCCCAATTTTTACAAATTCGAAAGCTGATTCACTTGAAAACATGTTTTACTACCAACAGTGGGTTCTCGATTCAATTTTTCATGATAAGCAGTCTTCCGATAAAACAATTGAATCTGCAGCCACTGCTTTGTTTGGGTCTGAAAGGTATGATGTCGTAATCCCACTTGACCGGAATATTGTGAGAACTGACACTCAATCGATTGACTTACCACTCGATAGAGAAACCTTCGAAAATTATTGTGTTGATTTTAAAGTAGATGCAATTTTAGTCCTTGAAAATTTCAATGAACATCTTACAGCTTCGTTTTCCCGGATACCGCAAACTGATTTGCCAAATATAAAGAAGAGAAAAATGAAGGTTGTTTGTAATTCTGTCTGGAACCTTTACTTACCGGATAAGGACCTTAAAATTAAAACCTTCAACGTATCCGATAGCCTTGAATGGAAAGCAGAGAGTATCTATATGCCGGATGTCAGATACAATTTACCTAATCTGAAGAAATCCCTTGTTTTAGCAGCGGAAGCTTGCGGTAACAAGATGTCTGCAACCATAAGCCCTGAATGGATTCAAAAACCAAGGCACTATTTTGCTACTGGCAAGTCTCAGATAGATAAGGCAATACCCTTAATTCAAAATAATAATTGGGATGAGGCTGCAAAAATATGGAGCCATTATACCAATTCAACTTCAAAAACGGTAAGGGGCAAGATCGAATTCAATATGGCACTTGTGTGCGAAATGTTCGGAAAAATAGACCTTGCAACCGAATGGTGCATGAAATCGTATCAGACCAAATATTTGAAAGTGAAGGAAGATTATCTGAATATTCTTGAACAACGAAAAAAGGATATTGATTCTGAAAAAGGCAAATCCATATTTTGATAATTTCTGTTACCTTTGACTTTGTTTTGGCATCTAGTTTTAAGCTAAAAATACCAAATATTGTTCTCATGAGAATAATTAACAGAATTTTGTGGATAC
>CAIYPA010000241.1 GCA_903927965.1 uncultured Bacteroidia bacterium | reverse complement strand
GTAAAACCGCCCAGGAAAAGGTTGTCCACACCCGGTGCAAGTTGAAGAATTGTATTCTTCAACTTTGTGAAATTGGCAATAATGTCCCATTTGAAATTCTTGGATTTTACGATGGACCCATCAATGGTTATTTCGATCCCTTTACGCTCCATGCTTGCCGCATTCATATAAACCGAAGTAAATCCTGATGAAGCAGCAATAGGGACACTCATCAGCAAGTCTTTGTTCTTGTTATAGAAATAGGCAACGTCCAACCCAAACCTGTTATTGAAAAACTTGAGTTCCGTCCCAACTTCCCATGAGTCCATTGTTTCGTGTTTCAAGTCAGGATTGCCCAAGCCAGCACCAAGTGAGAAACCGGCCGATCCCTGATAAGGAAATTTATTGCCAGTAGTCCATCCATC
Source organism: uncultured Bacteroidia bacterium (assembly GCA_903927965.1). Lineage (GTDB taxonomy): Bacteria > Bacteroidota > Bacteroidia > Bacteroidales > Prolixibacteraceae > JAAFHB01. Next base: position 26,415 of record CAIYPA010000241.1, on the reverse strand, counting down.
ACCTGATGTTGCTGCATAAAAATAATTTGAGGTATTGTATGGGCCTGCAATGTTCGCTGTACGGGCCATAGAGCCGCGCAGTTTTCCAAACGACAATATTTTATTTCCTTTTAAAGCATCCAATTCTGTAAACACAAATCCTAAGCTTACAGACGGATAAAATGCTGAGCGGTTTGCTTTTGGCATTGTTGTTGACCAGTCGTTCCTTCCAGTAACTCCCAAATAAAGCATATTGTCATAGGCAACGTTCATGTCGCCAAAAACGGCCATCGTTTTGTAATTGGTGGTTCCGGCACTTGTTGTATTGGTTGCCGAATTTGACAACTGGTAAAACTCTGCAATTTCAAGGCCTGTTGCATCGCCATAAAGAAATTTATTAAAAGAGGAGAAAAAGTTGTTTCCAACAGAAGCCTTGAATTTTATTTTGTCTCCAAATTTTTTATTGAAATTCAACAATAAATCGGAATTGAAAATACCTGCATAATACATGTATTCATCCATATAGCCAGCCGGTTTGGCCCTTGAATTAACAGCAAATTTATTGGTATATCTCCTGTTGTACCAGTCGATACCTGCGGTGTAAGCCAGGTCAAGGTAATCTGTAAACTTAATGTTCAAATTGCCGCTTCCCGTAAAACGGTTGACATTCTCGTCAAAAGAAATATTGTTAGCTGTCCAGTATGGATTGTCATAACCTCCACCATTACGGTAATTTCTTTGCGTTCCATCAGGAAATTGATAGCCGGCACTGTTGTCGAAAGTAGTGGCGCTACGGACAAGACCCAACATAACACCTGAAACGTTGGAGCCTTTTTGAATTTGGCGCGCAGTTGAATTGGTATAGGCAAAATCAACGCCCATGGTTACATCCTTGCTCAATTTGGTGGTGGCATTCAACCTCAAGGTTGTCCTTCCATATTTATTGTTTGGAACGATACCCTTTTGGTCGAGGTTAGACATCGAAAAATAGAAAGTACCATTTTCATTTCCATTGCTGATGTTTAAACGATTATTGGTACTAACACCAGCCTGGAAAAATTCGTATGGGTCGTAATATTGAGCTGGAGTGCCATTTCCTTTCCCTTTGGCTACCAGTTTCCCTTTTGGATCCCATTTGTAAGTGGCATCACCATCGTATTCAAGATCAGAAATTTTCGGTCCCCACGAGAACGTATTGCCGCTAATCCAGGCCCCATCATTTCCCTGAGCAAATTTCGTTTGACGCTCCTGAGTCTGGGAAATTTGGTCTATTCCTACAGAAGTGTGAAACTCTATCTTCCTGTTTGTTAAATTTTTACCACTTTTAGTAGTTATAAGCAATACACCATTTGCAGCCCTAAGCCCATAAAGTGCCGTTGCGGCACCGCCTTTTAGCACAGTGATTGATTCAATGTCTTCAGGGTTCAGGTCGATTGAACGGCTTGAAGTTGTAACCCCGTCAACACCACTGGATCCGCCGCCTGAAATAATTGGCATCCCGTTGACAACAAATAATGGCTGGTTATTCCCGGTGATCGAAGATGCGCCACGGATTGTCATAAACGTAGAAGCACCGGCATCGCCCGCAGAGCTGGTTATCTGTACGCCGGATGTCCTACCCGCAAGGGAGTTGACAATATCCGAGTTCGGTTTGGTTGCCAAAACTTCCGAGCCAACTTTCTGTACCGAATAACCAAGACTCTTTTTCTCACTTGATAAACCTAAGGCGGTAACAACAACCTCATCAACAGAGATACTTTCGGATTTTAATTTGATGGGATAGTTTGTTGATCCAGTGAGTTGTACTTCAACCGAAACCATCCCAACAAATGAAACGGCCAGGGCCTTAGCACTTGACGGAATTTTTAAAGAAAATTTACCCGCCATATCGGTAATCGTTCCCATGGTGGTTCCCTTAACAGCTACAGAAGCTCCTGGAATGGTACTCCCGTCTTCACTGGAAGTCACAACTCCGGAAATCTCCCTGGTTTGTGCAAAAACAACCTGCAGTCCGATGAAACCCAGAAAAGCAAGTATCAGCGAAATTTTTTTCATAGACAATAATTTATTGTTAAAAATTGTTATTTGTTGCAAATGTATTTAATCATATCATAGATTTCAATTAAACTGATTGAATTATGGGAAGAACTACAACCATATAAATATGATAATAATCAGGTATTTGACATTATCCGTAGATTTTTCTATTGCTAAGTGCTTATAGGTTTGATTGATATATTATTGGTTTTGAATTTTAGAACATCGTATTAGAATGATTCTAAATTTCAATATTTGAATTCGACATAAAAATAATGGCAACCCATGTTTAGTGGATTGCCATTTTTTTATGTGGTAGCAAGTGCTTTTTAGGGGTAGGAAGACGTATTCTTCATTGGAACATAAAACAAACATGAAGTAAACTCAAGTTTATCACAATAATTTTCCAATTTAATTTGGTCCACTTTAGAATTAAGATCGATTTTATTCTGCCTGAAGAAATCCTTGAGTTTGTCACCGTTTTCATGGAATAATTTAATGAACTGCCTTTCAGAAGTAAATTTCTTCAAGTCCCTGTTTTTCTGTACCCAATAAATATCATCCGGGGCAACGGTCACGTTTTCCGGTAAAACCACTCTTAATGAAAAAGTTAAAACATCTTTGTTCCGGACAGTGATGAAATAATGTTTTTTTATTTATTGATCAATTCACCTAATTTTTGAAGGTCGTCAACTTTTGAAAGGTTGATTTTGTTGGATTTACAAAACTGTCTGATCTGGGCTTCTTTATCTGGGAAGAGTTTGGCAAACTGCCTCTCTGAAGTAAATTTCCTAAATGCGCCATTTTCCTGCACCCAGAAAATATCATCAAGACTTATGGTAACATTTTCAGGCAAATCAAGACTCCGCATTTGATTTCCACCCTGTACTGTCAGAACAGCAGTTGGGCCGGTTGTTTGGGAGGTCATTCCATAGGCCGATTTGCTGCCGGCAGATGTATATTTCGCTTTATGCTGGTAGAAAATTGAGATTTTCCCTTTATAGGCCAGCTCAATAAATGCTTTATTCAAATAGATGAATTTTTTCCCTTGCCAGACTACAGTATCAATTTCATCAGGTTTTTCAAGCGCCAGATAACTTCCCCTTTGTTCAAAGATAAATTCCTGGTCAACCATATTGTAATTGATGACAGCTGACAAAGTAGATCCGTTTTTCATTTTCAAGATCCCCTTTGAAAATTGGGGGAAAAGGAATTGTGGTATCTGATTTTTATTTTCCTGAGATTGAACAGTAGATAAGAAGAGTGCAAACAAAGTAAAAGTTACAATTAGACGCAGTTTATAAATATTCATGATTTTATTGAATTAATCAAAATTTATTATTCGAAAGAAAAAAGAGGCTGACCGGTTAAGATCAGCCTCTTTATATCTATTTAAATTTATCGCGGACCAATATAAACCAATGTATCAGTACAACCTCTGATATAAGGAATTGTAGCACCCCAGTTAACTCTGAAATAGAAAGTTTTGGTTGCTGGATCGTAACGATTTGGATAAGTAGGATCTAATAACCAGTTTACAGCAACCGGATCAGTCACAGTAATCGCATAAGGTGGCGTTCCTGTATCTTTAATCGTAAATGTCCAGGTACCTATACCCGAAATTCCACCAGCGTTAGCCCAAAGTTGATTAGGTGACATTGATAAAGCTGTCGATCCGGCAGTAGCCATGGTTTTTTTGTGGTCTTTGAAATAGCCTTCCAATCCACCTGTATCGCCGGGCCTCATAATAAAACCTTTCATCATATAAAAACCATCATATTTATTTTTCGCAAGAACTTCACAGAGGATTGTTTTGCCAACAGCATCAGAAATTTTTCCGACTCCTGTAATTGAAGTAACCTGAAAACATAAACCATACTTTTTACTAAAGTCAAAGTTGCCGGAATTGGGAAGGGTAACTTTAACTATTTTAGTAAATTCACCAGGACTGAAAGTAATCGTAATGCTCCCGTTTGTAATAGTAGGAGAAACAATACCTAAAGTAGCTGGAAGAGCGATATAACTTGTTGAATGAGCTGTATTATATGCAGTCATAAGACTGCCATCAGCATCGTATTTAAGTGACACAGTAGTGGTACCATTTAAATCTTCCTGGTTGGCAGGATCTCTACGCACTTCAAATAAGATAACATCCTGAGAGGTTGAAATTGCGTCAACTGCAAGCATGTTATAACCCGAAGGATATAACTTAACAAAAGTGGTCCCGGTGCTTCCAATCGACTCATTTTCCGGAAGACAGGATACTGCCAGCAAAGAAACGAGCACCATAAAGGCCGCTACTTTAACAGTTTTTATTGTATTCATAGTCACAATATTATAAGTTAAAATGATTAAATAAATTACTTATCCCACCAAACTTTGGATTCCATTTTGTCACCACCGGAGATTCTGGCGACTGCCTCATCCACACCTGTTTTATTCAAGCTGTACTCAGCTGTTCCATACATAAACCTACGTGGGATAACTTTAGGAGTATTGGTTCCATCAACCGCAGGGGTAAGTACCGGGTATCCGGTTCTCCTCCAGTTTGACCAACCCTGGATACCATCAGGATAGTACGCAAGGTACTGCTGAAGGGCAATCTGAGGCAGATTGGAACCTGCGGCGCCTAAAGCAACACTGGTATTGGTAAAATAAGAAGAAGCCGGTGCAGCGAGGCTCCACTGGTCAAACGCAGCATTTACACCTTGGGTAAACAAAGTAGCTGTAGTTTCAGTAGTCCAACCTTTATCGGCAGCTTCAGCCCTGGCTAACAGTACACTTGCAGCCCTGACAACACAAAGAGGAGTATTCTCTTTTCTGTAATTAGGAGCAAAAACATAGGTGTAATTTGGATTCTTGGTTGTCCAATCTGTTGCAAATGCCCTGGCATGTCCATAAGGTACTCCTAATGAAGAAGCCCCACCATTGAGGTTAGCGCCAAAAACGCTCTGTCTTGCATCATTCAGATTTGTCATAAGGCCAGTCATCACATCAGATTCACCATAGTCTTTACGACCATCATACATGCTAAAATAAGGGTTCTTAAAACTACCGCCCGGGTAATTGATCGTAAAGTTATCTGCATTGGCGCTGATTGTGCCATTGGCGTCAGCCAAAGCTGCTTTAAATTGTGTAGCAGCATAATCAGATGCCAAAGGATAAACTTTTGACAGGCGCAACGACATTAGTAACCTCATTGAATTGGCCAGTTTTTTCCATTTGGAAATATCGCCATTATAGGCAACATCCCCTACCAAAGCAGCACCGTTGTCGAATGTAGGAACTAAATCTGCAAGGGTTTTGATCATTCCTTTGTAAATGGTTTCCTGTGGATCGAATTTAACATTTGGATCACCTTTAAGTGCATCAGTATATGGCAGATCACCCCAGCGGTCAGTCATTACCCAGTAAATGTAACACTGAAGGATTTTAGCAACGGCAATCTGATTCGCATTTGAACCGTTTAATGCTGCAGTACCTTTTGTTGCGTCATCTGTATTATTAATAATAATATTCTGAAGATCATAAAGCATACCTGAGTAGTTCGCCATCGGACTGGCGGAATTGGCAGCATAACAGGATATATCGGGGTACTGTGTTTCTGAATAATACTGGCAATATAAAGACGAGGTATTACTTGCAGCGAACCCACCAACACCGGAAAGTACATTGGTTAATAAGGCAGAAGTGATGGGCAAATTGGTAGCGCCAGGGTTAAGGTTGGTACTGCCAAAGTCCTCAAACTTGCTACAACCTGAGAAGGTTAAGACAATCCCTAGTGCTAAAACTCCTATGATATGAAATGTTTTTTTCATTGTATTCAATATTATATAGTTAATATGCAATTAGAAATTGATTTTTATGTTGGCGCCAACAGAGCGGATACCCGGGAACTGTCCTGATTCACCAGAAGCAGCAGAGATTTCTGATGGATCAAAGTCTTTGGTCTTTGAATAGATCAACCAGGGGTTCTGTGCGAAAATGGAAACATTAAGACCTGTCACATATTTGCTCCAGCCCAACTTGGCAACAGGGATTTTATAACCGATGCTAAGCTCCCTTAATTTGATATAGGTCAAATCGTGGATAAAATCATCAAAGTACTGCCTGTCGTAGGTGTTGTGCCAGTAAGTCTGAGCTTCAACATAATAATCTTTTGGCTGTCTGGTGGTCTGGTCAACACCATATACATGCATACCACCGCCATCAGCAACTGCATCACGGATAGGATTACCTTTATCATTAAGACCGGAAGTTTTGGCGGTCAAACCTGAATAAGTACCCCACATATCGGACAAGGAGAAGAATTTACCACCAAACTGGTAGTCAAGGTTAACGGCAACAGTAAAATCTTTCATAATAGTAAATGTATTCTGAACCCCACCGGTTACCTTAGGCAAAACACTGCCAAAGTAGGTATTTGGGTTGGAAATGTAATTACCTGAAGTATCAAGTAATGGAAGTCCTGAAACACTATCCCTTGCCATACCGGCTCCGAAGAGTTGTCCCCATTCCATCCCCTTCTTATGAACCATCACCGGAACATTGTTGCGGCTCCAAATGGTTTGAACTGTAAACTGGTCAATCCCATCAGCAATCCTGTCAATGGTATTCTTGATCAATACAGCAGCAGTGGCATTGAAATCCCATGAAAAGTTCTTCAGGCTAACCGGTTTCAAACTAAGGGCAAGATCAATCCCTTTTTTCGTAATTAAACCGGTATTAAGGTATTTAGAAGTAAATCCACTATAGTTGGAGATTGCAACAGAATATGGAATATCATTTTCAGAACCATCCCAGTAAGTAGCAGTAACACCAATCTTGTTTTTTAAGAATCTGACTTCAAGACCCAACTCTTTTTGTGTTTTTACCGCACCGCGGATGTTCGGGTCAACCAACCCATCGGGAGTGGACATCAGGAAGTTACCATTCCATTGATTAGCACCTACACCGTAGGCAAAACCAGGATAGGAATATACACCGATTGCGGTAGGAACTTCACCCCATGCTGCACGTAATTTTCCGAAAGAAAGGAAATCAATTTTTAACAGGTCACTAAATACAAACGATGCACCGAAAGATTTCGAAAGAATCGAGTTGTTATTTGGAGGCAATACAGAATACCAGTCATTACGTAATGTAAAGTCGACAAAAACAAAATCCTTATAACCGGCATCACCTCTAACAAATGCAGCTTTGTATTTTTCCTTACTGCGGCCATTACCGATAACAGCCGGATCTTTTGAGTTGTTAACGGTGTAATAATTCTTAATACTAAATCCGTTTACAGTATTAGCACCATTTTGTTTGTATATAGACTGGAAGAAGTCGGTACCCACATTGGCGTTGACTTTGAACTTTCCAAAAGTTTTACTATAAGAAAGTAAAGTTTCAAGGTTTTCCCTGTTGGAATAACTTGTTGAGGTTGCATAGTAACCTTTGGCCTCCGGAGAATTACCGGTTGTTTGAGTACCGGAATCATTAAGGTCGGTACTGTACATCGATTCTGACCAAGTTACGTTTTGCTGACGCCTGTAAGTAACTTTTGCAGAAAGACCCTCCATAATTTTATAGTTGAAAGAGATGTCGCCAAACAGACGGTCTGCATTGGATGGAATATTTACAAGGTCAAACCATTTGTAGAAATTATACCAATAATTACCGGCATAGAATGACTTGGTATTTTTCGGGTCATAAGATGTTGGGTTGTTATGGTTCCAGCTTGCCCATATACCATCAGAGGTACGAAGGTCTTTTAATTCCCTCATGATATTCATATCCAGATCCCTGTGGAACCACTGGTTGAATGATCCGGTTGACTGGTTGGAATAACCGTCATCAAATTCACCCTGTGTTTGGGTTGTGAAGAAATTAACGTTTGCTGCAACTGTTAAATTCCTGGTTATATCGTAGGAAGTTTTGAGACCGAAAGTCGTTTTGTTCAATGTTGAATTAGGAATATTTCCTTTTACAGCAACATTACCTAAACTGATACGGATGCTGTAACCTTCTCCTGCTTTGGAAAAGGCGATACTGTTGTTGTAGGTAAGACCTTTGTCAAAGAAATCTCTTGCATTATTTGGTTGAGGAACCAATTTCGCAGTAGTTCCGGTATATTTTGAACCTGGATACCATGAATACCATGGAATGTATTCCTGTCCTGCCATTCTTGGACCCCAACTGGAGTCGTCTGTATAATCATGATAGTATTTTCCATCAAGCGGTTTCCATTCGATAGGATCGGTAGCCTTATAGGTATACTTGTACATATCATAGGAAGCGCCACCGGCATAATCATTCTGATAATGAGGAAGAACATAAACACTTGAACCCATAACTCCGGTATTGGCTTCAATGGTAGCTTTACCATTTGCATTTGATTTACCTTTTTTGGTAGTGATAATCACCGCTCCGTTGGCACCCTGCGCGCCAAGAATGGCAGATGCACTTGGACCGGAAAGTACGCTTACATCTTCAACATCATCCATGTTAATGTCATTGGAATTCGGAAGAATTGTACCATCAACAACATACAAAACGCCATTACCAGTGCTGAAACCACCGTCACCACGTAACCTTATATTACCGGTACGGCCAAGTGCAGCAGCAGACTGTCCCTGAAACTGAATACCAGAAACTTTTCCTGCAAGTGCATTGTTTACGTTTGTTTGACGAACAACGGTCAGTTTGTCATTGTTAACCACCTGGTTAAGCGCAGTAGAGCCCTTCGGAGCTCTCTTAATCCCATAACCACTTGTTACAACGACTTCCTGAATTTCCTGTTTGTCAGTTTCCAGTTTCACATTGTAAGTGCTGGAATTGGTAATTGCGACCTCAACAGATGTCATACCAACGAAAGAAAATACAAGGGTTTTGGCATTGTTGGGTACTTTGAGGGTGAATTTCCCACCCATGTCTGTAATTGTACCCAGAGTAGTCCCTTTAACGACAACAGATACACCTGGTACAGTGCCTCCATCATCGCCTGAAGACACAACCCCGGAAATCTCTCTGGTCTGTGCAAAAACAACTTGCAGTCCGATGAAACCTAGGAATGCAAGTAACAGCGAAATTTTCTTCATAGACTAAATTTTAAAGTTTAACAAAATATATAGATATTAATTTAATAATATGTTTTATGCTACATAAAGTTGAATTAATTCTGAAAAGTCAAAAGTAAAAAGAGCAGTTCCGCCAAGAAGCTTACGATTTACTTAAAAACGATTTTTACAATCAAATAACTTAAAAATTAACAAACAAACTGTTTAAACAGCAAATTTGTTAAAAATTGTTATTCGATGCAAATATATTTAAAGAAAAATGTTTTGCAATAGTCAGGTGTTAAACTTTTTCCAGAGTCATAATTATATTTTATGATAAAAGTCATGTAATACAATTATGTAATTATTTGATTATGTTATAAGCATTTGATAATTAGACTGATATGAAAATTTTATCATCCAATCAAACATTTATCTGGAATCATTTCAAATTTTCATAGAATATTGAAAATTTCTTCAAGGCGTGTAATGTATGTGGTAATTGTATTGTTAAAATTTATTTTATTTGAAGTTAGTTCATTTTTTTGGGGGGTATAACCAGAAAAAGAGATGTTATTTTCTATTGATCCCAAATTTGTGGATGGCAAATCGGATTTTTCCAAATTTGGCGAAAAGTAAACCTGATCAATTCCAAAATTCATTGCCCCGACGATATCGGCATCCCACGAGTCGCCAATCATCAAAGATTTTTTTTTCTTCGCATTCATTGATTTCACCGCATATTCAAATATCAGTTTATCAGGTTTTTGTGCACCTATCTCCTCTGAAATAAATATTTTCCTGAAATATTTGGATAACCCCGATTTCTGGATTTTGTCGTATTGTACTTCCTTAAAACCGTTGGTGATAACCGACATCTCGTATTTCCCGTGCAAATGGTCGAGAAGTTCGCGTGCGCCATCAACAAGACGGGTCTGCAGAGGCATCTCTGAAAGATAGGTTTCATTAACAGAAGCACCCCCTTTGGGAAGGGGAGTGCCATGTTTTTCAAACGATTCTTCAAAACGCTGGACGCTTAAAACTTTTTTTGTCATCGAGCCTTGCCGGTATTGTTCCCATAATTTCTCATTTACATCACTATAAATTTTGAAAAAATCGTCATATGAACCTATTGGGTCAAGTAGCTCAAGTCTATCTAATGCGACCTGTAGAGCATCATAGGAATTGGCATTAAAATCCCAGATCGTATTGTCAAGGTCAAAAAATAAATGTGTATATTTTTTCGTTGTCATTTCTGAAAATTACTTTTACTCAGATTTTTGTTACATGCTACTCAGATTCCTCTTCGGGTTCATGCGATCTCGGGTCAGCCTGCTTCCCTTCCACTACGATAACGATTTCGCCTTTAATGACCTTTGATTGAAAATGCAAAAGGACTTCTGCAATCGTCCCCCTTTTGTTCTCTTCGAAAACCTTGCTTAACTCCCTTGAAACCGAAACATTCCTTTCAGGACCAAAATGTTCGGCGAATTGTTCAAGAGCTTTGACCAGGCGGTATGGCGATTCATAAAATATCATGGTACGGGTTTCGCCTGCCAGTTCTTTAATTTTTTTTTGTCGTCCTTTCTTTTGGGGCAGGAAACCTTCAAAACAAAACCGGTCACTGGGAAAACCTGAATTTACAAGGGCAGGGACAAATGCCGTAGCACCCGGAAGGCACTCAACCTCCACGCCCATGTTGAGGCAGGTACGGGTAAGCAAAAATCCCGGATCCGATATTGAAGGGGTACCGGCATCCGATATCAAGGCGATATTGTCACCGCCAAGCATCTGGTCTGCAAGCCTTTCAACTGTCTTGTGCTCATTGAACTTATGATGTGACGAAAGTCGTGTTGCAATATTATAATGTTTCAGGAGGAATGAGGATGTACGGGTATCTTCTGCAAGGATCAGATCGACTTCCTTTAAGACCCTTATGGCCCTAAGGGTGATGTCTTCAAGGTTACCTATAGGGGTCGGTACGATATAAAGTTTACCCATATTTTTATTTTGTAAAACGCTGTTTGACCAAAATTAGAAATCTCTGACTTGCCTCTGAATTGTTCCATTTAAAATTTGTCTTTAAATAGTTGACGGCTTCCTGAATCGAAGCGAATTCATCGATGGTCTTTACCGTGGATTCCAACTTATTACTGTCGTTGTCGAACAACTCGCGTACAAAAAGAAAACGGTCGTTGATCCCAATTGCATCCCAAATACGTTTGATTGGGGTGATTGGATATCCAAGGTTAATTTTTTCACCCTGCAAAAGGTCATTTTCCACTTGATTGCTTTCCCTTAAAGTCTCGTTGATGGATTTATGTTCCTCAATCTTTATTTTGGTGGGAATATCTTTTTGGGATTTTTTTTCAACGGGCGTTTCATCCTGCACAATCTTTTCTGTAACAACAGGTATCTCAATTTTTTGCTTCTCAGGTTCTGAGACCGGCTTATGTTCATCATTTCCCTTTTCAACCTTTGGTTCAATATCTTTTCGAAGAATACTTTCTACCTCGGGCATAGGGATTTGAATAATATCTTGAGTAGCAACCTTTTCACTTATTTCTAAATTCTTTTTTGAAAATTCAATGGTATTGTTGGGTTCAGGATCTTGAATTACTGTATGTTGAACTGGAATGGGTTCTTGAATTTTTGGTGAAGTCAATTTTTTCAATAATTCCAGTTCAGTAACCAGGGCCTTCGCCCTCACAATGGCCAAATCCACATCGTCGGACGGAGGAAGTATTTCAATGCTAAATTCGTGAGTAATTTCCTCTAAATGTGCAATATCGTCTTTGATCAGACCAATTATTTTTTTCGCTTCCATCGTTCTATTTTTTTCGTTAGTAAAAATACACAAAACAAATTAATAACATAGCCCGGATAATGGAACCATGTGAAAGGGGGCAGAATTGAAAAATTGGTTATTTTTGTTCTATGTTTATCGAAAGTAATCTGCCCAATAACCGCAAGCGCGGATGGATCGAAGTCGTTTCCGGGTCAATGTTTTCAGGAAAAACTGAGGAATTGATCCGTAGGTTGCGTCGTGCTGAAATTGCGCGTCAAAAGGTGGAGATATTTAAACCGGGCATCGATGTGAGATATTCAGCCACAGAAGTTGTTTCTCACGATGAAAAATCCATTCGTTCAACGGCAATTGACAATTCAGCTACAATATTGCTCTTGTCCGGGAATGTTGACGTTATCGGCATTGATGAAGCGCAGTTTTTTGACCTTGGGTTGATCGATGTTTGCAACAAGTTGGCAGATATGGGAATACGAGTGATTGTTGCCGGACTTGATATGGATTTCCGTGGTCAGCCCTTCGGGCCGATGCCCGGCCTGATGGCATGTGCAGAGTATGTCACCAAAGTTCATGCTATCTGTATGCGGTGTGGGAACCTTGCCCATTTCAGCCATCGGTTTTCGAATCTGGAAAAACTGGTTGTGCTCGGCGAAAAGGATGTTTACGAGCCACTTTGCCGTGAATGTTATTACGATGTATTCCGCCCTAATCTATGATTTCATACTCACCAGCCGAGATTTGCAAAATTGTAGGTGGACAATTGACCGGCACTGAAATTACCTCCGATCGGATCATCCGCTTTTTATCTTTCGATAGCCGCACAATCCTTTCGGGTAAGGAAACCATGTTTTTTGCATTGAAAAGTGACCGGAACGATGGGCACAATTTTATTCAGGATGCGATCGACAAAGAGGTCTGCTCATTTGTCGTTGAGAAAATGCCCTCATTGTCTGTCCAGATCAAGACGTGTTTGAATTTTATTGTGGTCAAAAACTCCCTGGAGGCCCTCCAAACCCTTGCAGCTTTTCATCGTCGCAGATTTTCCTATCCGGTGGTGGGAATTACGGGAAGCAATGGTAAGACGATTGTTAAAGAGTGGTTGAGCGAATTGTTGAGCCCTTCGCTTAAGATTGTCCGCAGTCCCCGCAGTTACAATTCCCAAATAGGAAACCCTCTTTCTGTTTGGTTGATGGATGACCGGTTCGATCTCGCAATCTTTGAAGTAGGGATTTCAAGGCCGGGGGAGATGGAAAAACTAGAGGCGATTCTAGCTCCCGACCATGGAATTTTTACCCATCTTGGTCAGGCCCATCTCGAAAATTTCACCTCTGTCGAAGAATTGGTTTCTGAAAAAGTCAAGTTATTTGTAAACAGCTCATTGATAATATATTGTAAAGATTTTTCGTTGTTGGACCAAGCCATTGAGAAAATCCTGTTTAAGAAAAATCCACGATTGTTCAGATGGTCTTTCAAGGATAAAAAGGCTGATTTACAGATTACCGACAGGGTAAAAAGCTTGGATTCAACTTTCATCGTAGGAGTTTACCAATCAGATATAATTTCAATAACTATTCCATTTACCGATGATGCAAGTATCGAAAATGCCATTCATTGCTGGGCATACCTTCTGGCAAATAATTGTGATACAAGTATATATAAAGATCGGTTTATAAAGTTTTCCCCCATTGCAATGCGGCTTGAGATGAAAAAGGGGGTAAACGGATGTATTTTAATCAACGATACCTATAACTCCGACACTGCGTCATTGATCAACGCACTCGATTTCATCGAACAACAATCGGAAAACCGCAGAAAAAAGTGTACCGTCATCCTGTCGGATATCCTGCAATCGGGCGAAAACCCCGAAACCCTTTACCATGAAATTGCGGATTATGTACAACTTAGGCACATCAACCGTCTGATTGGTATTGGAAATGAGATCAGCCGCTTCGCTGAGCTGTTTGTCGTACCGGTAAAGCAATTTTTCCCATCGTGCGATGAGTTTATATTACACTTCAAAGAGGAGGATTTTAATCAGGAAGTGGTACTTTTAAAAGGAGCCAGGCCTTTCCGTTTTGACCGGATATCAGACTTGCTTCAGGAAAAAGCACATCAGACAATGATGGAAATTGATCTGGATGCCATGGTCCATAACCTTAATTTTTACCGTCAAAAGTTGAATCCGACGACCAAAGTGATGGCTATGGTAAAGGCGTTTTCCTATGGAACAGGTTCGATTGAAGTGGCAAAAATATTGCAATACAGACGAATTGATTATCTTGCAGTTGCCATTGCCGATGAAGGGGTGGAGCTTCGGAACAGTGGGATAGAAGTGCCTATTGTAGTCATGAATCCCGAAGAGCATAGTTTTGGTGCAATGATCGATAACCGCCTTGAACCCAATATTTACCGTTTTGAATTGCTCCGCAATTTTGATCAAGCCCTAAGGAGAAGTGCTGTGAATAATTTTCCGGTTCACCTGAAACTGGATACCGGCATGAAACGCCTTGGATTTGATAGCCTCGATGAAATGCGGTGTGTCGCTGATTTTATCAGGACGAACGATACGATGTTTGTACGTTCTGTATTTTCACACCTTGCAGTGAGCGATGATCCCAAAAACGATCCTTTCACACGACAACAATTCGCGAAATTTTTAGCGTGGTGCGACATTTTCACGAGTGTTTTCGATTATAAGATACCCCGGCATATTTTAAACTCAGCGGGAATCGAACGCTTCCCGGAAATGGAACTTGACATGGTCAGGCTTGGGATCGGCCTTTATGGAGTAAGCCCCAATTTTCAATCGGAATTGCGGAATGTGGCCACGCTTAAAACAACAATTTCACAGATCAGGAACGTGTCAGAAGGTGAAACGATCGGTTATGGAAGGAAGGGATTGGCAGAAAAGGCAATGAGGATTGCTATTTTACCAATCGGCTATGCCGATGGGTTAAACCGCCGGTTAAGCAATGGGACGGGCAAAGTCTTGATCAACGGTTTTTATGCGCCGATTGTCGGAACAATCTGCATGGACATGTGCATGGTTGACATTACTGGTATCGAAGCTCATGATGGCGACCATGCTATTGTTTTTGGTGAGGATTTACCAGTCAGCGAAGTTGCCGCAGCTTTAGGGACAATTTCCTATGAAGTTTTAACTTCGGTGGGGCAACGAGTAAAGCGGGTCTATTTTAAGGAATAGGGATTCATCATCCCCAAACCTTAAAACGGTTCCCCTTCGGCGATCCGGTTACCGGATGGTTTGAAACTTGTTTGGCTGAAGTCGGGTCCGGAAGGGGTATATTCAACATTCATCTTTGAACTGAAGACCGCTTTTTTCCCTTCCCCAAGGTCGTCTGGCATTGAACCCATAGAAACCTCTTCGATATCGCTGAACCGTGCAAGTGAAGCTTTAAAAGCAAGCTGAACATCCCCAACCGAACCGTTACGGTGTTTTGCAATGATGATTTCTGCTACACCAATCAATGAATTGCCATCTCCATCCTGTGTAATCCCATAATATTCAGGTCTATGGATAAACATAACCATATCAGCATCCTGCTCTATCGCTCCCGATTCGCGCAAGTCTGAAAGCTGTGGGCGTTTCCCGTCCCGTGATTCCACCGAACGGTTCAACTGCGAGAGGGCAATAATCGGGACATTGATCTCCTTTGCGATCGCTTTGAGGTTTCGCGATATCGTACTAACTTCCTGTTCACGGTTTCCCTTCACATCAGTCCCGGCGGTCATCAACTGGAGGTAGTCAACAATGACCACACCAATGTCGTATTGCATTTTAAGCCTCCTGCATTTCGCCCTGAACTCAAAAACTGAAAGTGCAGGTGTATCGTCGATATAAAGTGGGGCGTTTTCCAGATTTTTGATCCTGCGGTTGAACAATTCCCATTCCCAGTCTTCCAGTTTACCACTCTTAATCTTTTCGGACCCCAACTCTGTCTCGGCGGAAATTAGCCGGTTGACCAACTGCAAGGATGACATTTCAAGTGAAAAAACAGCAACCGGGACCTGTTTAAGCACCGCCATATTTCGTGCCATCGAAAGGACAAAAGCGGTCTTACCCATAGCAGGACGTGCTGCAATGATCATTAAATCAGTATTTTGCCAACCAGACGTAATTTTATCGAGTTTCGAGAACCCTGAAGCAATACCACTTAACCCGTCAGGTTTTTTTGCATTTTCCTCAATACGTTCAATGGCCAGGCGAAGTAGCGGTTTGATGGGCTGCGACTCTTTTGAGATATTTCCTTCTGTAACTTTAAAAAGGGATGATTCGGCATAATCAATCAGATCGTCGAGTTCCATCGAGTCATCGTAAGATTTGACCTGGATTTCGGATGAGATCCTGATCAATTCGCGCTGAATGTATTTTTGGGCTATGATCCTTGCGTGAAAATCAATATGCGCAGCAGAAGCCACCCTGCTTGTCAATTGGGTAATGTAAATCGGACCACCGACCACATCAAGCTCCTGCCGGTTTTTTAGCTCCTGTGTGACCATCAACAGGTCAACAGGCTTCTCGTTTGAAAAAAGGTGCTGGATCACCTTGAAGATTTTCTGGTGTTCCTCCTTGTAAAACGATTCTGCTTTAAGTATATCTGCCACTGCAATATACGCGTCCCGTTCAAGCATCAATGCCCCGAGGACTGCCTCTTCCACTTCGGGTGCCTGAGGCGGTATCTTGCCATATTGGGCATTCAACTGCTCAATGGTCATTTTGGGCTTAGACTTGTTCCGGAAATTATTTATTTCAGTGGGCATAATTATCTGTATTCTAACGGCTTATACCGTAATTATTTGATATATAATAGATTGACAATGGGGATCTGAAACATCCAGGTTTACAAACGGAGTTGTTTCAAATTCCCTCAAAATTAACATTCAATTTTAGATTTTATTTTGGCCAATATGGCCAGGACACTGATACTGATTCCCTATTCAGCCAATTGGCCGGTTATCCCAAATTATAAACAGGGTTATAAACGGATTTATAAACAATTTGTGAATAAGTTTAAATCCCTATAATATTCAGTGGTTTAGTGCATTATGGCCTATTCCTTCAGTCCGTATGTGATGATGTCTGTTAATAGGTCAGTAATGTTGAGTCCCATTGCTTTTATCTGTTGTGGGATAAAACTCGTTTCAGTCATCCCGGGAACTGTATTGACTTCCAGAAAATAGAATGTATCGCCGTTGAGGATATAATCGATGCGGACAATTCCGTTGCAATTGCACAAGTCATAGATCTGCGAGGAGAGGGTTTGGACTTTAAGTGTCAACTCTTCAGAAATCCTGGCTGGGGTAATCTCGTCCGCCATGCCAGGAATGTATTTGGCTTCGTAATTGAAAAACTCATTCTTCGGGATTACTTCGGTTACTGGAAAGACCAATTTTCGTTCGCCAATTTTAACTACACCACAAGTAAATTCCTGTCCGGCAATGAATTGTTCTATGATCGCTTCCGGGCTTTCATCAAGTGCCTTGTTTACGGCTTCAATAAGCTCTTCTGCTTTTTTCACTTTTGTAACGCCAAAACTTGATCCGCCTGCGCTTGGTTTTACAAACAAAGGCAATCCCAACAATTCAACGGTCTCCGCTGCACTGTACTTTTCACCGGCAAGGAGTCGCACAGATTGGGCCATAGGGATACCGAAACTTCTTAAATAATTGTTGCAGAAGTATTTGTTGAAAGTAAGGGCGGAGGCCTGAACATTACTTGACGAATAAGGGACATTGACCATTTCAAAATAACCTTGCAGCACACCGTCTTCACCAGGTGTACCATGGATAATGATGTAGGCATAATCGAATTTTATCTTTTTTCCATCGAGATTGAATGAAAAATCGGCTTTGTCAATATGGGATAGGATAGTCTCCCCATCAAGAACGACCCATTCGTCCCCTTTGATCATGGTTAACCAGGGATTAAACAATCCGGTATCGATTGCCCGTAAAACATTGGCACCACTTCTAACCGAAACTACATATTCTGACGAGTCACCACCGGCAACTACGGCAATATTCTTTTTTGTGTTCATAAATATTAATCTAAATCTCTGTTTGATATATAGTTACGCCATTTTTCAATCACCTTCGTGAAATTTTCGGGCAACTCGGAATCAAAAACCATTTCCTCTTTTGTCGTCGGATGAACAAATCCCAGGATCCTGGCATGAAGTGCCTGGCCGGGCATCAAAGCGAAACAATTTTCGACAAACTGTTTGTATTTTGCAAATGTCGTTCCTTTTAGGATCGCATTTCCACCATACACATCATCATTGAAGAGCGGGTGTCCGATGTATTTCATATGAACCCTGATCTGGTGTGTCCGACCTGTCTCCAGTACGCATTCCACAAGGTTTACATATCCCAACCTTTCAAGGACGCGGTAATGGGTAACTGCGGTTTTGCCATGGTCGCCTTCGGGATAAACGGCATAGATCTGGCGGTTTTTTGTGCTCCTGCCAATATTCCCCTCTATCGTCCCTTCGTCCGATGACAGATTGCCCCAAACCAGGGCCACATACTTTCGCTTGGTCGTTTTATTGAAAAACTGAAGAGCCAGGTTGATTTTGGCCACCTCTGTTTTTGCGATCACGATCAACCCCGAAGTGTTTTTGTCGATGCGGTGAACAAGTCCGGGCCGGGGATCGTTCCCACCATACAGTTCAAGGTCTTTATATCTGTAAACTAGCCCATTAACTAGTGTACCGCTGTAGTTTCCATGCCCGGGATGAACAACCAGTCCGGCCGGTTTATTGATCACCATCAACTCTTCGTCTTCATAGACAACATTCAGCGGAATGTCTTCGGGGGTTATTTTAAGTTCCCGCCGTGGATAATCCATCATGATGGTCACCTCTTCGCCAGGTTTGATCTTGTAATTCGATTTGACCGGAATACCGTTTACAAGGATACTTCCGGCATCGGCTGCCATTTGAATCCGATTTCGGGATGTACCTTCTATCTTGTTGGTCAGGAATTTGTCGATACGTAACAATCCCTGGCCAGGATCGGCTACAAACCTGTAGTGTTCAAACTGACCAGAACCTTCATCAATATCCTCCAATTCGTCAGGATCATCCTCAATCGGTGTTATATAACTCATTAATAAGGTCCAATTTTTCGTTTTTTGCTTTTCGGGAATTGATTATTTCAACTGTAGCCAGATATCAATGGATACACCTGGCTTAACAAAGTTTGTGGAGTCTGGCAAAGGCAATTGTTTCCAGATCACCGAATTTAGTGAATCCTCTTTTGAACGGACCAATGGGTCATAGACTGCAGAACCAATCAAAAGTGATTTATTCTTCAATATTTCCCGTGCAATAGCAAGTGTATATCCTGAAAGATCAGGAATTAATGTTGCGCCACCTTTCAGATTTTTGCCAACAACAAGATCGATGGTTTCCCCATTTCCCAATTTGGTGCCTGGTTCTATTGAATGGCCCTTGTATTTTTGTTCAAGCACAAGGTCATCAAATTCAGAGGGTTTGAATTCAATATTTCCAAGGGCGAAACCTTTGGAGTCGAGCAGCACCCTGGCCTGACGCATTGAAACATCGGTAAGCTTCGGAACTTCGACCTGTTCAGGAAAAGTCGAAGCCAATGTTAGGTGTATCAGCCTATTGGGCTTTATTTTATGGCCAGCTTCCGGATTTTGCAATACGATGATTCCCGGTTGAACGTCCTTACGGAAAACAGAATCCTGGACGACAAAACGGAAATTGTTTTTGCCTGAAAGATTTTCAACTTGTCCGATTGATAACCCTTTCAAATCAGGAGTGGGGAAATTTTCGCCCTTGTTGGTGTAAAACGAGAGCATAATCATTGTAAACCAGATTATTACAAATGTTAATACAACGGCAAGCCCAAAATGTTTGAGAAAGGTTTTGCTTTTGAGAAATTCTTTTAACGGCATAGATGATGTTTCATTGATTTTACCTCAGGTTGCAAAATTAATCGTAAACTTCCAAAGAAAAAATTGTGGTGAATTTTATTATTTAAAGCTTTAATGGACATTGATAATGTTGTAAACCGTATCGCGTTCCGCCGGAATTTTACCCGCTCCTTTAATCAAATTGATCAGTTCTTCCGTTGATGCTGACGGCTTTTGTTCTGTTGATCCGGCCATCGAATAGATTTTCGTCGAATCATCGATTGTCCCATCCAGGTCATCAACACCAAAAGTAAGCGAAATCTGTGCAACCTGTTTCCCCATCATTGGCCAATAGGCTTTTAGATGGGGGATATTGTCAAGGAAAATCCTTGATACCGCATAGTTTTTCAGATCTTCGACTGTCGTTGTTTCTTTGATATGAGAAAACAGATTGTTGTAATGCTTGAATTTCAGGGGAATAAAGCAATTAAACCCATTTGTTTCATCCTGAAGGTTGCGCAACCTTTCCAAATGGTCGATCCTGTGCCCATAGTTTTCGATCAGGCCATACAACATTGTAGCATTGGTTGGAATAGAAAGCTCATGAGCGACTTTGTGGATACGCAACCAATCGGTGGAGCCCGTTTTATCGGGGCATATTTTAAGCCGTATCTTTTCATCAAAAATTTCGGCGCCACCGCCTGGCATCGATCCAAGTCCTGATTCTTTCAGCAGTTTCAATCCATTTTCTATTGTCAGTCCGGCTTGACCGCACATGGCATCAATTTCTACGGCTGTAAAGGCTTTGATATGAAGGGTGGGATCAGTATTCTTTATGGCACTAAGAAGGTCTGCATAGAAGTAAACATCGCGGTCGGGGTGTACGCCACCAACAATATGGACTTCAGTAGCACCGCTGTTTTTATAGGACCCTACTTTTTCAACAATATCATCAATACTATATTCCCAACAACCAGCTTCATTTTTCCTTCGTCGGTATGAGCAAAATGCACAATGATTGACACAAATATTGGTAGGCTCGATGTGGAAATTCCGGTTAAAATAGACATGGTTATTGCTAAACCTTTGTGATACAGTTTCTGCAAGTAATGATAAGAATGGCAGGTTTCCCTCTTCAAACAGGGCTATCCCATCTGTTGCATTGATCCGTTCGTTCGACAATACCCTTTCTGCAATGTTGAAAAGGCGTGGTGCTATTCCGGCAGTTTGAAATAAAGATAAAGTGGGATTGTTCATCATTGAGGTTAAAATGGTGATAAACACAAAAGGTAAAGAACGATGTCCTTTACCTTTTGTGTTTGAGATTGTTGAATCACAACTTATTATCTTTTATGCTGGGGCTCGTCGGAAACAGTCAGTTTTTTACGTCCTTTTGCACGGCGGGCTTTTAAAACTTTGCGACCATTTGCTGTAGCCATTCTTTCACGAAACCCGTGTTTGTTTTTCCTCTTTCTGTTCGAAGGTTGAAATGTTCTTTTCATCTCGGAAAATATTTTTATTAATTTAAACTATTTCTTTCGTAATTTGGAGTGCAAAAATAACTCTTTTTTCGTTTGTGGCAAATAAAAAATGATTTACTATGAATTTATTTTCTTTTTTTATTTGTTTACAGGCAGATAGACTATTTTCTTGGTTTCAAAGTACGGTTCGCTGAAGAACAATTTGATTTCCGTCACCTCGACAATTTGTTTAAATGGTTTGATTTCTTCGTGAAAATCACCACCTTTCAAATAGATTATTCCGTTTGGCCGAGAGTTTTTCTGGTTTCTGGAAACATTCTTTTTGACCAAACCGACAAAGTCGGGGAACGCTGTCACTGCCCTTGAAACAACAAAATCAAACATTTCCCTGACCTCTTCGACCCTTGTTTGGATAGCTGTTACATTTTTGAGTTCAAGGTTTTCAACAATATTCTGCACAACTTTTATTTTTTTACCGATCGAATCGATCAAAACAAAACGACAGTTGGGGAATAAAATAGCCAACGGAATTCCAGGGAAACCGCCACCTGTCCCAACATCCAAAATGGCACTTCCAGGCTTGAAACTGATGATTTTAGCGATAGACAGCGAATGTAAGATATGTTTTTCATATAACGCTTCAATGTCTTTACGCGAAATAACATTGATCTTTTCGTTCCATTCGGTAACGACTGGCCCCAACTTTTCAAATTGTCCAATTTGGCGAGGTTCCAGATTTGTGAAATATTTTTTGATGATGTCCATATCAATCGGGTATTTCACTTTTTTTGATGATTTCCAGGAGCATTTCTCGTGACCGGAACAGCTGTACTTTTACCGTTCCTAAAGGAAGGTCAAGCTCCTCCGCGATTTCGGAATAGGAATATTCCTTAAAGTAACGGAGTTCCAGTAACGTACGGTACCTGGGTTTTAGTGACGTAACAGCCTTATGGAGAACTTTCGCATTCTGGGTCTTTATAAAAGCATCTTCGGGATTGTCTGATTCTGATGCGATATTATAATTGTAATCTGTTCCAGTATGCGAATCGCGCCCTGATGAGGTATCAAGGGGAACAGTACTCACACGTTTCTTTCGTAAATGATCGATTGCATTGTTCGATGCGATTCTGAAAAGCCATGTACTGAACGCAAACTGTGGTTCATATTGGTTGATATTCGTAAAAGCTTTTCCAAATGCCTCAATGGTCAAATCCTCAGCATCTTCCTTGTTATACACCATTTTAAGCAACATAAAATAAATGGCATCTTTATACCGCTTCATGAGTAGGGCAAAAGCCTTCTCATTTCCAGAACGGGCTGCTATTACCAATTCAAAATCATGTCGGGCATTTTCCGAAAGATTTGGGCTTACTTCCATTTTCGTTTTGATCCGGTAATTAACTGATTTAAGATTAAAATACCGTTAAAAAGTGGTAGAAATGATCGGAGAAGCACCAAACCTGGAAAGAGGTTTCTTTCCTTCAAGCGCTTCATACCAACTATACCCCACACCAATTCATGAACGATTTTAAATAACCAGGTTGCGGCGACCCATATGCGCCAGGGTGAAAGGAAGAGGAGGGTAACCATCGATATGTCGAATACCAAACGGCTGATTGTATTGATCCACAGAAAAATACTTTGCCCGAATGAGAATTTTCTCCTCAGCAGCAATTGCTTTTTTTTATAATTGATACCGTCGTACCAGTCCATCTCCCCGTCATAATATATGGCACTGATAGGATCCAGCAAGTAAACAGTGTTCTTCTTGTTGGAAATTTTATTGAGATATAACTCGTTTTCGCTAAAGGGGGTATCAAGTACTGCTGCAAAACCTCTTCTTTTAAGGAATTGTTCACGTTTATAGGCGATGTTCATATCGCTTATTGGCATAGGTAGCCCAATGTAGCTTGCTGATCCGTAAAGAATAAATGAATCAAAATTTTCGTATCGGAAAAATTTCCTCATGGAACCTGTAGCATGTGAATATTTTACAAATCCTAAAACAGCTTCTGTTTCGGGGCGTATTGCTTCTGCGAAAGACTTGAGCCAATCTTTTCCTGTAATACTACACAGTGGATTTAAAAACACGAGCCAATCTTTGGTGGCAGCCCTTATTCCAATTGTGATTGCAAGTGCATTTGGGAAATCAGTTTCTTGAAGTATCCTGCTTGTTTTAAGTTTGTTTGATTGCAATTTAAGCTCAGTGAGGTACCATTCTGTTCCATCAGAAGAGCAATCATCAACAACAACTACTTCAAAGTCGGGATAGTCCTGTTCAAGAATAGAAGGGATGAGGATCCGAAGATTCTCCTCATAATTTCTTGATGTAATGATGATTGAAACTGATGGGCTATTCTCCTGTTTACCTTTTTTCTTGCCGCTTAAAGTAAAGGATATTGTAAGAACCTGATAAAAAAACTGGATGAGAAAGGAACTACCAAAACCGATGAGTAACCAGAATTCTGGAACACTAAATGAAAACCCGCTTATTTCAACCATAATATCTGTAACGAAAAGTGCCAAAATTACACATTGGCGTTTAATCTTTTCTGATTTTTTTCTGATTTTTTCACTTTTCCTGTTATTCTTCTAATATAACTATCTTTGCATCGCGAAATTTTGAATATGAGATTTGAACTGCAAAACACAGCCCCTTCATCCAAAGCACGGGCAGGAAAAATAGAAACAGCTCATGGTGTGATAGATACACCAATATTCATGCCTGTGGGAACTGCGGGATCGGTTAAAGGTATTCACTTCAAAGATTTGAAAGAGGATATCAAGGCTCAGATTATTCTTGGCAATACTTACCATTTATACTTAAGGCCAGGTATCGATATTATAGAAAAAGCGGGTGGACTGCACAAATTTAACAGTTGGGATAGTCCAATATTGACCGACAGTGGCGGCTTTCAGGTATTTTCGCTTGGTGCAATCCGTAAACTTTCGGAAGAGGGTGCCAGGTTCCAATCGCACATTGATGGTTCGCGGCATCTTTTTACCCCAGAAAATGTTATGGACATCCAGCGTTCGATCGGAGCGGATATCATAATGGCATTCGATGAATGTACACCAGGCGATGCCGATTATTATTATGCCAAAAAATCGTTGGAGCTAACCCAGCGCTGGCTTGCGAGATGCGTGGGACGGTTTAATGAAACAGAACCAAAATATGGCTACCAGCAATCATTGTTCCCAATTGTTCAAGGATGTGTTTATCCCGATTTGCGGATCAAGGCTGCAGAGCATGTGGCAACTTTCAATTGCGATGGGTATGCCATTGGCGGGCTTTCCGTGGGCGAGAAGGAGGAGGATATGTATGCGATGATCGAAGTAGTCAATGAAGTGCTCCCTGAAGATAAACCTCGGTACCTGATGGGTGTAGGGAATCCTGTCAATATACTTGAGGGAATCGACAGGGGGATTGACCTTTTCGATTGTGTGATGCCAACCAGGAATGGCCGGAATGGTATGTTGTTCACAAGTGAAGGGATCCTCAATATCAAGAACAGCAAATGGCGTGATGATTTCTCTCCTATTGATCCAAATGGCAGTTCGTTTATCGACCACCAGTATTCAAAAGCCTATCTGCGCCATCTTTTTCATTCAAAAGAGATGTTGGGTGCACAGATCGGAAGCATCCATAACTTGGCATTCTATCTTTGGTTGGTTGGTGAAGCGCGAAGCCGGATCCTTGCCGGAACATTCAGGGAATGGAAGGATAAGATGGTTACAAAAATTGGAAGAAGATTATAATAATCAACACTTTTTATACACAATAAACTGAAGGGAATGTTCAAAAAGTATATTAAAAGGATAGATACCTATATCATTAAGAAATACCTGGAAACTTTTTTTCTTGCTATTGCATTGATAATCAGCATATCAATAATTTTTGATATTTCTGAAAACATTGACGATTTTATAAGTAAGAATGTTCCCCTGAAGGCTATTGCAATCGACTACTACCTGAATTTTATCCCCTATTATGCGAACCTCTTTAGTGCATTGTTTACCTTTATTGCCGTAATTTACTTTACAAGTAAGATGGCTTATAACTCTGAGATCATTGCAATTCTGGCCAGTGGGGTTTCGTACAAACGTCTGATGCGGCCCTACATGATTGCTTCTGGTATTATCGCTTTGTTGTCATGGATTCTGGGAAATTTTGTAATACCGGCAGCCACAGAATCGCGTGTAAATTTCAGGAATACCTATATTAAGAACGAATTTGTAAACAACGAGAGGAACATTCACCGTCAGTTGGAACCCGGATTGTTTGTTTATATGCAGAGCTACAATAACCGGTTGGATGTTGGGTATCGATTCTCTATAGACCAATTTGAAGATAAAAGGCTGGTATCCAAGTTGATCGCTGAAAGTATCAAATGGGATCGTGAAAAGAAAAAATGGGTGATCCAAAATTATTACATCCGTGATATGCATGGCCCACAGGAAATTATAAAAACCGGAGCTTCAATCGATACGACATTGAGGATGGTACCAGCGGAATTTGGTCAGCAAAATAGTAAAGAGGAGACAATGGATTACTGGCAGATCAATAATTATATTTCAGATTTGAAGCTTCGTGGTGTTGACAATGTGGTACGTTATGAACAGGAAAAATACAGGAGGACCGCAGGGCCGATCAGCACCTTTATATTATCGGTCATCGGCGTATCTCTTGCTTCCCGGCGTATGCGGGGAGGAATGGGGCTGCACCTGGGACTTGGATTGTTGTTAAGTTTCTCGTACATCATGTTTATGCAGGTATCGACTATTTTTGCGATTAAGGTCGGGTTTAATACGTTGTTGGCAGTTTGGCTTCCCAATATTGTTTATTCCCTGATAGCAATTGGTTTATACAGGTGGGCCTCAAAATAATTGGAATATTTCACCCATACGGTCTATTCTTTGATCTATAATCGATTAGTGAATATTAATTTGGGATCAGGGTATCATTACTTATTAATTGTTGTATTTTTGGCGCAATATTTTTTAAACAAACACAGTTTGTTTATTTTAAAAAGATGAATTAGTAATTTAAAACGCACTTATGTCATTTAAGAGAAACATCCTTGACCTCCGTAAAAGAAAGAAGGAGGCCCAGCAGGGAGGTGGCGAAGCAGCCATCGAAAAGCAGGTGGCCATGGGTAAGAAAACGGC
>CAIYPA010000240.1 GCA_903927965.1 uncultured Bacteroidia bacterium | reverse complement strand
CTGGTGCGATTTGTCATGGCTCACATCCAACAGAAAATGGCCGTATGTTCCGGCACAGGCACATCCGCCCCTTACCTGGATCCCAAATTTGTCGTTGAGCAATTTAACAGCAAGGTTAAAATGGAGGTTCTCGATATAAAACGAAATGATACCCAACCGGTTAGGAATGTTATTGGCCAGGATATGAAGTTCATTGATCTCTTCGAGTCCCGCAAAAGCAATTTTGACAAGTTCCTTTTCCCGTGCTTCCATATTTTCAACACCCATGCTGTTCTTCAATTCGATGCAAAGTGCCGTCCTGATGGTTTGCAGAAAAGGAGGAGTCCCACCATCTTCACGCACCTCAATGTCGTCAACATATTTGAACTCGCCCCATGGATTGGTCCAATCGACTGTTCCGCCACCAGGATTATCCGGAATCGAACTTTTATCATAAATAGCTGAATTAAAGACCAATACACCCGCACTTCCTGGGCCACCGAGAAACTTATGCGGCGAAAAGAAAATGGCATCAAGAGCCTGGAGCGGATCTTCGGGGTGCATGTTGATGTCCACATATGGGGCTGAGGCGGCAAAATCGATAAAGCACAAGCCACCGTTCTCGTGCATGATCCGCGCCATTTCATGATAAGGGGTCGAAATACCGGATACATTGGAACAAGCTGTAAATGAGCCTATTTTCATTTTCCGGTTTTTGTATTTTGCCAGCTCCATCCTCAGTTGTTCCGGATCGACCAACAACTCTTTATTGGGATAAAGCTGCACAACATCCGCAATCGTTTCGAGCCACGAGGTATGGTTGGAATGGTGTTCCATGTGCGTGATAAAAACCACGGGGCGGTCTTCGGCTGGCAAACGGTCGATCTTGTCGATCTTGTGCATTGCCCTGAAACCCAATATCCTCTGAAATTTGTTGATCACTGTTGTCATACCCGATCCGGCATTGATAATCACATCGTTCGGACCGGCATTCACATGTTTTTTGATCTTTTTTTGTGCAAGGTGATAGGCTTTGGTCATCAGAGTCCCTGTCTCGCTAGTCTCAGTATGGGTATTTCCGACAAATGGGCCGAATACATTGGTGATCCGGTCCTCAATAGGTCGGTAAAGCCTTCCGCTTGCGATCCAATCGGCATAGATGATCTTTTTTTCGCCATAAGGTGACAGGAAAGTCTGATCAATTCCTATAATCTTTTCCCTGAATTTCTTAAAATAACTTTCCATTTAACTTTAATCCATTGAAAATTAGTTGGGGGCAATTTTAACAAGAAATTTTGAACCTGCCTATGAGAATCTTAATGAATCTTCCTTATTCGGTTTTTATTGCCTTTTATCTGCGTTAATCTGCGTAATCTGCGGAAAATTAAGCAAAATTCTCCCGCAGATCTCGCTGACTTTCGCTGAACTTTCAAAATATAATTTGTCTTAGTTCTGATTGACTAAAAATCGAACATATCTGTCATATCGTAATTGATTCTTAAACAGGTTCTGCTATCTTTAAGGCCTCTAAATGAAACAAAATTTAAATATTCCAGCAATGTTAAAACGATTTTTTCTTAACTTGTTACTACTTGTTAATCTGCTACTTCCATTATTATCGACAGCACAGGATGGCCGGATCAAACAGGTGCAGCTTTCACAATTCGAATTGCAGTCCTCGGTCCTGATCGATGCCACAGGGGAAAAGATCTCCTCCCCGGCTTACAGTTCCGACGTTTATTGGTTTCCTGTAAAAGTACCTTCCACTGTCCTTACAGGACTGGTTGCCAACCGTGTCTATCCCGATCCCTATTCGGGAATGAACAACATGCTTATCCCGGATGCTTCGGATGAATTCAACAAGACTTACAACCTTGAGCAATTCAGCCACCTGCCCAACATCGGCAACCCATGGAAAAAACCCTATTGGTACCGGACTTCATTTAAAGTTCCCGCCAGTGATAAAAAAAGGCATTTCCAATTGATATTTAAGGGGATAAACTACCGGGCAGCGGTTTGGTTGAATGGCCAGCCAATTGCCGATTCGACAAAAATGGTAGGGATGTTCGAAGAGTATAGTTTTGATGTCAGTAAAACCATAAAAGCCGGAGATGAGAATTACCTGGCTGTAAAAATTTATCCGCTCGACTTTCCAGGTCTGCCCGACAAGGAACAATTAAAGGCCATGGACGATTTCTTCCTGAATGGCGGCCCTACTGGGGATATCGGTAAAAATGTAACCATGTTGTGCTCCGTGGGTTGGGACTGGATGCCACCTGTAAGGGACCGCAACATGGGAATCTGGCAACCGGTATTTTTACGCACTTCCGGTGATGTTACGGTTTCAAAGCCACATATCATCACAGAACTGCCCAACCTGCCCGATACGACTGTGGCAAAAATATCGCTTCAGGTTGCCCTTTCCAATCAAGGTTCCCTGGTTTCAAAAGGAAACCTCAAAATCAGCATCAGCCCCGAAAACTTTGTTGGAGGCGCACCGGTTCTGATCAACAAGCAAGTTTCGGTCGAAGCCGGAAAAGACAACATCATCGAACTAAACGCCGACAATACCGTCGAGTTGCTGGTTAAGCAACCCAAACTCTGGTGGCCAAATGGGTATGGGAAACCAAATTTGTATCGTGTTCATATTCAATACGAATCAAATGGAGTCGTTTCGGATGAGAACAGCTTCGCATTTGGTATCCGCACAGTTGCCTCAAAAGCTGTCGATGTGCCCAACAAATCCTTGCGCCGCGATTTCTATGTAAATGGCCGACGTGTCCACCTGACAGGAGGTGCCTGGGTTCCCGATATGATGCTGAACAGGGATTCTGTGGGTTATGAGCGTGAAATGCACCTTTTCAAAAATTCAAATATCAACCTTGTCAGGATTTGGGGCGGAGGAATTACACCACAGGATGTTTTCTGGAACCTTGCAGACCACATGGGATTGATGGTTTGGTCCGATTTCTGGGTGACAGGCGATACACATGGTGAATTCAAGGGATCAACAACTTATCCGTTGGAGAGCAACGTATTCGTTAACAATGTGGTCAGTACGATTTACCGGATCCGAAACCACCCAAGCTTGTTGGTTTGGACCGGAGGAAACGAGGGCCATATCCGCAAGGAGCTTTATGATATCATGCGGAACAAGATCATAACCCTTGATGGTACAAGACCGTATATTCCAAGTTCGTCGGGTTTTGCCAAACTTCCAAAAGGATGGGACGGCGCCTGGCCAGATAACCTAGCTTCTGGTGTGTATAGCGGCGGCCCTTATACATGGCAGGACGCCAAAGCCAATTACAAGCTTGCCGATAATGCCAAAGACTGGGTCTTCAAAGATGAGACCGGATTGCCATCGCAGCCAACTTACAACGGACTGAAAAAGATCATCCCCAACTTAGTGTGGGACAAGACCTTGCCCTTTCCGCTCAACAATACCTGGGGTTATCACGATGCCTGCACCGGAAATGGCCATTACGACTGGTATTACAAGGAGATGGTGAAACGTTATGGCGAATCTACCTCGATGACCGATTTTTCGGACAAGATGCAGCTCATGAACGCTACAGGATATCAGGGGATTTTTGAAGCCGCAGGTCATAAGCTTAACGAGATTGGTGGTGTTATGCTTTGGAAATTGAATGCCGCCTTCCCAAGTGTGGTTTGGCAGGTGATCGACTGGTACAACGAACCCAACGCAGGTTATTATTTTATGCAGAATGCCCTCGAAACCGTCCATGTTCAGTTGAATGCGCTCGATTATAATGTTATAGTACTTAACAGGACCTATCAGCCAGTTTCCAAATTAACCGTAACTGCCGATGTTTTCGACCTGAACTCAAAATTGCTCTCCCATGAAGCAAAAGAGATCAGCCTTGCGGCAACGGATGTTCAGGAGCTATTTTCCATCTCCAAGGTATTGGCTGAAAATCACGATGTTAATTTTGTAGTCCTTAACCTGAAGGATGCTAAAGGTAAGGTGATATCCCACAATACATATTGGCTGGCCTCCGACAATAACTACAAGGATCTGAGCGAGTTGCCAAAAACCAAGGTTCTGGCTACCATCCTGAAATCTGAAAAGGGGAAAAAGGAGACGACCTGGACTGTGAAATTCTCCAATCCTTCAAAACAACTTGCCTTTTTTGTTCATCCGCAGTTGCTGGTTGAAGGGAATGAAGTGCTCCCATCGTATTGGTCGGCAAATTATTTTTCTCTGGCTCCCGGCGAAACAATGACCGCTACAATTGCAGTTTCATCAAGTCAGCTAAACAGGAACAAGCCGGAGTTGCTGGTAGAAGGTTGGAATGTCGATGGGATTAAAATTCCGATCAATTTAAAATAAGATCTTTAAAATAATTTAAGTCTCCGGTTGACAGGAAGAAATTCTGTAGCCGGAGATTTTTCAATTCAAAAAGTCATGATCAGAATTTTATTGAAAATACCTGTACCCTGGGTCTTTGTTTTGGCCTATCTGATTAGCCTGCTGTTTCAGTTCAATATTCATTTTCCGGAATTTGGGGATACTGCCCGTCATTGTATCTTTTTGTCGGGAATTGTTTTGTTTGTATTTGGTGGCATTCTCGCGGCCTGGAGTTTGCTTATTTTCCGCAGGGCACGTACGACTACCGTTCCAGGGAAAAATTCCAACAAACTGATTACCGTAGGTCCTTATCGTTTTTCACGTAACCCAATGTATATCAGCCTGACACTCGCCTACCTGGGTGAGGCGGGACTCCTTGTACAATTCTGGCCGGTTGCATTTCTGCCTATCGTACTTCTATATATCAATCTGGTTGTAATTCCACTTGAAGAGAAAATTCTTAATTCGGATTTTGGCGATATTTATACTACCTATTGCAGAAAAGTCCGCAGATGGATGTAAAAAGGTTAATTCTTTCTTTTAATTTACAGGAATGAAGTTAGGGATATCGGGGACACAAAAATAAACTCTAATTTTAAATATTGTGTCCGATTGTACTATTTACTATGGAAAAGTCAAAATATTTTGACTTTTCCATAGTAAATAGTACTTTTGCTTTGTTAAAACTTCACAAAATGAAACGGAAGATTGTTGATCAACTCATCAAATGGAAAAACCAACCCACACGGATGCCTCTTATCCTGAACGGTGCAAGGCAAGTTGGAAAGACTTATATTTTGAAGGAATTTGCTGCTTTACAATTCAGCAAATCTGTCTATATCAATTTTGAAACAAACAGTAAGGTTAATTCTTACTTTGATGGAGACCTAAACCCTTTGCATATTGTACAATACCTCGAATCTGTTTCCGAAATTCGCATTGTTCCGGACGAGACATTGATCATCTTTGATGAAATTCAATCGTGTTCGAGGGCATTGCTGTCATTAAAATCATTTTGCGAAGAAGCTCCTCAATATCATATTGTTGCTGCCGGAAGCTTATTGGGGGTAGCCGTCAATCGCGATAAGTATTCCTTCCCGGTTGGTAAAGTTGACGAACTGGTCATGTATCCAATGGATTTTGAGGAATTTCTTTGGGCAATGAACCGTACCTCCTTAAGCATTGATATCTTGAATCATTTTAGTCAGGACAAATCCATGCCAAATGCACTTCATAGTGAAGCACTTGAACTTTACAGGAAATACCTGATTGTTGGTGGGATGCCTGCTGCCGTAATGGAGTTTATTGGTAATGGAAGCTATTTGACGGTTAAAGATCTACAGGGGCGGATTTTGAATGAATACATTGCCGATATGGCAAAGTATGCAAATCCCGCAACTACGGTCAAGATCAGGGCATGTTACAATTCCATCCCGGCACAGTTGGCAAAGGAGAATACAAAGTTTCAATATAAGACTGTACAGCGGGGTGGAACGGCAACCATATTTGGTGAATCGATTGAATGGCTTGTGTTTGCAGGTATAGGTCTTAAATGTCAGAAGGTCAATCATGGGTTTATGCCGGTTTCCGCTTATGCAGATCTAAGCGACTTTAAACTGTACATGGGGGATGTTGGCATGTTGACCATGAAATCGGGAATGGCTACACAAACAATCCTGTCACCTATGGATGAAGACAATATGTTCTTGGGAATGATCAGCGAGAATTATGTCGCCCAGGCCCTGGTTTGCAATGGATTCCCCCTTTTTTACTGGAAAAACGAAAATACCGCCGAATTGGATTTTGTGGTGCAGATTGCCGGCGAGGTGATTCCGGTTGAAGTGAAAAAAGGCAAACGGACAAAATCGGCCTCGCTCAACCTATTTGTCAAACAATACAATTGCAAAACTTCTATCCGTATCTCGGGAAAGAACTTTGGCTATGAGAACAACATCAGATCGGTGCCTTTGTATGCTGTATGGTGTTTGCACCCGGAATAGCCTGGAGATGTTGACATTTGAGATTATAGTTCAAACCATCTCCTCTTCCAGCCACTCTGCAAGATTCCTTTTCTTTTTCGAGAAATTGATCTAAAAAGCTCTTTATTGCCTTTGAAAATATTTTTCAGAATGGATCCCGATAAAGATTTTCCAAACCTACGGGGACGGGAAAGGAAGAAGGTGCCTTTATTTACTGTAATTAATTTGTGAATAAAATCAGTTTTATCCACATACAAATCCCCCCCGGTTATAATATCTTCGAAGGTGTAATTGCTCGTGGTAATTGACTGATAAATACTAAACTGTTTTTAGTTGCTAAAAATCAGGATACAAAGATAAGGGATTGAGCGTGAAAAACAATATGAAACTGATTCCAATCCTCCCTGAGCTCATTTGAAAAGGAATCATTTTTTAAAAAATTATTCAAATGCATAAACATTGAAGTGGTATTGAACTGAAATTTTCCCGAACTTGCACCTGTTTTAGTTCTTCTGAGATTTGATCAATGAATTCTGAAACAAAATTCAAACTCCTACGCAAAAACAGAAAGTTGAACATGAAAAAAGTATTGGCAAGTATTG
>CAIYPA010000239.1 GCA_903927965.1 uncultured Bacteroidia bacterium | reverse complement strand
GAATTGCCGAAATTAAACTTTGGGGAGCGGTCCGGGTCAGCAATTATGGGGAAAAGCAATTGGGCAACAAAGCCGCTTATGATAAAGGCAATCCAATAACAGTACCTACAAACGAAGTCGGGTATACGGTCAAAAAGGATGAAGTACTTGATCTTACCTCGAAAATAGATGCAAATAGGGAATTGACCTGGGATGTTCCGGATGGCGACTGGATTATTGAACATTCGGGCATGAGCCAGACAGGTGTTCAGATCCACCCTGTCCCTTCCGAAGAGGTGATGGGTTTTTCAGCCGACGTTTTGAGCAAAGAGGCGATCCAATCAAGTTTTGATGCCTATATTGGTCAGATATTGAAGCATATTCCTGCTGAAAAACGGAAATCACTTACCAAAATCGTGCTCGACAGTTACGAACAAGGTTCCGCCAACTGGACGGATGGTTTTGCCGGGAAATTTAAGGCCCGATATGGGTACGATCCAATGCCCTGGACACCTGTTTTAAAAGGGCATATTGTTGAAAGTCAGGAACTATCTGACAGATTCTTGTGGGATTTGCGCAGGTTAGTTGCCGACCTAATCCCTGAGAATTTCTCAGGTGCCATTCAGGAAAGAAGTAAGCAAAATGGTTTGGCGCTTTGGCATGAGCCCTATGCCGGCCACGGCTTTCCCGGAGAATTCTTTAACCTTGGGAAATATACCGATGAGCCTGCCGGTGAATTCTGGTGGGCAGAAAAGCCTGGAGCCGACTTTTCCTATTGCAGGGCTGCATCGTCGGTTGCCAGCGTTTATGGCCGGAAGATTGTATCTGCCGAGGCGTTTACTTCAAGTGGGAACAGTTTGTACAAGTTGGTGCCACGGGATTTTAAAGTTTTGGGCGATTGGGCTTTTGCGCAGGGGATCAACCATTTCACATTTCATGTGTCTGTACATCAGCCCAATGATGAGAAACCTGGAATCAATACCTGGTATGGAACCGAATTTAACCGGAACAACAATTGGTTTCAGGATGCCGGCACCTATGTCGATTACATCAAACGGATTTCGGCACTGGTCCAAAGAGGTCAACGACAAACGGATATCGCCATCTATATCGGCGATGAGGTGCCTTGTGATAAACCAACATTGTCCTATCCCTTGCCGCAAGGTTACGATTTTGATTTTATCAATTACGATGCGCTGATCAATCTCGCAAAAGTGGAAAATGGCCGTCTAGTTTTACCTTCCGGTGCCAACTATGCTGTGTTGATCCTCCCCAATTACAGGACGATGCGCCCCGAACTTCTCCAGAAATTGGAAGGGTTTGTAAAAGCTGGATTAATCGTTTATGGCCTAAGACCTGAGAAATCACCTGGTTTAAAGGGCTATCCCGAATGTGACAAAGTTGTGCAAAACATAGCCGCATCTCTTTGGGGAAACATCGATGGGAAAACTGTTTTGATGAACAGCTACGGAAAAGGGAAAGTTGCTTTTGGGATGAGCCTAGCTGATCTTTTTGCCAAAGTTGGATTAGCACCTGATATAGTGATGCCTGCCGATTTTGTTTATACCCACAGGAAGGAAGCAGATACGGATATTTACTTTATTGCCAATCAAAAAGACGAACCACGAAATTGTGAAATCTCTTTCAGGGTTGCAAACAAGCAGCCCGAACTCTGGGATCCACTGACAGGTGAAAAGAGAAAACTCAACAATTTCGTTGTAAAAGACGCTCGAACTATTGTGCCAATGGAATTTTCAAGATCAGGCTCCTGTTTTATTGTATTTAAGAAAGGTATTGTTTCACAGGATATTAGCAAGAAGGAATTTCCAATTTATATTGAAAAACAAATCATTACTGGAAAATGGAATGTTTTATTTTCTAGTCCATTATAT
>CAIYPA010000238.1 GCA_903927965.1 uncultured Bacteroidia bacterium | reverse complement strand
TGGGGTTTATAGCAGCAATTATCTCCTCGAAGCACTTTTCAATTATGGCCAGAGTGATTATGCGATAAGCCTTCTTACCTCAAATTCTGATCGCAGCTGGCTGAATATGATCCGGGTTGGCGCAACAATGACGACCGAAGCATGGGACAATAAATACAAGTCGAACAATGGGTGGAGCCATGCCTGGAGCGCGTCTCCGGTGCATATCATTCCCCGTAAAATGATGGGAATTGAACCTGCTGAGCCAGGTTTTGGAAAGATCCTGATCAAACCACAACCAGGTTCGCTCGAACAAGCCGAAATCAAATGTCCAACCATTCGGGGCGATGTACTTGTGTCGTTCAAAAACAAGCCACAGCAATCGTTCAGCATGAATCTTACCATTCCGGCAAATACGACAGCTGTTGTATATCTACCTTTCTGGTCGAAATTACAAAAAGTGACCATGAACGGAAATGGGGTGAAATATCGTCAGCAAGGAAATTTCGTCATTGTCGATGGTGTTGGTTCGGGAAATTCTTCGTTTGAAGTCATTAAATAGTATTCATTAATTCTGTCGGAATAGAGTAGGTAATGGTCAAATAATTAATAATCAAACCCTATGCATAAAACATTATTGCTTGGAATCGCCTTATTGGCAACTCTGGTAACGAGTGCCCAGCAGAAAACTATTTTTACCAGTACAAATATAGCTTATCCGGATCTGAAATCAGGGTTTGCCGTTCCACCTTCGGAGGCCCGCCTTCGATGTTATTGGTGGTGGCTTAATAGCATGGTTACCAAAGAATCGATCACCCGTGATCTGGAAGAAATGAAGGATAAAGGATATGGAGGTGCTTCAATTTTTGACGCAGGAAGTTCCAGCTATCAGGCGGCATCCAAAACTGCTGCAGGGCCGGTATTTATGAGTCCGGAATGGATGGAATTGTACAAACATACTGTAAAAGAGGCAGATCGTATTGGAATTGAATTAAGTGTCAATGTTCAGAGTGGATGGAATCCGGGAGCCCCAACAATTACGCCCGAATTTGCATTGAAAAAAATTACCTGGTCTGAAACCGATATCACTGGCGGCAGCGAAATAAAAATCAAATTGCCCCAACCGGAATCCACGCTAATTTATCGTGACATTTTTGTCCAGGCTGTTAAACGGCCTTCGGATAAAAGTTCATTAAAGAACGATGTAATCAAGTATTGGGATATCAAATCATTCAATAAAAACATGGGAGCCGGTGGGAATTTCCCTTTTGAGCAATTGAGTGACAACTACCCTGAAACAAACCCTTATTTTGCGATTAAAAAAGACGAAATTATTGATTTGACGGGCAATTTTAAAGATGGCACACTTCAATGGAAAGCTCCTGAAGGAAATTGGACTATTATTCGCTACGGCTGGACTTGCACCGGAGTAAAGACTTCGACAACCAGCGATGGATGGAACGGTTTGAGTGTCGATCATTTAAGTCCTGAAGCCTTTGATTTGTTCAGTAAAGATGTCATAGTGCCTTTAATTACAACTGCACAATCGGTTGGAAAAAGTGTTCACTTTCTGCAAACCGACAGTTGGGAAATGAATGTAATTAACTGGACTCAAAATTTTCCGGCAGAATTTAAAAAAAGAAGGGGATACGACATCATGAATTACATGCCTGTAATGACGGGCCGTGTTGTTGAAAGTCGTGAAATAACAGACAGGTTTTTGAGTGATTTGCGCAAAACCGTTGGTGACTGTGTTGCCGATAATCATTATCAGCTCTTTTATAATCTCGCCCACAAATATGGTATGGGTATCCATCCAGAGTCGGGAGGACCGCATTCAGCACCTATTGATGCACTGAAAGTGATGGGAATCAGCGATTTTCCGCAGGGTGAATTCTGGGCAGTAGCCAATACCCACCGTGTATCTGACGCACAACGTCTTTCGGTAAGGCAAAGTGCCTGTGTAGCACACACCAATGGGAAGCGGTTTGTAGCTGCTGAAGGTCCTACCAGCATTGGCCCCCAGTGGGAACGCTCACCCAAAGATTTAAAAGGTAACCTTGATCGGATCTTCTGTTCAGGTGTAAACCGGATTGTCTGGCATACCTTTACTTCTTCGCCCAAAGAATTCGGATTGCCTGGAAATGAATACTTTGCCGGAACCCACCTTAACCCGAATGTGACCTGGTGGAAACAGTCCAAAGATTTTATCAGCTACCTCGACCGTACCAGTTTCCTGCTTCAACAGGGATTATTTACTGCCGATGTCCTCTGTTATTACGGCGATGACGTTCCAAATTTTGCATTTCTCAAAGAAGATCTCCCGGAATTGAATTTTGGCTACGACTGGGATAAATGCTCTAAAGAAATAATAATCAACAAGATAACCTTTGATGGGAAAAAGTTTGTTCTGCCTGATGGTATGAGCTACAGTGTTCTGATGCTTGCTCCTAAGAAATCACATGACCTGAATGTATTGAAAAAAGTAGAGTTACTTGTGAATGCAGGTGCTACAGTCGTTTCACCGCGCCCTGAGCAGGTAACCGGATTGTCGGGATATCCCGAGAGTGACCGGGAGCTGAAAGCAATTACAGACCGGCTTTGGGGTAAAATAGACGGGATAAATGTTACAGAAAACAAAGTTGGAAGAGGTCGGATCATCTGGGGTGTTGACATCAACAAAGTACTTGCAGGAATGAATGTAAAACCCGATTTTTCCTTCAAAAGTAATCAGCCAAAGACAGCCCTCGATTATATCCATCGCTCCACAAACACCGAAGAGATCTACTTCGTGGCCAATCGGTTTGCCAGGAAAGGAATCGATGATTTTGAGTTCAGGTATCTTACAAATTCGCCCGACCGTTACGAGCAGGTTGAATGTGCATTCAGGGTAACCGGGAAAGTGCCGCAATTGTGGAATCCCAAAACCGGTGAAATCAGCGACGTTTTAACCTACCGTGAAGAGAACGGACAAACCATTTTACCTCTTCACCTTGAACCGGAAGGTTCAGTTTTCGTCGTATTTAAAGAGGCAAAAGCCGAAAAGCATATTACGACAATTGAAAAGGATGGAAAATCATTATTCCCTATCAATCTATTAGATACAAAGGAAACTCCTTATATTGACGCAATCAGGAAAGATGGGAAACCAACAATTATGGTTTATGCTCAGGGAAAATATAACATGACCTGGTCCGATGGAATGCAGCAAACGATTTTTGAGGCTAAGGCACCTGTTACAAAAGAAATAACAGGGAAATGGAACCTACATTTCGATCCCAAATGGGGTGGCCCTGATCATTTGGAAATCAATGAATTAAAATCATGGATCAAATTTGACGAACCTGGTATTAAATATTATTCCGGAACTGCCAATTATACCAAATCGTTTACTTTAAATCCCGATGAAATGAAGAACAAGCAGGTGGTATTGGATTTGGGAAATGTACAGGAGATGGCTTCTGTCAAAATCAATGGAAAGCAATTGCAGGTGATGTGGAGTTCCCCGTTTAAGTTCGATATCACATCCCATGTTAAACCCGGAAACAACGATCTTGAGGTTGAGGTCGTCAATCTGTGGCCCAACCGGCTGATCGGTGATGCCAAACTGCCCATTGAGCAAAGGTTGACTAAAACAAATATCAATAAATTCAATGCAAAAGACGGAGAAAGTTTTATTCGCGAATCAGGATTATTGGGACCGGTAAAAATAGAGATGAACAACAGGTACAGTGCAAAATAATCACCCAAAATAAACTAATCCTATGTTGTTGTATATCAATATCTTGAATTATTAAATTGAGTTTTTAGATATTTTACCCTATGCATGGGGTAAATTATCCGATATTTTACCCCATATACAGGATATATTATCGGATATTTTACCCTATCACTTGCATTTTCAATTGAATCTTCGTATTTTTGTTGAAAACTGAGGCCATGATACGCAGGAAGCTATTCGAAGATTTACAGGCACATCTTCCGAAAAAAGAATTTTCAATCATTACCGGGGCACGGCAGACCGGTAAATCGACCTTGTTGAAACAGTTG
>CAIYPA010000237.1 GCA_903927965.1 uncultured Bacteroidia bacterium | reverse complement strand
TCAGCGATCTCATCGAATTTCAGGAGCAACTTCTGGTCACTTCCCAGGTCTATAACTGGTTGTGAAAATTCCCACCCTTCACGAAAGATCTGGACCGACCGGATGTTCTCACGATTGATAGTATTCATAAGCGGTTGCTGAATTTCTTTGCCGGAGACTATAGCAATGGTTATAGAAATCAGGAAAACAGAAATATACAATTTCAGATATGAAGGATACCGGCACAATAGATTAAACATATTGTAGTAGTTTATAATATTTTAAATAAATAAAAAAATTGACCTATTGAGGTAAAAATTCGCATAAACCACTGAATTATTGAATTTTCCGATGAAAAAAAATTCTGACGACAATTGGTAATACAAGTTCTAATACCTATATTTAAGCGCAAAATTAACACCATAAGTCACAATGTCAAATGTTATCAAGCTAAAGAAAGGTTTGGATATACCAATTAAAGGCGAACCAGCTGATATTCTGGAAAATATCCCTATGCCTGAGACCTTTGCCATAAAACCTGCCGATTTTCAGGGACTTGTTCCAAAACTTCGTGTTAAGGTTGGGGATAAGGTTAAAGGCGGAACAGCTTTATTTGTTGACAA
Organism: uncultured Bacteroidia bacterium; assembly: GCA_903927965.1. Taxonomy (GTDB): domain Bacteria; phylum Bacteroidota; class Bacteroidia; order Bacteroidales; family Prolixibacteraceae; genus JAAFHB01. The sequence goes on along the minus strand of CAIYPA010000237.1, from coordinate 34,929 downwards.
ATACTTGCCTGAGATCCAATATGTTTCGCCAGTAAGCGGCGAAGTAGTTGCTATAAACAGGGGCGAGCGTAGGAAGATCCTTGAGGTGGTGGTGAAAGCTGATCAAGATAACCTTTCGGAAGATTTTCCTAAAGCCGATCCAAAGGAGCTAAGTGACGGTGATATTAAAGGGGAATTGTTAAGGTCGGGATTGTGGCCAGCCATAAAATCAAGACCTTACGGGATCGTAGCAAAGCCAGCAGATCAGCCTAAAGCAATCTTTATCTCCTGTTTCGATAGTTCTCCCCTTGCCCCGGATTTTGATTTTGTATTTAAGGATGAATCAGAGGCATGGCAAACAGGGATCAATGCTTTAAAGAAACTGACAAGTGGAAAGATTTACCTGGGGTTGTCTGTAAAGAAAGAGAATATAATTTTCGCCAAAACCGAAGGTGTGGAAATCAACTACTTTGATGGCCCACATCCTTCTGGGAATGTTGGTATTCAGATACATGCAATATTGCCATTGAATAAGGGGGAAATTGTATGGACCTTACAACCGCAGGGGGTTATTATGATTGGCCGGTTGTTCCTGACGGGGAAATACGATGCTTCCCGGATTATCGCACTTGTGGGATCCGAAGTTAAGGACCCCAGGTATTATCAATTCTGGATGGGTGGTTGTTTGTGTGGCCTTCTTAAAACAAAACTTTCCAAACAGAAGGGAAGGGTGATCAGCGGGAATGTTCTTACCGGGACAACATCCGGTTCAGAGGATTTTCTGGGCTTCTACGACAATATGGTTTCGGTTATCCCAGAAGGCAATTATTACGAAATGTTCGGATGGGCATTGCCAGGTTTCGATAAATACAGCCCGTCGCGTACTTTCTTTTCGTGGTTAAGGTCAGGCAGGAACAAGTATGTGTTCAATTCAAACACACATGGCGAGGAACGGGCTTTTGTCCTCACAGATGAATATGATAAAGTGCTTCCGATGGATATCCTTCCGGTTTACCTCCTGAAGGCAATCCTTGTGAACGACATCGAGGCGATGGAACAATTGGGTATTTATGAAGTGATCGAAGAGGATCTTGCACTATGTGAATATGTATGCACCTCAAAGATAAATGTTCAATCAATTGTGCGAAAGGGGATTAACTCAATGATCAAAGAACTGGGTTAGAATAAATTCCTTTCTTTGAAATTAATATTCAACTTATGAAATAGCCATGATTTACGAAACACTTGCCGGAGATGTATATAAGATTTCAATCATAGCTATTCCATCTGGCCACTTAAAAACAAATTATTGCAGATGAAAATATTAAGGGACTGGATTGATAAGCAGAAACCCAAACTCGAAAAGGGTGGGAAATTTCACATGTTTAAATCCGGTTTTGGGGCCGTTGAAACATTTCTGTTTGTGCCAAATCACACAACCAGGCAAGGAAGCCATATCCGTGATTATGTGGACCTGAAACGGACAATGACAATTGTGATCGTTGCGTTGCTCCCAGCATTGCTGTTTGGAATGTACAATACCGGATATCAGCATTATATGGCTACAGGACAGATGGTTTCCTTCTGGCCTGTGTTCTTTTTCGGATTTAAAAGGATCCTTCCGATCATTATCGTTTCTTATGTGGTAGGGCTGGGGATCGAAATTGCCGCTGCGCAGATCCGGGGGCACCAGGTCAATGAGGGATACCTGGTAACAGGGATGTTGATCCCACTGATCATGCCCGTTACAACTCCGCTCTGGATGATCGCCGTGTCTGTGGCGTTTTCTGTCATCTTTGCAAAGGAGGTTTTTGGTGGCACTGGGATGAACATCTGGAACCCAGCCCTTGTGGCAAGGGCTTTTCTTTTCTTTGCCTATCCCTCACAAATGTCGGGAGACTCAGTTTGGGTCAGTCTTGGAAGCAAAACTGTTGTTGATGGTTTCTCAGGGGCCACACCGCTTTCGCAAGCCGCTACCGCTGCATTGAAACCGATGGCAGAAGTCGCTTCCAATCATGGGATTTCTTATTCGTTAATGGATATGTTTGCTGGCTTTATTCCAGGTTCTATCGGTGAAACTTCCAAAATTGCTATCCTGATTGGTGCTGCGATTTTACTGCTGACAAGAATTGGAAACTGGAAAATCATGTTCTCTACCATTTTAGGCGGCCTGTTTATGGGGTTCATCCTTAATCTCATTGCTGCTAATTCTTACATGACTGTACCCGCCTGGCAACACCTGATCATGGGTGGGTTCCTTTTTGGTGCGGTTTTTATGGTGACCGATCCGGTGTCGGGGGCACAAACAAGTACAGGAAAATGGATTTATGGTTTTTTGGTAGGACTGTTTGGCATTATGATCCGTGTTGTTAATCCTGCCTATCCAGAAGGGATGATGCTTTCTATTTTGATTATGAATATGTTTGCGCCATTGATCGATTACTACGTGGTTCAGTCGAATATCAGGCGGCGGTTGAAACGCGCATTAGTTAAATCATAAAAAAACAATGCCGAAAATGGATACAAACGGAAATACATATACGATACTCTACTCGGCTGTGATGGTTGTTGTGGTTGCCATCCTTCTTGCAGTTGCAGCAACGCAACTGAAGCCGTTTCAGGATGCAAATATTTTAATCGAGAAAAAGCAGAATATCCTAAGATCTGTCAACATTGTTGCAGATGCCAAACAAGCCACAGAATTGTTTAATCAGACAATTAAGGAATTGATCATTGTAAACAGCAAGGGGGAAAAAGTTGAGGGCGATGCCTTTAAAGTTGACCTGAAAGTTGAACATTCAAAACCTGTTGACCAACGCAAATTGCCGGTTTATATTGCGGCGATGGGCGACAAAGGCAAAGTTTACATCATTCCCCTGAGGGGTAATGGACTTTGGGGGCCGATTTGGGGTTATGTAGCGCTTTCATCGGATATGAACACAATTTATGGTGCCAACTTCGACCATTCGGGCGAAACCCCGGGACTTGGGGCCGAGATCAATACGGAGAAGTTTCAGAAGCCCTTTATTGGGAAGACAATTTTTGACAAGGCGGGCTTGTTTACTTCAATTGTAATTGCAAAAATTGGCGAAAAGGCCGATCCATCGAACAGTGTCGATGCGATATCTGGCGGGACCATCACCAGCAAGGCACTTCAAAAAATGTTGTATGATGATTTGTCAACTTATCAGGAATTTTTTAAAACGTTAAAAAAGTAAGATATGGGCGAAAAAGAAGGGATTTTCTCGAAGAAGAACCTCAAATTACTCACCAATCCACTTAGCAATGCGAACCCGATCACGGTTCTTGTATTGGGTATTTGTTCGGCATTGGCTGTAACGGCACAACTTAAACCGGCGGTTGTAATGTCCCTTTCAGTGACGATTGTGACTGCGTTTTCAAACCTGATTATTTCATTCATTCGGAATACGATCCCAAACAGGATACGCATTATCGTACAATTGGTTGTCGTGGCTGCTTTGGTTATCCTTGTCGATCAGGTACTTAAAGCATTTGTCTATGATGTCAGCAAACAGCTTTCCGTATTTGTCGGGCTCATTATTACCAATTGTATCCTGATGGGAAGGCTCGAAGCGTTTGCCCTTGGGAACAAACCCTGGCCCTCGTTCCTGGATGGAATAGGAAATGGTGCCGGGTATGGGTTGGTCCTTGTCACCATAGCCTTTTTTCGCGAGTTATTTGGGTCAGGCTCGTTATGGGGTTATAAAATTATCCCACAGGAGTGGTACATTGCCAATGGTGGATGGTATTCGAACAATGGGATGATGATCCTGCCGCCCATGGCCTTGATCATCGTTGGGGTCATTATTTGGATCCAGCGAAGCAAAAAGCCGGAATTAATTGAAGATTAATTATTAAAGAACTGATAAGGAAATGGAAAATTATCTGAACCTGTTTATAATATCGGTTTTTCTGGAAAACATGGTTTTTGCATATTTCATCGGGATGTGCTCCTACCTTGCTGTTTCAAAATCTGTGAAGACTGCCACTGGTCTTGGTATTGCCGTAATTTTTGTCCAAACCATTACTGTTCCTGTTAACTATTTATTAGAGAATTACTTACTTAAAGAGGGGGCTTTAAAATGGCTGGGCGAAGGTTATGCCGATATCGATCTTAGCTTCCTTAGCTTCATCATGTTTATCGCCGTCATTGCTGCAATGGTACAGCTTGTTGAAATGATCGTTGAGAAATATGCCCCCGCCTTGTACATCAGCCTGGGCATCTTCCTTCCATTGATCGCGGTAAACTGCGCAATCCTTGCCGGGTCGCTGTTTATGCAGCAAAAGGAATTCATCAACATCGGCGAAGCCACCGTATATGGGGTTGGATCCGGGGCAGGATGGTGTATTGCCATCATCTCGATTGCCGCAATCCGCGAGAAGCTCAGGTATTCAAATGTACCCGCACCTTTGCGTGGTCTTGGGATCTCGTTTATTATAACGGGTCTCATGGGTTTGGCTTTTATGGGTTTCATGGGAATTAAAGTGTAAAGTTTTGGAAAAACCAACGATGCAAAATCTTATCGAATAATGATCATCATAGCGACTACAATTTTAATATTGATCTCCGGTGTTATTGTCTTTTTACTGGTCACACTGTTACTGGTTAGTATCTTGCTTTATGTGAAGAAAAAACTGACTCCCGTAGGAACAATTACAATCGACATCAATGATGGAAAACGGACCATTGTAACCGAACCGGGAAATTCATTGCTTTCCACGCTTGGCAACAACAAGGTATTTCTCCCGTCGGCGTGTGGGGGAAACGGAACATGTGGCATGTGCAGGTGCCAAGTGAACTCAGGTGCCGGTTCGATACTCCCAACCGAAACCGGGTTTTTTACACGCAAGGAACGAAGCGAAAAGTGGCGGCTGGCATGCCAGGTAAAAGTGAAGGAGAATATCCAAATGCGTGTCCATCAGGAGGTCCTTGGGATAAAGAAATGGGAATGTACCGTGGTTTCAAATGAAAACGTTGCGACATATATCAAGGAGTTTGTCGTGAAACTTCCGGAAGGTGAAAACCTTGAATTCAAGTCGGGCGGATATATCCAGATAGAAGTTCCGAAATGTGATGTGGATTATATATTTTTCAATGTTGGTGAAAAATTTCGTCCCGAATGGGAAAAATACAAAATGTTTGATCTGAAAATGGTCAATCCTGAACCTACTTTCAGGGCTTATTCAATGGCCAACCATCCCGCCGAAGGGAATATTGTGATGTTGAATGTCAGGATTGCAACTCCTCCGTTCGACAGGGTCAATGGCGGATTCCTGAAGGTCAACCCGGGCATCTGCTCCTCTTATATTTATTCGTTAAAACCTGGTGATAGGATCACAATATCCGGCCCTTATGGGGAATTTTTCCTAAAGGACAACAACAACGAAATGATGTTTATCGGCGGTGGTGCAGGGATGGCGCCCATGCGGTCGCACCTGTTCCATATCTTTCATACGCTTAAAGACCGGACAAGGAAGATCACCTTCTGGTATGGGGCACGTTCGTTGAGCGAAGTATTTTATTACACCGAGTTTTGTGCCATTGCCTCAGAGTTTCCAAATTTCACATTTCATCTGGCCCTTTCGGACCCAAAACCCGAAGATCATTGGACAGGGTTAAAAGGTTTCATCCATCAGGTGATTTACAACAATTACCTTCTTAAACATGACGAGCCTGAGGAGATCGACTATTATATCTGCGGTCCACCGTTGATGAATTCTGCGGTCACAAAAATGCTTTACGATTTGGGGGTTCCAGACGAGAATGTCCTGTTTGACGATTTTGGAGGATAAAATATTGGGAATAGGTTTTTTTGTCTCCAATGTTTCGGTGCGCTGCACCTTTTGTTTCAATCATTAATGAATTTCTACAAATATTGTGGTGCGCTGCACCTTAAAAGCCACAGAGTGGCGAAATATTTGTAGAATCATGACCAAGTTTAGTATTTAGGTACAGCGTACCATAACAGTATTATAAAGTACATAAGGTTTGTTTACTGATCCAAATTTGAACAAAACACACATGAAAAAACTGATATTTCTAATTGTTGCATTTATGTCCCTTTCTTTTCTTATAAAATCGCAAGAATCTATAAATCAAATAGATGCAAAAGGGTTAAAACAGGGGAAATGGATCGGTAAATTTCCTTCCGGGAATATTCGTTATGAAGGTTCATTTGTGAATGACCAGCCTGCGGGAGAAATGAAACGGTTTCATGAAAATGGAAAGATCAAAGCGCGCATGGTATATTTTTCCAATTCCGATAAGGTCCTGGCTGAACTTTTCGATGAAGATGGCGTGCTTTATTCAAAGGGTAATTACCTGAAGACACTGAAAGACAGTACCTGGAAATACTTCAACAACAAGAGGATAGTGGGCCAGGAAGATTTTTCCAAAGGTCTGAAAAACGGCAGGTCGATTGCCTTTTTTGAAGATGGCAAACCGGCACTGGAATCCAATTGGGTGAATGGCGTTCAAAATGGGGTAACCCGAAGTTTTTATCCATCTGGGAATAAAAAGAGCGAGATCATGTACAAGGATGGCAAACGGAATGGTGTAAGCCTTGTATATTATGAATCGGGTCTTCAAGAGATTGTGGGGCATTATATCGACGATAATGCAGATGGTTCCTGGAAGTTTCAGGATGAACAAGGCGTCGTGAAGTTTGAATTGAAGTACAACGCGGGTGTTTTATTGAACCCTGAAGTTGTTGAAGGCATGCAAGCCAACGAATTCAAAGCTTTCGACAGCGCAAAGGGAATATTAAAAGATCCGGCTGACTTCCAGCAGAATCCGGAGGAGATTATGAGAAGATAGAATTTGAAAATTTGATGATTTGAAAATTTGAAGATGCATATAAAATAAGCCTATGTGCCTATATTTTAAACCTTTATGCCTATGTATTTGATTTTTAATTAATTGGCATAACAGGTTGTTAAACACATAGGTACATAGGTAAAAACACATAGGCACAATAGAGATTCCAGATCATTATTTTGGATCCGTATTTTGGAAGTGGTCTCAAACCTGTCAGCGTACGCAGTTCCTGACAGCGTTTGATTATGACAATAAAAAAGAGGAAGCCCTTTTGGGACATCCTCTTTTTTTATATTCGCTTAAATATCAGCTTAGAAGTTTGGACCGGTAGTATCCCACCACAAACGGGTACTGATCAAATCCGGACCACCCAATTTTGTAGTGGCATCGGCAACAGCGGCAGCAGCCCCTGTTCTTTCCCCATCGACAAAAGGCATCCTCTTGATCCATTGGTCAGCAGCGATAACACCCCATTTATCGTTGCTGTCATTCTTGGCAACATGTGGAATCTTAGGATAACCTGTCCTTCTGAAGTCAACCCATGATTCAAGTGTATTGGTGAAATTGTTGATCCATTTCTGGGTCATGATCTTCTCCAACTTCAACTCGTTGCTGTCGCCGGCGTTCCAGGCAACAGTGATTGTAGAGGAAGCTGTGAAGTTGTTCCTCGTATCCTTAGGATCTACATAGTCGATAGGTTTGCTTGTTGCATCGGCAAGGTAGGCATCCACGCCGGCTGCGCCCCAATCGGCAAATGAAAGCCTGATCCCATTTTCATAATTTGTTTTTGCATCACCACCACCTGTTCCTGTATTCCAACCTCTTAGGGCAGCCTCAGCTTTCAGAAAGGCAACTTCTGCAGCAGTGATCGACCTTCTGGTTTGCACAGTTTGAAAATCATCTGATACCCTTGAATAAGGAACCCTGTCGATTTTGGCATTAATGTAAGCACCATTGCGGATTCCCTTATAGGCATAGACAGAAAGGGTTGGGTCTTGAGTAAGGTTTGGTCCCTGGAAGTATTTTGCTACTCTTCCATCTTTCAATCCTAGCAGGAATGATTCCATCACAGCTCCCATTCGGGTATCGTCCCATTCGAAACAAATTACAGCCATATACATCTTATTTCCCAATAATGCGATGTTAAAATTATCTGCATTGGTTGAGATTAACCCACCGGCATCGGCCATTGCCTTTTCACTTTCTGTTTTTGCAAGAGTCGGATTGATCTTTACCAAGCGCATGGCCAACCTCAAACGCAACGAATTCACAACTTTAATCCATGCATTGATATCGCCTTTGTAACTTGGGTCAAATTTAACAAACCCTTTGTAAGTCTTGTTGGCAGCAAAATCAGTCTGGATAGAGTCCAACTGTTTGAAAAACAAGGGATACAAATCAGATTCCTTGTCATACAGGATTGTGTTGGCTGTGGAACCATAATTGGAGTAGATCACCGGACCATGAATGGCAGTCAGTTTAGACATCGAAAGTATCTTGATCAATTTTGCCCATGTTGCAAATAGCGGAAGATTGTTGTCTTTCGCCAATTGGATGACCTGTTTTGCAGGGGACATAACTGAACCATAAACACGGCCCCAGTAAGCATTCCAGGTGATATAATAGGTGGTATTGTTGACGTTGCTAACAAAAGGGGTTGGCGTATTCAAATAACCCATCCACGAATCCTGAGCCAGGTCTTCTTCAACCTGATGTCCGTTGAGATTGAACAATAATCCTGAGAACGGCGAACCTACCAGGTTAAAATCTTGTTTCAGCAACTCATCAGAAATCTGATAGGGATTCTGGTTTGTTGTTTCAAAATTCTTGGTGCACGATGCAAGGGCTCCCAAAAATAGTAATGCTATAAATAACTTTTTCATATATAATATTTTTAAGATTTTAGAAAGTGACTTTTAAGTTAACCCCGTAAGTCCTTGTAGCAGGCATACTAAATACCTCATTAGACTGCATGTTGTTTGCTGTACTCATCGATTGTTCCGGATCGTATGGTGCATCTTTGTAGAAGAAGAACAAGTTTCTGCCAATCAGGGAAATAGAAGCATCCTTAACCGGTAATTTGTACTTTTTAACATCCAGGTTGTAACCGATCACCAATTGGGCCAACCTAATATTGGTTCTCTTGAAAATATAAGGTTCCATGATCCTGTTCCTGTCGCCAACTGCACCGTAATAGACAGCAGGGTCAATTGAAGTAACTGCTGTAGTTCCCTGGATCGCGTTAATTGGCATTGTAGCACCTGCATCGCGAATATCACCTGTCCTTTTGCTGACTCCGTAAGAATCAAGGAAAGCTTCTGTTTTTGAGAATGCAACTCCACCAAATTTACCGTTGACCAAAGCACTGACATAGAAGTTCTTGAAATTCAAAGTATTGTTCCATCCCAGGATGAAATCTGGATTCACATTGCCAACCTTTTCTTGCTTTGCTGCCTTTGTAGGAACCCCTTTGGTATCAAGAATGATCTGTCCGGCAGTGTTTCTTGCAAACTTATAAATATAGACATCATTGAATGATCCACCAGCCTTGATGACCGCTGCAAATCCTTCGTTGTCGCCACCTACCTGATAATCAGGGTTTGAAGCAATCAGTTCAACGATCTTGTTCTTGTTCTGCGATAAGTTCACAGATGATTTCCAGGAAAAATTGGCTTTTCTGATTGGTTCAGCATCAACAGTCAATTCAAAACCTTTGTTCGTAATTTTCCCTGCATTGACATAATAAGAGGTATAACCCGAACCAGATGGGGCAGCCAATGTAAGGAACTGGTTTTTGCTGATGTCACTATAATAGGTGAATTCAAATCCAGCCCTACCTTTGAAGAACCGCATTTCAGCTCCCAGCTCATTACTGGTGATCTCTTCAGGCTTCAAGTCTTTAAATGGAACCTGTGTATTCCGGTTGATACCACCGATGCCGCTTGGTGTACCGGCACTACCAATGCTATTCTGAGGGTTTACAACATTATAAGGTACTTCGTTTGAGGTTTTTGAAGAGGAACCCCTTAACTTGGCAAAAGAGATTACTTCAGGTAATTTAACCATCTGGCTTACAATCGCAGTAAGACCCAGCGCTGGATACAAATACGATTGGTTGCCTGTCAATGCAAGGGTGGAAGCCCAGTCGTTACGACCTGATATATCAAGGAACAACATCTCTTTATAACCAATCTGTGCGTTGGCAAATACACCCTGTTTGATCACATTGCTGATCGATTGATTGAACATGACGTTGTAAGGCATGTTCGCAAAAGTGAAGACGTTGGGGTACATTAAGCTGGTCGTACCATTTGAAACAGACATCCCATTGTTGAAAACATTGTGCAGGTAACTGGCACCAAGAAGTGCTGTTAAACTTAAATCGCCAAATTTATTGTTGTAACTCAAAATTCCGTCAGAGTAAATCGACTTGTCGTTGTATTTTGAATAGTTCCATGATCCGTTTGGACTAACGCTAACTGAATTACCAGCAGCAGCATACCTGTAATCGTTCAATTTGTCATTGTAATCGATATTCCCCCTGATGTCGAATTTCAAATTCTTCGCCAATTCGTAGGATAACTTTAAACTTGCAATTGCACGATAAGAGGTATTCAATTTTGGATCATTGTAAATTTCCCAATAAGGGTTGTTCATTTTTTCCTCTGTAGAATACCAGTTCATCTTATACATGTTCCGATCGGCATTCAATACCTGATAGTTTGTTTTATAGTCGTCAAAATTCCGTTCGCGGGCAAACAAATACAAGCCGGTCAATGGGTTGTTGTAATAACCTGCACCTGGGCGGTTTTTGGTCACTTCAGTTGAAAACATCACATTTGAACTGATCGTCAATTTGTCGTTAAATAATTTTGTTGACTGGTTGAACGAGAAGTTATTCTTGTGGTAAGTATTCGTTGGTAAAACACCTGTAGCAGAAACATTTGAATAAGAGAAATAGGTTGTGGTCTTGTTATTTCCACCACTTATTGAAATTGAATTCGTGGCGTTGATCCCATTCTGGAAGAAATTCTTGATGTAATTGCTGGCATAGTTACCCTTCGTTTTTGACCAGCTATAATCTGATCCACCAGTGGCTCCATAACTAAACTGAAAATCCGGCAAACCGGAAACACTCTCAACCATTGTACTCGAGCTGATGGATACATTTACTTTGCCTTCTTTACCTTTTTTGGTTGTGATCAAAACAACACCATTGGCACCCTGGCTACCATAAAGGATGGAAGCATTGGCACCTTTCAATACGTTGATGCTTTCGATATCATCGCTGTTGATCGCTGAAAGTCCGTCACCACCATCGGTACCGCCGTAGGAGTCAGGCTGACCACCTTTGTTGTTGACCATCGGGATACCATCGATAACATACAATGGCTCGCTAAGTCCAACAAGTGATTTGTTTCCCCTTAAAACTGCTTTTGTGGAACCTCCTGCTCCTGAACTGCTCGTTTTGATGTCAAGACCAGATGTTTTTCCACTAAGGGCGTTCATAAAGTTCTGGTCCCTCGCTTTCAACATTTCCTCTCCGGAAACCTGCTGAGAAGCATAGGTCAGCGTTTTCTTGTCGCGCTGGATACCCAAAGCTGTGACAACGACCTCATTTAAGCCTACAGTTTCAGAAACCATCTTAACATTAACAACGGATTTACCGTTCACAGCCACTTCGACAGGTTTCATACCAACAAACGAAACCAGCAATACCGCATTTGACGAATTCACATTAATCGCAAATTTGCCTTCAGCATCGGTAGTCGTTCCATTGGTTGTACCTTTCTGAACAATAGAAGCTCCCGGAATACTGCTTCCATCGGGATCAGTTACAGTCCCGCTTACTTTCATCTGGGCCATTGTTGTGGCAAATGAAGCAAACAGTACGATCAAAATAAGAAACATTCTTTTCTTCATAATAAAAATGATTTGGGTGAAAAAATAAAAATAATTCAATGTACTCGGTTGTTTAACTTATTGGAAACATGACTGGTTGTAATGTTTTCCTAAGTTTAAAGGGATCAAATTTAACTCATTTTCGCATAATTATAATTTTAAGTTAAAAAAAGTTAACAGCAAATTTAAAAAAAAGTTTTAATATTTACCAATATTTTATTAAATGTGAAATATTATCTGTAAAAACCATCAAATCCGATCTGTTTTGTTTCAAACGGTCGGATAGTTTGATCGGTCAAAACACTGAGTTCCCTTTTTGTGATTGCCATTTGAAGATCGAATTTTCGTGTCGTTATGTTCTCCTCTATTTTTTGAACTTCTGGCAAAAGGTCTCTGCCCAAAATGCCTGATAAGAGTCTAACTGCCTTGCTGACAGTCAATTTAGATTCATCATCGGAAATGGCGACTTTGTTGTCAAATTCATGTAAACCTTCTGAAAACTCTTTGACAGTTAAGGTCGTATCAGGGAAAAACCAGGTGCGGTTGGCCCATTTGTAGGGTTCGCCTTTCACTTTCAGGATACCGGATGCGGCAACGCGTTGGATAGCCTGAAAAGCTCTATCGGTAGGAGCTACATCCACCAAGGGGAGCAAATAGGCTTTTGCATCGAGCAACACCTGTTGTACGCTACGGATATTTATCTCCCTTACTGGCAGGTTGTTTTTCACACCAACTGCCGCTAGGGCTCCGGCAGCCTGCCCTGTCAACAAAACGCAGGGTTGAAGACGGGTTGCGCCATTGATAATATTGGAAACTGAAATGGCCTTGTCTGAAACGATAAGACCATCAATTTTTTCAGGGATCAGGGTTCCCAAAGGAATACTAAAAGAGGGAACTGCCGGAAAAGCAATCTTGGGGGTTTCGGGATTACAGGCATGGTGATGGTCAACAGGATAGTCACCCACTGAAATACCTGTCCTGTACAAAGGAGATTTCCCATATCTGTCGAGTACATGATTGATCGTCATCCGCTCAATTCCCTGTAAACGCCGACCCTCACGATGATAAGCTACAAATGGCAATTTGTCGCTTGTAGGAAATTCATCATCGGCAAGCCCTAAGTTTTTATGACCTAATTCTGTTTGGATATAATAGATAAAGCCCAGTGTCCGTTCTTTGGCTTTTAACAGCTCCTGTACTCTTTGGATCCTGCCCATTTCGACCACGTCGAGATAAATGTCGTTCCCATGCCTTGGCCAATTGACCATGAATTTTTGATTGGGCAACCGGCCATAACTTAACATCTTATTGCAGTCAATCAAAATGGAATCAACTGTCATTGAGCAACATCCTTTATAGATGGTCGCATCGTAGTTTTTAGGTTTTGCGATGGTTTTATCTGCACCTGGGCCAAAATCTTTCAGAATAGCTGCATATGTGAGGTCCTGGACAATCTTGTTTGCATATTCGGGTGCGTATTCTTCTCCTGTTGTTGATTTTGCCTCCATTCCCAAATCATAGGCAGCACCCGACATTGCCAGGCCATCACCCAAGTCTGTCGCATCAATGACAATTTTGGAATTGATCCTTAACTGAGACTTTTTCCCGTTCTCAAAAACTGCACCTGTAACTTTATTGCCTTCTTTGATTATTTCCGTGAGGTGATAACCAAAAAGGACAGTAAGTTTTTTTTCCGCCGAGGCCATTGCTTTAAAAATGCTGTCCCCAATATGGGGTTCGAATTGCGTGTTGCTAACCCAACCCGTAGCAAGGGCAGTTTCACTTCCATAATGTTTGATGAGTTGCTTTTGAAATTCATCCCAGATCCCGGAATGAAGGGCGTGGTTCCCATCAGTTGCACTAACACCGGCCGATGTTAACATACCCCCCAGCCATTGGGTTTCTTCGACGATGGTTGTTGGAACACCACATCTGGAAGCCTGAAGACCTGCGGCAATACCACTTGTTGATCCTCCTATCACCAGAATTTCAGTATTTTCGATTCTTGGATTCGGATCGCAAGAGGTTAAGCATGATAAAATGCCCAAAAGCAAAATATAAATATATGTACTTTGTTTAAATACCATTCATCAAAATCATTTAGCTTTCGAGGTGGTAAAATTAATATTTTTTTGAAAATATTTACGATTATTAAAATCTATTAAGAATAAATATCCTATTTAGCAATAGATTTAATAATTTGTTTATAACAGTTAATCTTTATCAAAAATTGGGTGATTAATCATTAAAAAGTTTATCCCGCAGGATATAGCAGGCACCAACGACCCCTACCGTTGACCCGAGGGAGGAATTTTTAATCTCTACGTCGAGGCTTACCAGATTTATGGAATATTTATTGATGCTTGTCTTTATGGGCAGGGACAAAAATGGACCAGTCTCAGATAGAGATCCACCCAAAACAACCAGTTCCGGGTTAAAAATATTGATCAGCATGGAGATATAGCGGCCCATCTTGCGGCCAATTTCTTCAATGATTTCGATTGCAAGTGGGTCTTCATTCTCCTTTATGGCTTTCAGGATATCATCCATCGAGATATCATCAATAGCTTTATATTGTGAAATATTGGAGGTTGAGCCATTTCCGATGGCTTTTTTAAATTCCTTTTCCATCGCCTGACCTGAGATTTCGGTTTCAAGACAACCTTTTTTACCGCAATCGCAAATGATCTCATTTTCAAAAACCGGCCAATGACCGAATTCTCCTGAATAGCCCGATTTACCGTAATACAACTTTCCGTTACAGATGATCCCGATTCCGACTCCCCATCCAATATTTACGAAGATCACATCTTTTTCATTTTCGATCACGCCACAATTGTATTCACCGTAAGCCATAGCCCGTGTATCGTTTTCAAGAAAAGTCTTGATGTTCAGCCTGGATTCGATGATTTCGCTCAGCGGTTTATCTTCAAAATAGAAGTAGTTGTAACTGAACCCTTTGTGCGAGTTGATCCGTCCAACAAGGTTGATGCAGGCACCAATTATTTTATCGCGGGGCACTTCGGAACTATCCACAAATTCATTGATGATATCGCAAAGGGAAAAAAGCGACTCCTGGGTGTTCTCCAGTTTATAAACCATCTTTTCAGACAGTTTTACAAATTTATTGTCAAAATTCTGGATTCCCATTGTAATGGAGATCCTCGTAATTTCAACGCCAAGATAATAGCAGGCGTTAGGATTGATCCCAAATCTGGAGGGACGCCTTCCACCCGAAGTCCCCACTTTACCTGTTTCATAAACAATCCCTTCTTCGATCAATTCACCAATAATCTTGGTGACAGTTGGAATGCTGAAATCGGTCTCTTTGCACAACTCGGCAATAATTGCCTCTCCATTTAATGTCAAGCGTTTGATGATGCTCTTTTTCAGTTTGATCATTTTAAGTGCTGAAAGTGAGATATCATCGGGATAATCAAGTAATATAGAAAGGCTCATAAATTATTATTAAATTAGTTTATAAAATACACCAACATAATTAAACGAATTGAAGAATGTGGCCATTAATCCGCAAATATATTCAATAATTAACTTGTTTCAATATTTTTTCAATCTTCACGTAGTTTTTAGGTTCTATTTTCGAGGTTGAAAATCATTTTGCAGTTAGACATTAATTTTATCCTACTTTTGGCAGCACTAAAATTGTTTATAAACAAATGACAGGTTTGCTATCTTCATTTTCATTATCGGTAATCGATTGGCTGCTGATTGTTTTTTGTGCAATGCTGATCGGGATGTCCAAAACCGGAATCCCGGGTGTCTCCATGATCGTTGTGCCAACCCTAGCCTTGATCTTTGGTGGAAAACAGTCAACCGGAGTTTTGCTCCCCATTTTAATTATGGCAGATGTTTTTGCTGTCATTTATTATCACCGACATGCCGAATGGAAACATTTGCTCCGTGCACTGCCATGGGCTGTTGCCGGGCTCCTGCTTGCGCTTTGGATTGGCAATCTCGTCAATGACGTGCAGTTCAAAAGGATCATCGCGATCACTGTTTTTATAAGTGTTGCTTTAATGATCTGGAAGGATTATGGTACAAAAAGGGAATTTACCCCCGACAATTGGTGGTTTGCGGCGATGATGGGCATCATCGGCGGTTTTGCCACCATGATCGGGAATGTTGCAGGCCCAATATTTGCCATCTATTTGTTGGCTTTGCACCTGAACAAAAAAAGTTTTATCGGGACTACGGCCTGGTTTTTCTTTATCATTAATCTGTCCAAATTTCCATTGCAGGCACTTGTCTGGAAAAACATCAATTTAAATACACTAACCATTGATTTATTGGTATTTCCGGCCATTGCCCTTGGTGCATGGATGGGCATTGTCCTTGTGAAACGAATACCAGAGAAGGCATACAAGTGGTTTGTGATTGTCATCACAGTGTTGTCAGCATTTCTGATCTTCATTTAGTCGGTTCTTAATTTGCTCAAAAATTTATAACTTTATCGCGGAATCTCTTTAAAATTAGGTAACCATGATGTTTAATAAAAAGCTGGGATGGACAATGCTGATTTCCACCGGTGCAGTCGTGATCATCAGTTTAATTTTTCTGGAACTGCGTTTTAGTCCAAATTCGATCAATGCCAGTGATTGTATTACTTTTAAAGTTGGACAAGGTAATATTTTCGAACCGGTAATCGCTACGGGTACCGTTGAAGCCGAGAATGAAGTCTTGGTCCGGTGCCCGACCACAAGCATAGTGAAGCAGATCGTTGCTGAACCCGGGACACGTGTCCAGAAGGGTGATGTGATCATGTTGATGGAGGATGAACCCATTAAGGAAGAAATCGGCCGGATTAAAGATCAGCTTGAACTAAAGAAGAATACTCTTGAAAAGAATAACCTTGGAGAATTTAGCACAAAAGTGGACCTGAATTATAGTGAAGATGTTAAAAAGCTGAATATTACTTCTTTAAAATCACAATTGGCAGATGAGGAGCAATTATTGGAGGTTGGCGGAATTTCGCCTGCAAAAATTGAAAAGACCAAGCAGGAAATAGACCTTGCCGAGAAAGATTTGGCCATGTTGAAACAAAAAAATACGATTCGTTTAAAACAATTGAAAGCCGAAGAACAGGGTTTGTTGTTGGGCATTAAAATCCAGGAAAAGGAGTTGAACGATAAAGTTAGCACGCTGAGCCAGTTAAGGGTAACGGCCCCTTCGAGCGGAATTATTCTTTCAATTTCGAATAAAGTTGGTGAGAAAGTTAATACTGACAATGTGTTAATCAGGATGTCAGACCTTTCCACCTTTAAGATTGCCGGTTCGGTTGAAGCCAAACTTGCTGATTTTATTAAAACCGGCAAGAAAGTTTATGCGGTCATTGACTCAGAGCGGTTGCCAGGACGTATTGGAAATGTTACGCCGCTGATCGAAAACAATAAAATCCTGTTTAATGTCTATCTGGAAGAAAAAGCGCATCCCAAATTAATCCCTAACCAGAACATTACATTATGGGTTGTCGGCAAGGAAGCAGATAATGTATTGAAAATCAAATCATTGAGCTTTTTTGAAAAAGAAGTTCCCAATATTTTATATGTTTTAAAAAATGGGGAAGCCATACGACGCCCAATTAAAACAGGCATAAAAAATCCCGACGAGATACAGGTGTTATCGGGTCTTGAGGCAGGGGAGACAATCATTGTGCCCAAACGCGGTCTATCGGCCTTCCACAATGCAAGCAGTGTTGCAATAAACAATTGAAAAATGACTAAGAATCAAAAAGGTTGTCTTTTAAGTATTTTGAATCTCTGTTTGTTCTGGTTTTCGCTATCGGCCCAGGAAAAAAAGGAGGGCAATCAGGAAACAAAGGTCAAAGTAAACCTTAGCCTTAAAAACGTGGTTGATCTGGCCATTGCACAGTCTTCAGCAGTTAAATATGTTCAGAACCAGGATGTCAATTATTATTGGCGATGGAAAAATTTTCAGAAAACCTTTCTTCCGAACCTTGTTATTTCGGGTACAGTGCCCAGCTATAACCAATCTACTGTTCCGATTACCCAACCTGATGGGAGCATTGAGTTTAAGGATGTTTCGAACCTGATGGCCTCGGCGAACCTTTCATTGAACCAGTCGATCCCACTTACCGGTGCATCCATCTACGCTTCTACTTCTGCAAGCAGGGTCCAGGATTATTACAAGAAAGAGATCAATTTCTCAGGAAGGCCAATTTCAGTTGGTTTCTACCAGCCCATTTTTGCGTACAACTGGATGAAATGGTCGAAAAAGACAGAACCACTTATTTATAACGAGTCGCAAAAGAATTTTATCCAATCAATCGAAGAGATTGCCTATAATGCCACATCCAGGTTTTTCAATTATTTACGGATACAGACCAACTATAAATTGGCTGAAAGTGCATTGAAAAACAGCAATGACAATTTGCGCATTGCCCAAACGAAGAAAAAATTGGGGCAGATTTCGGAAAACGATTATTCACGGATTGAACTATCGGTGCTGAATGCCCAGAAGGCTTTAAGTTCAGCCGAGATGCAATTGAAGAACTCCGACTTTGAGTTGAAGTCCTACATTAGCCTTGACCAGAACCAGGAGATTGAATTGCAAATGCCTTTGAACATTACCCTCTTTGATATTGATGAAAAGAAGGCCTTGGAAGAGGCCAAGGCCAATCGTCCCGAGCAGATTAATTTTACGAGAAGATTGATCAATGCTGAACGTGATTTGACAGCTGCCAAACGCGCAAACGGATTAAGCGCTTCTTTATCTGGAAGTTATGGATTATCCAACAGCGCAGCCTCTATGGCTGGAGTTTACAGTGACTCGAAGAAGTCCGAGGTCCTTCAATTAACCGTCAGTATTCCGGTTCTGGACTGGGGGCGTGCGGCTTCAGCTGTGAAAATGGCGGAATCACAGAGGGACCTTACCGAATTTGATGTTCAGAAAGCCAGGGAGGATTTTGAAAGGGGAGTTATCGTTCAGATTGAACAGTTTGGTTTATTGAAGGATCAGTTGAAAACTGCCAAAGAGGCCGATCGTGTTGCAGAAAACGGTTATAAAATTGCGTTGAAAAAGTTTCAGAATGGTGAAATCAGCATCACCGATCTGAATATTGCGCTTTCGGAACGTGAAAGTGCAAAACGCGATTACATCGGATCGCTTTCGACTTATTGGCTTGGATATTATAACCTAAGGATATTGACCTTGTATGATTTCGAAACCAATCAGAGAATCAGTTATGAGAATCCGATGTTATCGTCACAAAAATGAGATTGATTAAAAACCAACCAATATGCAAATCATTTTAAGAACGGCAATTTTCTGTGTTTTGTCAGGATTGTTTTTACAATGCAGCATTTCAAACCCAAAGAAATCGATTGAAGACCTTAAAACCGCATTCAATGATGAATCAACAGCCTCATTAAAATACTCCAAATTTGCACAAGTGGCTCAAAAAGAGGGACATGATACGATTTCAAAACTTTTTGATGCTGTTTCTGAGTCCTCTAATATTTTGGCCAATACTCACAGGAAGGCACTCGAAACTTTGGGATCCCGTCCTGGATTTGCTGAAATAGGCAGCTTTGATGTCAAGACGACGATAGAGAATTTGCAGTCGGCCATCAACGGCGAAGCGTATGAGGTCCAAACGATGTACCCAAAATTTATAAGGGATGCCGAGAATGAGAAAGCTCCCCAGGCAGGTAAATCCTTCACATGGGCATGGGATACCGGTAAAAAGCACATGAATTACTTCAGAAGAGCTGCCATATCCTTATCGAAAGGAACTACAAGCGGGTTTCCATTGACCTGGTTTTTGTGCCCTGTTTGCGGCAATACATATAATTCTGTGGATGTCAAACCGATTTGCGATTTTTGCCTTTCCAAACAGGAGAGTTTTAACGGATATGTGCAGGCTTCGGAATAGATGGGATTCAGGATTGAAGAAGATTCCGATGTAAGGGCGGCTGGCTACTGGCGACTGGCGGCTGGCTGATCCGATTCAGGATAATGACCTGATCCAAAAATGAAAAAAAATCCGATGCCAAGACTTCTCTTTTTACTAAAGCTCCATTCCCTATCATACTTTTGACAGGTTTGACCCATTTGTTAGAAGATCTTTTATAATGGCATTTATTGACTGTCCGGTTATTTGTGCCTTAAGTGCCAATTGACTGTGAAGCTCAGACGGAATCCTGATATTAAGTGATCCACTGTATGGTTTTTGAGGTTTTACCCCTCGCTCTTTGCAGCTCTCAAGATATAAATCAATGCCTGACTCAAAATCTGCCTTTAATTCTGCTATAGTTTTGCCTTCGTAGGTTATAACATTCTTATTCATACCGATTACCCTACCGAATAGACAATTGTCTTCTTCACTATATTCGACTGTTCCAGAAAATTCCTTATATTTTAATGTTCCCATAATTTGAATTAAATGAGTTGATTTGATGTTAAAAATTCAAGAATCTGCTTCATAACATAACTTTTTATTGAGTTGTCAGGATGCGGTTTGTGAGTACCATATGAAAGTCCTTTCTCCTGATTTACAAACTCAATACGAGATCCAGAAGTTTTCCCCTTTTGACTTAGTTCAAAACCAACTACCTGAAATAAACAGATTAACTCATCAAAAGTGAAATCCTTTGGTTGTCTTTTAAATCTTTCTATCAGCTTTTCTTTTGTCCCCATCTGATATAGTTTAAAATGCAAATGTAACTATTATTAGTTGCAAAAATATTTTGAGTTAAGGAAATCTTTATGAAAAATAGTTTTAAAATAAGACCTATGAAATAAATAACATCTATTAGGTCGATCAGTCTTTATAATTCGGAAATATGCTGCTTTAATTCTCTTAATCTGTTAAAGTCATATGGAGTTTGAATTGGAAAATCATTGTTTTTCCAAAACTCCGTTGAATACTTGGATTTTAGTTTCTCCTTAAAGCCAAAATTATTGTTTATGATCCACACCCCGGAACGTTTTTTCTGTTTTTCTGAAGTATGAGCATAGTTTTTCAGATTATAACTAAACGTATTTGTAAAGTCCTTATTATCAACGTTGCAATACAAATTGACTTCTGAATAGGCTTTGGAGATGTAGCCCATTCCATTTTCATAGGCAATCTGATAGTAAAACCCTATTGCCGATTGTCCAGGTTTATTTTCGAAGTTTTTGGTTGAATTAAAAGGTGCAGGAAACGAGGCCATTGCAAAAGCTACCATGGAAGTATCTTTCTTTGTGATTGTTAATTCAAATATCCTCTGAGATAGTGGTGCATCCTTTTTGGGTATAAAGCTTACTTTAATGTATTGTGAATCAGTGGCTATATAAAATATGCAATAGTCGTTCATTGCTTGCTCTTTGGTTTTTGATTCTTTAATTACAGGTAAATCTTTTGTTGGGAATAGCTCAGAAATAAATATATTTTTAGCGATTGGATCAAGGTTGTGATTAAGCTGTTCAGCGAACTTCTGAATTTCAATAAGACGATTATGTAGAACTGCGTTTACACCAGTTCCTGATTTGTTCCTTTCAAAATCCAAATCAAGAAAAACCCGATCCAATGTGTCATTATTCATAATCTTAACGGCATTGCAATACATTTTATCTCTTGATTCATCTTGCATTTTGGCAAGAGTTTTTTCGCAACTTTTAACAGCCAGCCATGCTGCATAATTCTTTGAAACGACAATTTCATTTAATTCGTTAAGATTGCGCTTAAGTAGGTATGTGTCCTTTTCTTTTGATAGAATAAAATCAGATGCTTTATAACTGAGATGTTGAATCCTAATAGAATCGGAATGCTTGGCATTTATGGTGAAGAATCCGGTAGAATCCGTTACATAACCTGAATTTGTTTTAAGGTTAAGCACCGTTGCCCAATTGATTGATTCTCCGTCATCCCCTATCACCCGACCGGAAATCTGCGCAAAAGTAAATGAATACAAGACACATAAAAGGTTTAAAAGTATGAATTTCATTGTTTTGGATTTTTATTTTAAATCTCTAAAAAACTCCCCTACTAACAAGATGCTTTCCCTGTGCTTTTTGTTGAAGAGCAAATGCTCAAAATTCCGCTTTTTTTGGCTAAGATTTACCGTTTTCAATATTTCTTCAGTAGCTGCTTTAAGTTCTCCGAGATTGTGTATTCCTTGTTTTTGTTCAAGAAACGAGTTGTATCATAAACCATAAGTATTTATCAGAAGTTTAATCTTTTTCTCAAGTGATTTGTTTTCAAATTTCAGGGCATACTCATTTAAAAGATTGCTATCGAATTCATTCTGTAAATAATCATCGTCCAAACGCAATTCTTCAAAATCCTTTTCTGAAGTGTAAAATGGATAAAGGTAAAGCAAGTCGAGCAGTGCCTTTTCAGGCTTGGCTATTTGAAGGGCCCGCCCATCCGCAAGCGGTTTTAAGTTATAACCAAACATCAGGTCCTCACTTATGCTTTTGTAACTGTATTCGCCAAATTCATTGGTGAAACCTGCCGTTTTCAAGGTTGTAACACTGGTAATCTGAACCACTGCTTCTGGGATTATCCCATAAAATGATAGGGCGGTGTGTAGGCTCACATACGATGGCCGATAGATGCGGTTGGCAAAATACATTGCAAAATCCGGTTTGCCTTTGTATTCCGGAAACGAGTAATAGCCTTGTCGCAAGCGGATGATATAACCTTTCTGTGCCCAACGGACAAAGTTGTTCCTGTCGAAACCGGGCTTCCATGCATAAACCTGATGGATATTGAAACACCCAAGGTCAAACATCCTATTTTTAAATTCTATATAGTTCATTTCTGTTTTGCAGCAAATATAGTGCATTTCAGAAACAAAACCAACTATTTCAACGCCGGAAGCAAATATTTCCAGATCAGGTTGATTTCGGCCTGCATATCGTTCACGTTGGCAGTGGTAACAATGACTGCATCCTTTTCGGGTAAAATAATGATAAACTGGCCATTGGCTCCATCGGCACGGTAAGTATTGTTCCGACAACGCCACATCTGGTAACAATAGCCCTGGATCCAATCGCTATCTTTCGCTTTGGTATCTTTCCCTGTCCAGACCGGTGTCTGCATGATTTTGGAGGTGGTTGCCTCGTTCATCCACTCTTCCGAAAGAAGCTGTTCCCCGTTCCACTTCCCTTTTTGCAGGAAAAACTGACCGAGCTTTGCCATGTCTTCTGTCTTTACAAACAATCCCCAACCGCCACAGTTGATCCCGGTAGGACTTGTCAACCATTCGGTACCAACAATTCCGAGCGGCCTGAACAAACGTGGGTAGAGGTAATCGAGAACCTTTTCGCCGGTTACCTTCTGGACAATCGCAGAAAGCATATAGGAGGCCATGCTGTTATAGACGAACTTTGTCCCTGGCTTGTTTTCGATAGGAGTTGCCAGGAACAGTTTTTCCCAACTGCCATCCTGTGACCTGATTGCCTGTGTAGGGTCAGTGTTATGTCCTACCGACATGGTCAACAGATGACGGATCTCCAGTTCGGCAAGATAGGGAGAAACCTGAGCGGGTAAATCGTTTGGAAAAAATGAAACCACTTTATCCGTCACCTTTAACTTTTTTTCTGCAACGGCAAAACCGATAGCTGTGGCAGTGAAGGATTTGCTTACCGAATTCAGGATATGGATCTTTTCAGCAGAGCTGTTGCCAAGCCACTGTTCAGCAACAACTTTGCCATGGCGAAGGATCATCAGGCTGTGGATATCCTGACCGCTTTTTTTGACCGCTTCAAAATAGCTTGCGATTCCTTTCTGATTAACACCCTCTGTTTCTGGTGCGCTGCGTGGTATTGCCTTTGTGACACTGTTGAAACCAACCAGTTGTATCCCCTTCTCTTTGATCAGGGCTTTAACTTTCTGATTGGTAAAAAGATCTGTCACACCCTGTCGGTCTGCTGCAACTCCTTCGTATCCAATGTGATGGAATGCCTGTATTTCGGCATTGTCCAAAGCCGGGTGATCCACAAAACTATATGTCCTGCCCGCTTCCAACTTGTTCAGCATGGCAATAAAACTGCTTTCCTTTTCGGCCGATGTTTGATGGTTGCCCACATACCCAATTCCATATATTCCGTAATCACCCTTTGGATTTGTGCTTATATCGGCCAAGTGGTACTCCTTGGCAAGTTTCCGGGTCAGTTCAGCAACCTTTGGGTCAAAACTTGATGAACCCATATGGCCAGACATGTGGCTGACATGTGGTATATTCTGAATTGCCAATTCGATTTGGGCCCGGAATTCTTGCTCGATCTCCTTTAAATCCCATTTATTTTCAGTGATTGCAAGTCCCGGATAATTTTTATTGGGTCCCATCATAGGCAAAAAGTAGCCATTTTTGTCTGTCAGGCTGGGACAATGGGTAAGCGGCCTCCATTTGATGTTGTCCCATTCGCTAGTAATCGTAAGGTGTACACCTACATCAGTGCCTGGATATTCGCGAAGCAGGCGGGCGGCCTCCGGAAACCAGGGTGCTACGACCATGACCTCGATCGAGGTCTCGATCCCATCTATGGCACTGATCAGCGAAGCGACATTGCTTGCCTGTGAAGAACCCATATCGTCGCCACGGACAATTAGTTTAGGAGCCGACTGTTGAGCAAATGAAAAATTAAACAGAAAGGATGAAAGGAGGAAAAGAAAAAGAGTTTTCATTGGTTGAATTGTATGGAAATAAGTAGAAATAAGTTGAAATATTGGCATTTGAAGCAAAAATGGAGATTCAGTCCCTTAGAATTATAACATTGTAAATCAGTTAGTTGTGTTTTCCAAATTCAAGAAATCAATCACAAAAGCTGGTTGAACTCCAACCTTTCGCTGTCGGGGCCAAGGATATTAAAATACTTGCAACCATTTTCCCAAAAAGGGAGGAACACGGGTGCTGGTTCGATCACATTGAACGAAGCCTGTTTAAGGAGATTGAAAGTCAAATCGATATCGTCCACATCAAAGGTGATATGATCAATGTGTCCATCTTTCCGATCCCTTACTTCCTGCAACATTTGCTCTGGGACCTGGTACAATTCGAGGATGATTTCCTTGTTTTTCATCATCACGCAGGTGCCATTTCCGCAATCTTCCCTAAACTCCGACTGCATTACTTTGCTAAAGCCAAACTGGTTATAAAATAGTTCAGAGGTTAAGACATTGGTTACCGGGATGCCGATGTGTTGCAGGTGATTGATTAATTGTGAAATCTGATTTTCCATATGAATAATTCTTTTATGTTGGTTATTTACCTGTTATTGTTGTTTTTATACCAGCTCATTACCAATGAAACCACCTGATTGTAATTTTTCACGCCCGCTTCAATATGATTGGTTTTTAGGTAGGCATTATTTGCAGCAGTCTGGGCACTTTCGAGTGTCTGGTTGCGCAAGCCTTTCCAGTGACTCCTTTGAAACCTCAGGTCAAGGATAACTTTCTTGTCGATTTTGTGGATGTAATCGCTCACATCTTTGAGCTGCGCGGCATCTGAGATGAAATAAAGCAACAGGTTCACATAACCTGAATATTGTAGCCTGGCATTGTCGGAAGTGGTACAGACAATATATGCGCACAGGTTTGCCTCGGCCTCGTTTGTTACCCCAAACTGATGTGCTTTTTCATGGGCAAGGACAAACGGATATTCCATCGGCAAAAGATAATAATTCAGGTGAACTTCATTAAAGAAAGGGCCAAAGTATCCACTTACACCCGACTTTGCAAAGAACGAACTGAATATCATTGTTTTGGGACGGCGGGTACCGTTTGGATATTCCAGTCCTAATCTTGCACTGTTTTTGCGGTACGATGCTTCAACCAGCTTGTCAATTTCAGGATACTCGTCAGGAGAAATGGACATCTGGCTAAGGTTTGTATGTACGATGATCGAATCGAGAACTGAGCGGAATTCCTTTTCATCGGTTTTTGGATGTTTCCACGCCAAACGCATTTCTATTTTGGGCCTGAAATAGTTAAATCCCCACACAAGATAAAAGAAGGAATAGAGAATAGCTGTCGTTTTGAGTAAATGCAAACCATATTTTCCGGGTTTGACTTTGCGAGAAATGACCAATATCAGGCCTGCTAGGATTGCTGCAAGGATCACAATCCAAAAGATGTCCCACAATGAAAATGGCAGGAGGTTGCTAAAGGCCGACACTGTTTTTGCAATATACGGATAGATCCCAGTGGAGTAAAAACGCTCTGTTATATTGTTATGCAATGCCAATATGTTGACAATCAAATATACGAATAGTATTAGGGATATGGGCCACCCAATTTCCAGGAACTTTGACCGATTAAAGACTTGTTTTCTGAATTTGACCATTTTTTATTTTTAAACAAACAAAAATATTTGGTCGTAAAACTACGAAATGATTATCAATGTTTAACTTTGGGGCATATGAATGAACGACTTAAATTATCAGAATTAAACGGTTTAGTCAAAAAGGCAGTGAGTGACGCATTTACCGCCCCAATATGGATAATCGCTGAAATCTCCGAATTGAAAACCAATAGGAGCGGACATTGTTATCTTGCATTGATAGAGAAGGATGAACATGGGGACACGATTCTGGCGCAGGCAAGGGCAACGATTTGGTCTTATACCTTCAGGATGTTAAAACCCTATTTTGAGGCCACTACTGGTCAGCAACTTGTTGAAGGTTTAAAAGTACTTGTGAGTGTATCTGTAGAATTTCATGAATTGTATGGTTATAGTCTGAACATTCGCGATATTGACCCCACCTATACTTTGGGCGATATGGCGAGGCGGCGGTTGGAGATTATTGCCCGTTTGAAAGCAGATGGCGTATCTGAGATGAACAAGGAACTTGACTTACCTCTGGTCCCTCAGAAAATCGCTGTCATATCCTCTTCCACAGCCGCTGGATTTCAGGATTTCGTTGATCAGTTAACCAACAATCCACAGGGTTATCAGTTCCATTTCAAACTGTTTTCTGCAATTATGCAGGGAAATCAAGCCGAATCGTCGATCATTGGGGCATTGGAGCAAATTTATCTTTATGAAGATTTTTTTGATATAGTGGTCATCATTAGGGGTGGGGGATCGCAGGCCGACCTGAGCTGCTTCGACAATTACAATTTAGCCTATTTTATTACACAATTTCCGTTGCCTGTTATTACAGGGATTGGGCACGAAAAAGATGATTCAATTGTTGATTTAGTGGCACATACACGTCTAAAAACACCTACTGCTGTCGCAGAGTTTTTAATTGGAATTGTATCCAGGTTTGAATTGTATCTCGATGAGTTGGCAAAAAACTACATTGCCGGTGTTGATGAATTACTTTCAACTGAAAAGAATAAAATTGATCAGTTTTCTCGTATGCTGGCTCCGATAACACGCGAAAAGATTTCTAAAAAGCAGGTGCAATTGAACCAAACAGTCTGGAAGATTGAAAATTCGGTTAAAAGGTTTATCAATTTCAATAATGCACAAATAAAACGGAAAGAGGAATTTATAAGGCATGAATTTCTTATTTTTATCCAACAGCGCAACAGGTTTCTTGAGAAAATATCGAGGCAACTTTCCAGTTCCATTCATAGGCTAACTAATGGAAAAATTCAACAGTTAAGGCGTGAATGGCAACAAATTGAAAAACTGGTCTTAGGAATTATTTCTGAAAAAAAGCATCATTTGGAACTATCCTACCAAAAAGCAAAGCTAACCGATCCCCGCAATATCCTTTTGCGAGGTTATTCGATTACAATTTATAATGGACGTGCATTAAAGAATGCTACAGATGTAAAAAATGAAACAATCATTGAAACAAGGCTTTACAAAGGAAGCATTAATAGTAAAATTATTAATATAAAAATTGAAAACTAATATGAGCATCAGTAAAAAAAACTTATCTTATAAAGAGGCGATAGCTGAAATTGAAGAAATCCTGGGTCAACTCGAAAACAATGAGTTAGATGTGGATGAACTTTCCGAAAAAGTTAAAAGGGTTTCAAATTTGGTGACATTATGCAAGGAAAAACTCCACAATACGGAACTTGAAATAGATAAAATCTTAAACGAAATGGATAATAACTAAAAAAATGGGCGAATTGTCAACTACCTCAATATTTTAATTGTCTAATAATCAGGCATATAAATTATGGGAATTTAATTAGGAAAGAATATATAAATAATTGCAAATATTTGTGAGTTTTTATATGAAGAATGCTAATCTATTTATAATTTTATAGCATCTTTTTATTAGAAAAACTTACCACAATGTCAGAAGCAAAAATTGATTTTTCATTTGAAAACCTCCACTTTTCGTGCGAAGGTGACAAAAGTTGGGTTGAAACCCAATTGAACCAAATACTTAATCGTATTCCAGGACTCTACAAGCCTCTTTTGGCTGAAACGTCCGAAAAGGCTAAACCCTCTCCGGTTGATGATTTAATTGAAGGGATTCCAGTTGAGAACAACTTTGACGATGGTGAATCAAAACTTAAAACAAAACGCGGGCGCAAGCGCAGGTTTACATCTGAACCAATAGTTGACGAACCTGCCGGTGATCCCTTACTTTCATTTCTGAAAGAAAAAAACGCTGATAAAAATCAGGTTAAAAAGTTTCTTGCAACTGCTGTTTTTATGCATGCCAAAGGAGAGGAGAGATTCTCTACACCTATGGTTTCCAAATCTTTAAAAGGTGCCAGTATTGATAAATTGATCAACGCCAGCGATTGTCTCAACAAAAATGAGAAAAAAGGATTCTGTATTAAGGATGGGAAGGATTTTATTCTTACCGATGAGGGTATCCGTTCCATCCTTGGAGGAGCGT
The DNA here is from genome assembly GCA_903927965.1 of uncultured Bacteroidia bacterium. Taxonomy (GTDB): domain Bacteria; phylum Bacteroidota; class Bacteroidia; order Bacteroidales; family Prolixibacteraceae; genus JAAFHB01. The sequence continues at coordinate 6,425 of CAIYPA010000237.1, read as the reverse complement.
GAGGAATTGAAAGAAACACCCCCATAAAAGCGAGTGTTTTCATCTTATGCCTTATAAGTCAAGGCTAAACTAAAAAAAGGATATGCCTAATAATTGCGGAGTTGTCCGTAGGGATTATGAAATTTATAACCATGAGAAAATGAGTGGTTAACGTATTTTAATTGAGTTTATTTGAAAGGGCACAATCCTTAAACTGTGCCCTTTCAAACTGGTTTAATACTTTTTCTGATCCGTATTGATCGCGAAAGGCAAATATAATGGACAGAAACTGATCAAGCTCGTCAATACAAAAACAACGGCCAAAACGACAAGTACAATTCCTAAAGTGCCTGTTATTACCTTAAGGAAGAATAAAACTGCAATTGCGACTGCGAATAGTATCCTGATTGCCTTGTCAATGGTACCCATGTTCTTTTTCATTTTTTATAAAAATATTTCCCTGTTATAAGCAATCCCCCAAAAACAAAACATGCAAACAGCAAGCTGCTTATTGAAAGTTGCATCCCACCTGAAAGAATATGTCCGCTTGTGCAGCCGCCAGCCATTCTTGCTCCAATAATGAGGATAAACCCGCCAATAAATGACCAGGTAAGCCGTTTTGAAACAGAATTGCCTTTGTATCTCGCCCAATTTTCATGTATGACCTTGAGCTTAAATTCTTTCCTCATTACAGATAGTACAATCCCTGAAATAAAGGCACCCGTCAAAAACAGTAGTTCCCAGTTACCTGGTTCCTGAATTTTCGTAAAATAGTTATTATTTGTTGTCTCGGTAAGTAAATCGGCGACATAAGGATATGCCGTAGATGCTCCGATTGGACGGCTTGAAACGGCTGTCAGAAATACCACTGCATTTAAAATGGCCAGGGCAATTCCTGCATAAAGCCATTTAAAATCTGTTGCTTTTTCTTTTTTGTTGAGTAAAAAAGCAATCCATACAAAAGCTCCTCCAACAATTGTAACGATGAAAGAAAATGCAAATTTGTTCTGGCCAATCAGGGTGAACAATGAAATATTGCCGAGATCAGGGCCCAAAATTGGTTGAATGAAGGGCAATAGTACCGTATAAACCAAGCCACCAGCCAAACCACCTGCAATTCCCATGAGGGCATCAATTGAACCCTCACCAAGAGAAACCGAAAGTGTTCCAGGACAATAGCCTAAAATTGCCATTCCTGCACCAAATAGAAGTCCACCGGATACAATTCCGACTAAAATCAACGGTTTTAAATGGTATGAGGCAAAGCCCAGCCAAATTTCAATCGAAATGATGACCGCCCCCACTCCAATCGCAACAAAAATTGCTTTTGCAACTGCCAAATTTTCAAGGGTGGCCATACCACTGATCACATTGTACCGGTTCAAATTTGCATATTGCAAAATTGAACCAAATAAAAATCCTAAAACTAAAATTGTTACAATCATATGTTTTGTTCTAAAGTAAGTTGACAGATAAAAATGTTTGTAATCACTTTACCAGGATAGCGATATGGCTGGCCGATGGTCGGTTCTTTATTTCATTGATAATCTTTAATCCGGCTGCATCTGCCAGATATTGGATGCCACCTTTTGCCATATAAGTTTTGTAATTCCTGTAATGTTCCCTACCAGCAAGGAATTCGATGGTTTTGCTGATAAAGCCATCGTACCCTTCAGGCCTGGGAACGACATAATCGCCTAAAATAATCTTATTGGATACCTGTGCCATTTGTTTTAAAAGTCCCATCCTTTCCTCTTCGTTGACTTCGTGAAAAACATAGGTCATCACAGCATAATCGAAATAGGCTTGCTTTCCGGTTGGTATTTCACCAAGATTCCGATGGTGAAATGAAACGCTTTCGTTTGGTTGCCTGAGCAAAACCAAATTAGCCCTTTCAATGTTCTTTTTCGACAAGTCGGTCCCAAAAACTGATTGGCAATGACCGGCCAAAGCGAAAGCCAGACGGCCTGTTCCACAACCAACGTCAAGGACTTTGGATTGTGGTTCGATAAATGCCTTTATTTGCCCAAACAATTGATCCTAATTGGTTGCGATAACAGTATCGTAGAACCATCCATCATACCAATGGGTTTTATTTTGAGTCATTGTATTGCTTTATTTTCTATAGCATTACCCATCGAAATCTATTTTTATATTGTGTTGATTATCAATAATATTCAATTTAAATATTTTGTTTTAAAATATTTACCAATTCATTTTTACTTACAACTCCTGAATGTTTCCACAATAAATTGCCGTTTTTAAAAATCATAAGCGTTGGAACGCTCTGGATCTGATACCGGTTTGAGATTTCATTGTTTTGGTCCACATCAATCTTGATCACCCTGATACGGTCCCCCAGTTCAGAGGCGACCTCTTTTAAGATAGGTGACTGGGCCTTACAGGGTCCACACCACAATGCATGAAAATCAACAACAACCAGTTTATTGTCGTTGATGATAGAATCAAAGTTTGCTTTCATTTTAAAATTATTCTCATATCTGAATTTATAATCCTGGCAACCTGGGAAATTTCCCGATTTTGGTCATTTTGGAATAGACACCCCAACCTTTTTTCATCCAATGACCAACGATGGGCATGGGAATCATGAACGCTTTTGTCCCATTCCGAAAAACAAAGGCAGCCCCATCACCGGTGTCCATCACGCAAAGAATATTCAGGTGTTCCTGATACCCTTTTCTTTTGGGACTCCCTTTTTCAATCTCAACAATATTGTATGCTGCATTCCGGCCCATCAATTCCGCAATATGGCCTTGCTTTGCAATCCATTCGGGTCCTTCGATTGCTGCAATATCACCGATTGCGAAAACATTTGTGAAACCCGTTGATTGACAGTTATTATCAATTTTAATAAATCCAGCATCGGAAAGTGGCAAATCGGAATTTTTCAGAACGGCTGGTCCTGTTCCGGCAGCAATAAACATCGTAAAATCTGAATCCAATTTTGATCCATCCTCAAAGATTACGCCTTCGGCCACAAACTCAGTGATCTTTTTGCCAAACTGCTTTTTGATATTGTATTTGCCAAACATTTTATCCAGCATGGCCAATGCACCTTTTCCCATCCTTGCTCCCGGTTCATCCATGGGAGCGAAAAGAGTCAGTTCAAAATTAGTCCTAAGGTTCTTGCCTTTCAGGTAGTTGTGGATATTGAACATCAGCTCAAAGGCAGGTCCGCCACGGACCGCCGATTTGTCTTTGGGGTTTCCTCCAAATCCAATGGCAATTTTACCACTACCTTTTTTTACCAGTTCGTCAATTCGGTCCCTGATTTCGACTGCCATTTCAGGCTTTGCACAAATGGATAGTGTGTGATTGATCCCCTTATGCTGCATTTTCTCGGCCCCGAATGCTACCACCAGATAATCGTAAGTTAAAGTTTGGTTCTCGCAAACGACTTTATTTTCAATCGCTTGAATATGAGCAACTTTGTCGATAATCAGATTAAAGGGATATTTTTTTTGAATTTTAGCCAATGAGACCTTTACATCCTCGAATTTCTTAAGATGGACAGGAACCCATATGGAAATTGGGTACAAGTATAAATAGTCGCGGTCCGAAACTAGCGTGACTTCAAATATCCCTTTTTTCTGTAGCTCAATTGCAGTCTGTACCCCTGCAAAACCACCACCTAAAATCAATACTTTTTTCATCTGCTTATTCAATTATACTTGTTCATCTCTTTTAAAAGGAAATCTTTCGATTTTACCCCAACAAACCGGTTAACCTCTTTCCCATCTTTAAACAGGATCATTGTAGGTATTCCCCTGACTTTGTAAGTTGCTGCGACAGATTGGAACTGTTCAACATCAAGTTTCCCAATTGCCTTGTTTTCTGCCAACTCTACAATAAGTTCATTTAAAACCGGTGCCATCATCTTGCACGGGCCACACCATTCTGCCCAAAAATCAACCAATATGATCCCTCTTTTAATTTGCTGATTAAAGTTCTTATCTGTTAAAACTTTAATTTTGGGGTGATTGGCAACTGATGGAATATTCTTCATCTTCCATTTCGCAACAAATACCATGACAACTACAGTGGTCAACAGCACTCCCGATACTATCAATGTACTATTCATTTTATACCTGTTTTAATTATTTTTTTTCCACTCCTGCTAATGCCATGCTGATCCCTATCATTCAAACCAGGTCTTCTAATTGGATATTTTCTCTTGTTTCACACCAAAGGGAAAACCCGCTGGGTTCCAAATCCAGAGATCTTTTCGAAACCAGAGCGACAAAGGCAAAACTAAAATACCGGGAAGAGCCTTCCTTTTCCCGGTATTTTTCACCTTTGGATATTAATTAATTAATTGATTAATAAATATTTAATAAGTATGCGATTCGCTTTTGATCTCTTCAATATCAATTTTCTTGTTGTCAATTGAACGCCAGGAGTACCAAATATAGGCAATCACAAAAGGCACCAATAGCGAGACGTAGCTCATAATCGTCAGGGTATAATGACTTGATGAACTATTTTGAATCGTTAATGAACTTTGCAAATCAAAAGTTGAAGGATAATAAGCAGTATTATTAAAACCCGCCAGCAATAAAAGGGAAAAAACAGTAAGTATTGTTCCCAGGCCGGAAAGCCAGATTCCCTTGGTCCCACATTTTACAAAGCAGGTTAATGGACGGATAATACCAACCAAAACCATAGCAACTCCCAATAACAATAAAACGGCCACTACCGGCATGGCCAGCAGATTATGCAGGTATTTGAATGGTTCCATGGATACTACACCGGTTGATGGATCGACTGCAAACCCAGAGGAGAGAATTAGCCATATTGTAAAAGTCAGAAAGAACACCACAAATGGTATTGAATTGATTAACAATTGTTTCTTAACCCTTTCCATCATTTCGGCATTTCTCAACCTGTTCATAAAATAGAGTAAAGCCAAAACGCGGGAGAGAAAGAATACGGCTAATCCTAAACTAAGGTTCTGCAGATTGAATGCAGCTTCGAGTCCGTTAGCCAAACCTTTCCATTCAGAAATGACGGGCATCTGATCTCCTGTTAATCGTGTTAGATTTAACTTATCAACCGAAAATTCAGATCCTGTAAAGAAGGTGGCAACTGCAGTGCCAATCAGGACTGTTCCAAGTAACCCGTTTAAGAAAAGCATTGTCTCAAATGTTCGCTTACCTAAGAAATTATTGGGCTTCGAGCGGTATTCATAGGCAACAGCCTGAACAACAAAGGCAATCAGGATTAACATCCAAACCCAATAGGCTCCACCAAAACTGGTAGAATAAAACAAAGGGAATGAAGCAAAGAAAGCGCCACCAAAAGTTACAAGGGTTGTAAAAGTGAATTCCCATTTACGGCCCAGGAGGTTGACCAAAACGGTGCGTTCGTCTTCCGTTTTTCCTATTGTATAAATGAGGGTCTGTCCACCTTGTACAAACATCAAAAAAACCAATATGGCACCCAGCAACGAAACGATGATCCACCAGTATTGCTGTAATAAGATATGTGAAAATGTTTCAAACATAATTTCGATATTAATAGTTTAAAGTTTGGATTCAGATTCCATTGCCGGACCTTTTTTGATCTGTGAAACCATGATCTTGATCTCAGCAATGAGCAAACCGGTAAACAGGACAAAAAAGAGCCAGAAAGTGATTTGGACTGACGTAGCTTTTATTTGAGATACAGCTGCGATGGCAGGTAAAATATACTGAATAACCCAGGGTTGACGCCCCACTTCGGCAACGATCCATCCCAGTTCTGAGGCAATATAGGCTAATGGAATAGTCCAAAGCGCTGTGTATAATACTATTTTGCTTTTTTCGAGTTTCTCCTTTTTGAGTAGGATCAAAACCACCAGAAAGAGTGCAAGGAAATGAAATCCAAGACCAACCATAATTCTGAAGGAATAAAACGTTAATGGGATATTCGGAATTAATTCGTGTTCATCCCTTCCAGCATAATAGCCATAACCAAACCATGGGTAATTGGCTTCAAATTTAGTTAATGCGCTTTTTGCCAGCGTATCGTTCTTTGCTTTTTTGGCGTTTTTATATTCAGCCAGTGATTGGATAGCGACCTTTCCTTTTTCACTTTTCTCCTTTATGGACATAATCTTGTATTCGGGATTTCCATGAACCAAATCCTTAATTCCCGGTACATAGGCATTCGGATCAAGAAAGGCCATGTAGGAAAGCATGTTGGGAATCTCAATCTGGAAACGGAAATCCTGCTTTTTATGTAAGGCTTCCTGTTTATCTTCTTTAAGTATTCCAATTGCAACAAGGGGGGCGTTCTTCTGTCCATCGTATAAATTTTCCATGGCAGCAAATTTCATTGGCTGGTACTTGGCCATATTTCGGGCGGAGCCATCTCCGGTAACCATGGTCAAAAATGAAGCGACAATACCAAATATGGCGGCAATTTTAATGCTCTTTTTTGCAAAC
>CAIYPA010000236.1 GCA_903927965.1 uncultured Bacteroidia bacterium | reverse complement strand
TGGTTTCACCTTCCAGACCGTGAAAACTAAAATTCACATGACCTGGCAACCTTTTTGTCCTGTGTCCGTTGACATAGGCATTCTCAAATTTATCAAACAGAAAATTTGTGAATTTTGAACGAAGACCTGTCAACCGAATGGTTTCCTTCTCCATTTCTGCCATGCACAATTCGGCAGCTTTGACAAAGCCAACAATTCCGGGAATGTTTTCGGTAGAGGAGCGCAAACCATTTTCCTGTCCCCCACCATGCAACAAAGGTGCAATTGCAGTTCCCTTTCGTACATATAGGGCACCTACCCCTTTGGGTCCATAAATCTTATGGGAATTGATTGTCAGCAGGTCAATATTAGACTTCTGGACATTCAAAGGGATTTTTCCGAAACTTTGGCAGGCATCGCTATGAAACAGCACCTCCCTCGCACGGCAGATCCGGCCAATTTCATCAACTGGTTCAATCGTCCCAATTTCGTTATTGGCATGCATGACTGAAACCAGAATCGTTTTTGGATTGATTGCCCGCTCAAGGTAATCAAGATCAATAATCCCTTGGCTATCCACCGGAAGGTAAGTTACAAAAAAGCCAAACCCTTCGAGCCATTTACAGGCATTAAGGACACAATCATGCTCAATGGAAGAAACGATGATGTGGTTTCCTTTGTTCCTGTTGGCAAATGCGATTCCCTTTATCGCGAAATTGTTCGATTCGGTACCACCGGAAGTAAAAATAAGCTCTCCGGGGGCAGCACCTAAGAAGGAAGATAGTTGTTCACGTGAAAGATCCAGAATATTTTTCGCTTCGACACCATAAGAATGAAGGCTTGATGAATTGCCGAATTCCCTGTTATAATAAGGCAACATAACGTCCAAAAGCCTATCATCGGGACAAGTAGTCGCTGCATTGTCAAGATAAACCCTTTTTTGCATAACAGGATAGATAAAATTGTTATTCACCTACATAATAAAGTTCCTGATCCATGGTACGGAGAACACCAAAATGGTGTTTGGCACCAATCTCTTTTTTACCAACACATATGGTACATGTCCCAACCGGTGGGTTTCCCCGTAAATACATCGGGAATTCGATATCAACAGTCTTTACAATCCGCCTTACGATCGGGTCGATCCCAATTCCATAAAGCGCATTGCTCTCCACAACTGTAATCTCTTTGGCTGCCTCCAAAACCCTGTAACGGAAAACTTCGCGTTCAGCCTGCGAAACAAGGTCAATTTTTGTGATCACGCTTATATCTGCAAGTGTAAGCATCGGACCAATTTTCCTTGGAAGGTTCATGCCGCTGGTACATTCAAGGACGACAATTCCCAACGATTTTTCGACATAGGGAGAGCATCGCAGGCATAAACCGGCAGTTTCGACAAATAGGTAATCAGACCCTACTCGCTCGGCCCATTCAACAGCCTCATCAAGTACAACAACATTACAATGGTCGGGGCACAATTCGCCCGAATAGATTTTGCGGGTTGGGATACCAAATTCTTTTTTGATAATTTCATCTTCGTCTGCATACAGAACATCGATTTTTATATACGATGGTTTGTGATTTCCGGCTATCATCCTTCGGATTACCTGCCTTATTACTGTTGTTTTACCACAGGTCGGTGGTCCTGCAAATACAATTAGTTTCATTGATTTTCGGTTTTTAGTTTATCCCTATTAATTCTTCATCCAAAATATGGGCATGTAATTCTTCACCGGACCTAACCAAGCTTCGGTAATGTAAAATAATGTTATCCATGCTTTTAAGTTTATTCGCAGCTCTTTTCTCTTCATCGTTTGAAAAGATCAGCTTTTGCATTGCGCCATTTTTCATCACAATTCTGAAATCAGAAAGCAAAGCTATCGTCGGATCATGTGTTACAAAGACAAAAATTTTGCGGTAATTCTTTAACAATTCAAGTGCCCTTGTTTTGTGGATCCCGGCATTTTCGATTTCATCAAGAAGGATGATGGGAGAATTGCCAATAATTACGGCATCAGCAATCAGCAATGAACGGGTTTGTCCACCTGATAATTCAGTCATTGCCGTACCCTTAATAATCGCTTCGCCAGTAAGTTGGTTGGCGAATTCAATGGTTTCGTTTACAACCCTTTGAATATTGGATGCGCCACGAACCGTTGCGTGAATCGTCAGAAATTCGCCGACAGGCAAATCGCTTAAAAAATTGGTGTGTTGTGATATTAAAGCAATCGGATGCTTGGAAGGGTCGAAGGTAAAGTCATCAGGAACAGGCTCGCCGTTCAGAAGGATTTGTCGCTGTGAAGGTGTATTCCTGTTACCGAACAATTCGATATCGTTGATCAATGTCGTTTTACCACAACCTGTTGGTCCAACAATACTTACGATATCCCCCATTTTCAAATCAAGCTGTTCAACCTTCTCTGGTTGCCCATCTTTCCCTATACCACCCATGATGGTAATTTTGTCAATCTCCATTGTAAATAGTTTTAATTATTTGACCATTCAAATATATCTATAATGTCTATCGGCTTAGTGTATATTTATATGAGACTTTACATCGAATCAGGTTTAATATTTAATCAAAAGGAATACAATATTACATCTTTAGATATAATACTCGATATTTTCGATCCAACCGGCCTTGATTGCATGCAGGATGAGTTCGGTAGCGTTCGACACTTCAATTTTTCGGAAAATATTCTTTCTGTGGGTATTCACTGTATGATGGCTAATGTTTCTCTGCAAGGCAATCTCCTTGGTTGTCAAACCACTAACAATCATCTTTACAATTTCCTTCTCAGAGACAGTCAGTTGCGATGGGTCTTCAACCGGATATTTATTTTCGTTCACATCAAGAAAAAGATCCAGGATTTCTTCGGAATAAGATTTTTTTCCTCTTAAAGCGTTCTCGATGCCGGAAAAAAGTTCCTCTTTATCGGCTGTTTTGTAAAGGATATTCCGGATGCCCAACTTTGAGAGTTCCGAAAACTCAATCCGGGAGATCGAATTTGTGAGTATAAGAAGGGATACTTGCGGAAAAAGGTGTTTTAAATTCTTCAAATCCTCCATCCCATCGAAATCGATATTTGCGAAATCAATAATCAACAAACCTTTGCCAAATGTATTCAGCAACTTGTGCAACTCATCCTGATTCCCGGCTACTCCGTAAAGACGATATCTCTCATCGGCTCCGATTACCATTTTAAGTGCCTCAACTACAAGAAACTGGTTGTCGGCAATGAGTACCTGACGTACTTTATCCTCGCTCATTTTCTTTATGATTGAATGATTTGATTACTGTATTTCTATTTTTGAGGTCAACTGTGAAACTGCTTTGCATATTTTTGGGCTCAATTGTTTTACCCGAAAATCGTACCTGTAATCATAAAAAGCTCCCAAGGGCAACCTAGCAAGCGATGTTTTGCATTTTAAACTTCGATCTTTAACAGGGATAAAAAGGGAAGCTTTTCAGCCTTACATTCGCATTTTCGGAGGAATATTCATGCAACAACAACTCAAGGATCCAAAAGGTGCAGATTGGGTTCTGTAGATGTCCTGATTGTTCAAAGTTGCTTTCATTTTTATACCATTAATTAATTGTGCAAAAATGCGCATCCTGCAACAAACACAAAATACCGTTGATTAGGTATATTTTGTAACCAATTGAGGGTAGTACCCAAAATGGTATAGTTGATTTGATCTGCCCTGTCCACTTTTCGGAAATCGTTTTTTGGCCGGGTTTTTGTCATTAGAATTCTATATATTTGTTGATCTCAAAACTTTAGGATCGATAAATCTGTTGTTACATCAAAAATTTCAATATGAGAGCTCGGTTGGTTATTGCCCTTTTATTCTTTCTCATGCGTTCAGGAGTTAAGGCTCAGGAGTTGTACATTCCTTCCATCAAACCAAATACCGTTTTTAAAGCAGGCGAAAAGCTAAGTTACCAGATAAAATGTGGTTTTATTGTTGGTGGGACAACCACCCTATCGCTCGAAGAGACGGAATACAAGAATAAGCCAGTATTTCATGCTACTGCAATCGGAGAAACCACAGGGCTGGCGGAACAACTCTATGGGGTCAAAGACATCTACGAAAGTTGGTTCGATAAAGAAACAAATCTGCCTTATAAACAAATCAGGAATATCAAGGAGGGAAGCTACACCAAATACAATGTGGTTACCTACAATCGTGAAAACAACACAGTCTATTCGATGCTTTCCGGAATGCACGAGGTTCCCGAGAAAATCCTGGATCTTGCCTCAACCTTCTATTATCTGAGGCGCATCGATTATTCAAGGGTCAAGGACGGCGATGTGATTTTTGTGAACATGTATTTTGCTGACGAAATATTCCCGTTCCACCTCAGGTACATGGGGAAGGAGACCCTTAAAACCAAGTTTGGAAAGATCAATTGCCTGAAAATCTGCCCGGTTGTGGAGCCGGGTCGAATGTTCAAATCAAAGGATGATCTAACGATCTGGTTTACTGACGACGGCAATTTCCTCCCGGTCCTGGTCAGGATGGATATCCGGATTGTCGGTTCCGTGATTCTGAAACTTGTTAAATATGAGAATATTATGAACCAATCCGTAATCGAACTATAAAACCGGTTTCTGTAAAAGCACTTCTAAAGTCAATTTTAGTCCAGTCTAATTACAATATTTATCCGATGAAAAAGACAATCCCAATTTTGCTGATCATCTTGTTAACCTGCCAATTTAATCCCGCGAACGCCAGGAAAAAGTCAAAGTTTCAGTCGTTCAATTATCTGAATATGATCTCGGGTGTTAAAACTGTTTCAGGAATTCACAATAGGGAGCCGAATGCCGAGCCTGCCCGATGGACCAATCAGGTGGATTGTGTTACCGGGAAGTTTCCGGGATTGTGGAGTGGCGATTTCCTTTTTGAGCAGGACAATATCCAAAACCGTCAAATCATGGTTGATGAGGCTGTGAAACAGTGGAACAAAGGGGCTTTGGTCAACATCATGTGGCATTCGTGCAATCCAGCGTTGGAGGAACCTTGCGGCTGGGATTCAAAAGGGGTAAAAAGTAAGCTGACCGATGAGCAGTGGAAGGAATTAACAACGGATGGCTCAAACTTGAATCTCAGATGGAAGAAAAGAGTCGATGAAGTATCGGGTTATCTGATGTTTTTGCAGAAAAATGGGGTCGAGGTGCTTTGGCGCCCGATGCATGAAATGAACCAGGGAGCATTTTGGTGGGGAGGTGGGACGGTATCTGAATGGCGAATGACGAATGGCGAATGACGAATCAATGTTCAAATTGACGAATGTTAAAATGACCGAAACAGAAGGAGAGAGTCCATGAGTCTGGTGGATGCGTTGGTGGCGGCGGTGGAGGGGGCTTCGGGGGATGCGGGGAAGAAGGATGTGGTGGTGGGGTTTTTGAAGGCGGCGGGACCGGCGGTGGAGCGGTTGGGGGCGGAGGAGTTTGCGCGGGTGATGGCCAGTGCCGCGGCGGGGGAGAGCGTGGCGGCGGTGGTGGGGCAGATGAGCCAGGCGGAGGTGGTGGGGATGCTGGGGCAGGTGGAGGGGCAGATGGAGAAGGCGGCGGCGGAGCATGCGGCGGAGCTGGCGGCGCGGGCGCGACTGCTTGAGGCGCTGCAGGCGGCGGCGCTGGGGGTGGTGGCGCGGGTGGTGGTGGGGATGCTGTAACGAAGTGATGAGCAATGAGCAATGAGTGATGAG
>CAIYPA010000235.1 GCA_903927965.1 uncultured Bacteroidia bacterium | reverse complement strand
TTTTTTTATCTAAAACACAATGTTTTAAGCACTTTTTTTATGTGCGAAACATTAGTTAATAATAAAGGAATTAAATAATGAATCGATGGCAACATCCAAAAGATAGCCACTTATACTATCCGATGAAACAGAAAACCAAGTACCATAAAAATAGGTTTGGCTAACATATAAATAATCTGGTGGTATTTGAGGTTTAAGAATTTTTCCTTTAATGCTATGATGCACTACTAATTTTGTTGTAACGATACTGTCACAGCCCGAAACCGATGAAAGTGTATCTGTAAACTCACATGATGTAGTACGTCCTTTATAACTTTCACCATTACAAATGGACTTATATTCATTATTGTAACTGATTTTAGGTTGGACAAGCACTTTTGCCGCACGAGTTTCAATACATCCCGATTCCTTGGTTACCATTACATAATAGGTGTGTTCACCTGTAGTTTCAGGAGTAACCGTAATGGAAGGGGTAGTTGCTCCATTGTCCCATAAATAGGAGTTACCTCCGGATACTGTCAACACAGACGAATTTCCTATACAGATAATTGGTGGATTGACGCCTATAGGTTCGTACGGCAGTGGGCATCTTTTAATTGATTTCCATGAAATTGCATTTTTATAAATTTCGGAAGAAATGGTTCCACCACGACTTAAAGGTGGTGAATAACTTGAAGGAACTAAAAAGACCCGTATTTCAGAAGCCAGTACATCTGATCCTCCTGTGGTGAAATCGATGATAAAATTACCATCACATGAAACAGGAACAGTTGGATATTCATAGTAGGGCTTAGTCCACCATCCCCCATAGACATCGATAAATGTGGCCAATTTATATTCACAAGGCTTTATGAAATTGATATGCCCTTTTAAATCTAACGAACTCCATAATGGAGGTAAAAAGTCAATATTAATGGTGTCGACAAGGCCAATGTTAAGTTTTTTGCATATCCAAGTACTGTCGATTTTTTCAATCGGATAGAAAACAGATTCCATACCTTCCTTTAGTTTTGCATCGTTTTTGAAAATACCCCAACCATCGTCGTTGTATCCCTTCCAGGGTTCGTCAAATGCTTCAAAAAGATTGACCTGAATTCCTAATGCTTTGCTCCAGGAAAGTAATTCCCGGTTGTATCGTATGGCATTGTTCAACGAGGGTTCGGCTTTTCCTAAAATATTACCTCGTGTTTTCCAACCACATTCGGAAATAAAAATCTCTTTTCCGCCAGCAATATTTAGTATTGAAAGATAAGATTGGTGAAAACTCTGCATAGCGCATTCTACTGGCTGACCCTCCCAATAGGGATAGATATTGGCAGAAACGAAATCACAGGCATTCAAAACTTCAGGATTTGCAAGCAACATGGATGGAATATCTGCATAGGATACCGGTATAGTTGGACATACCGCTTTTACCTTTTTAAGGTACTCAATAATCTTTGTTCCAGTCAAGGATTTAACACGCAGGGCTTCACAACCGACAATTAATTTATCGGCATAACCTTCGTTTGCAATTTTAATTCCCGCAGCTATTTGAGTTGCATTGGTAGTTGTATCACCATTTAACCAAATTCCAACGATGACCTTAAATCCGCGTTGCTTTGCCAGATAGGGTATTTTTTCAAGACCATATTCAGTTCCAAAAGTACGGATACCTTCTGTCCAGGGTTTTAATGAGTCAAGCAGGGAAATGATCTGTGATTCAGGAATGGTTGTCCTATAATTTGGGTCTTGTCCGTATTGAGTATAAGGACTAAAATTGACCCATTTGAGTTTCACAATCTCTTTAGATTGTGCCATCAGGCCAAATTGGCCGAAAAAATAAAAAACAGAATAAAAAACCAAAAAACGCACGAAATTTTTCATAACAATAAATTACTAAAAAGTTAATGATTGTTAGGCATACAATAAAAATGACCATTATATAAGTTTGATTTACTGATTATAAGAATATGAATTCTTGTTAATTGCTTTTGTTCAGAAATTCCAAATATGTTAATCAAGGTTTACATAGCAGTAGAGAATCCTTTTGAGCTGTCTGGATGCAATTTAAGAAGGATCGGTTTGATATCCAGCCATTATTTCAATCAAAATTGATAAACATTCAACTCCAAAGGAAAAGAGAAAACCCAGTTAGGGTTCTGTATTCCCTTTTATGGGCTACCATACAATTGGTTTTTCAGCATTTTCAATTTTTGTTCCATCGTCAAAACCTTTTTGATCTCTTTTATGATCCCATGTCATCATTTTATAAGTAATGTGACATGATTTTTGGTCATTTTTTTCACCTTAACGGGCAATTAGGTAAAGGTGATTATGTCAGGTTGGAAAAAGCATTTTTACGGTTGAATAAAATTTATCAAAAAACTTTACGGAATAGTTTCTGGAGAAAAAACCAATCTTTTTTATCATTTTATACAGGTAAACCACCAAAACAACCTTATGCACTGAGATGCTGGTATAACAGTTCAGTGTTATTTGGCTGTTATTTGGTGACTTTATAAATTCCTGATCAAAAACCGTTTATGTTATGCTTGTTACAATCGTAACCACCAAAAACCAAATTTACAACATGATAACCTTACATTTTTTAATAAAATTCCGTTTGTATGATATTTCCTACAATTGGTATGGATTTTCCAACGGTTGGTAGGTTTTTCCCAATAGTTAGTAATATGAAATTGTCAATTTTGGCCATGAATGGCACGTTAAAATGCAATTTTTGCGATGTCCGCCGCGTAAAAACAGCGGATTTGAGGCGATGTCGTTTCGTAGTGATAGCCTCACTCCGAGTGAGGCTATCACTAACCATGACCAGAAGTGGGCTTTTCACGATTTGTCCATAATAGCAGGTGGCTTTTAGGAGCAAATCAATTGTCCCATTTCGCTATTATCTGAATCAGGTGCTGTCCGGTGCAGTGATCGTTTGTGTTCTTCTGGAATTTCTGATTGTGCCGCCAATTTGGAGAGAATCATTTTTCCACAAAGATTTCGCTCCTCTGGAGCTTTTGACCATAGTAACATGAAAGCTGGTCGTATAGATGTTGAGATAGAAATGCGAAATCATCTGGTTGGGGAATTCAAAAACCCGACGGTGTCGCAGACCCGTCGGTGTTTGGATTAATGATGAGTTTTTATTAATTATTTTTACTTTTGCTTCCTCTTTCTGGTCAGGTAATGGGCTTTGACAAGGTAGATGGAAATCACCCTAAATGCGTCAAATCCAGCAAGGAACCATCCTATCGTTCCAAGGCTTACATAAAATTGATTTTCTTTGTCATTTGTAATTTTTTTAAGGTTTATAAATTTATTTTTGTCAGCTTAAAATGCAAAGGAATGATACTTACAATAGACATTGGCAATACAAACATCGTTTTTGGAGTGACTGATCATGATGAGTGGTTGAAAATCTGGAGGATACAGACTGATCTATTCAAAACTTCGGATGAATACGAAGTGATCTTCAGGTCGTTGTTTGCCAGTTTCGGGATCCACGAAAGTGCTATTAAAAAGACAGTTCTGAGCAGTGTGGTTCCCAGCCTGATCAGGCCATTCAGGGAGATGTTAAGCCATTTACTGGATCATCCTCCGTTTTTGGTAGAGCCCTCCGTTTATCAAAAATTGCCCATCGAAATATTAAGCCCCGATGAAATCGGTACCGATATCGTCGCTGACGCCACCGCCGCCTTTATTCGTTATGGGGGGCCTTGTATGGTGATCGATTTTGGCACTGCCCTTACCTTTACGACCATCAGCAAATCAGGGAAAATTTTGGGCGTTGCCATTGCACCCGGATTGTTGACCGCTTTGAAGGCACTGACTGGCAATACTGCACAGTTGCGCGATGTTCAACTGGTCGCCCCTCCATCCGTATTGGGCGACAATACAATCCATGCTATTCAATCGGGTATTGTCCTGGGTTTTGCCGGGTTGGTCGATTCTATGGTTGCCCGGACCGAAGGGGAACTCTCTGAGAAAATCAATGTCATTGCCACAGGTGGATTGTCGTCTGTTTTGCGGAATGTTTCAACCCGGATTCAGATCACTGACGAAAACCTGACGCTCGATGGTCTAAAATACATGGCAAATATCTTTTAAACTATTCATAATTAACTTATTATAACAAATAAACTTATTGGTGATGGCGGAAAATGTAAATGTTTCAAAGAAGAATCTTTTTCGGGTCGGACAAGATTGGGCCACTGTGATTTCGGGCTTCGTCCTTATTTTCCTGACCCTTTTTGCAGGATATAAAATTAAAGTCCCTTCGTTTGGAGATAAAACCGGATGGGGCAATTTTGATAATTTATTCGCTTCATTTTCGATAGATACATTCTTTACGCCATTGGTAGCTACTTTTTTGTTGTTCCTGTTTATCGCCATCATTGGCCTGTTCTTCAGCGGCGATAAGCCAAAGAAATTCCTCCTTGGTTATACCCTGGTTTTCCTGCTTGCCTTGGTCGCACAATTGTTTTCCTCTTATGTCCCGTTTAAAAACCTGGGATTAGAAAGTGTATTGTTCTCACTGGCAATTGGTTTACTCATTGGGCATATTGGCAATTTGCGCCAATGGGTCATTGGGGGTGCCCAAACGGAGCTGTTTGTTAAGGTGGGACTTGTCTTATTGGGGGCAACCATCCTGTTTTCAGATTTGCTATCCGCTGGCAGTTATGGTTTGATTCAATCGGTTATCGTGGTGGTTTGTGTCTGGTATTTTGCCTTCTGGGTATCGAAAAAGTTAAAAGTCGATGACGAATATGCAACCATGCTTTCAAGTGCCGTGTCTATTTGCGGGGTGTCGGCGGCTATTGCCACATCGGGCGCTATCAATGGGGACAAAAAGAAATTGTCGGTCATTATTTCTCTTGTGCTGATCGTCGCCATACCCATGATGATTTTCATGCCAATCCTTGCAAAATGGCTTGGATTGTCGGATGAGGTGACCGGGGCATGGCTTGGAGGAACCATCGATACCACCGGTGCTGTAGTTGCTGCAGGAACGATCGTTGGCGAAATCGGCTTAAAGTACGCTACAATCGTGAAATTTTCACAAAATGTATTGTTGGGCATCGCTGCTTTTGCGATTTCGGTATTCTGGGCTTACCGCACCCATACTGGCGAAGGAAAACGTGAACGGGTACCACTCAGTGTAATTTGGGAACGTTTCCCCAAATTTGTACTTGGTTTTATGGCCGCTTCGCTCTTGTTCTCATTCTTCATCGATAAAGAACTGGCTGTCAGTTCAGGGAAACTGATCAAATCGTTCAGCGGATTCTGGTTCAACCTTGCCTTTATCAGCATTGGCATTGAAACCCGTTTTTCCGATCTCAAAAATGCCGAGAACAAACGGCCTATTTACAGCTTTTTAATTGCACAGGGATTCAACGTTGTGTTTACCCTGATTGTATCTTATTTGCTGTTTAAGGTTATGGCATAGGTAATAAAAAAATTGAATCATCTCAAAAGTTCAAATTCAGTCCAGCGAAAACTGTTGTTCCGGGCATCGTATAATACCTGTTCAGCTCATAATCCTGATTCAAAAGGTTTTCTGCGCTCACAAAAACTTCGGCATATTTACAGAACTTGTGGCTGATCTTCGCATTGACAAGGTTGTAACTGACCTGATGTGTAATTGGAGTAGGATCGGTGTCTAAATTTGCAACGCTCTGTAAACTAATCATGTAAATAGTTTTGCCAATCCGATACCGGGAACTGACAAACAACTGGTGTTCAGGAGTGGCATAAACAGGCGTTTTCATGTTGATGTAGCTGTAAGCCATATGAAAATTTAAATTCGATGTCGGGTTGGCTTCGGCCGAAAACTCGATCCCTTTGTTTGAGACTTCTCCCGCATTGAGCAATCCTTTATTTGGTACGGTAATAATTAGGTTATCACCTTTTACAAGGAATCCTGTCAACTCAAGGTTGAGTTTCCGGTCGAAAAACGATTTTAGGATACCTGCCTCATAATTGAATACTGTTTCAGGTTGAAGTTTTGGATTCGGTCCCCAAAGAAACAATTCACGGATCGTCGGGCTTCGGAAACCTTTTGAAAACGAAGCTTTCCATGTTGTATTCCCATCGCTGTTCCAGGCCAAACCAGCCGAAGGGATCCAAACATTTCCATAAGCCGAATTGTCCTGAAGGCGCAATCCTGCGTTCAAGGTAAGCTTTTTGGCAATGGTTTGCTGAACAAAGCCGTAATAACCCAATTCATAGACTGATGTATCAGCGAAAACAATTCCCTTTCCGGCCATTGCTTTCAGGTTCTCTGCCAATCCCCCGAAATTCATGTAATCGACACCTGCTGTGATCGTATTGCCTTTGAACCATTTAAACGATTCATGAAGGTTCAACCCATAATTGTGGTCCTTTGAATGAAACCCATCGGTAATGTTGTGTTCACCAAAATTATAGAAGAACTTTGCCGAACCGGAAACTTTATCAAATTCATTGTCAATTGAATATGCCCCATAACCTCTTGTAATGTCTATTGTTTCCCCCTTCCTGGCAGAAAGTGTATCGGGTCCGGGATCGGAAGCCTTAAACTTAGCAAGGCTAAAATCGCCACTCATTTTTAAGTGCGGGTTTAGTTCGTATCCGATCTTGGCATATCCGTTGGTGATATCAAAAGCTGAGTTTGCACGATGTCCTTCGGTTTTGTCATGGTTTCCGGAAACAAAAAGACTTAGTTTTCCTTGTTTATAACCTCCTGAAGCCATGTATTTCTGTGTGTTGTATGAGCCAAGCATCATGCGGGCATTACCATGAAATCCATCCTGAGTTTGTTTTTTCGTGATCAGGTTGATGACCCCTCCCATGGCATTTGATCCGTACAATACAGAGCCGGAACCCCGGATAACCTCGACACGTTCCACATCCGAAGCGACATACGAGTCGGGCAGCGGATGTCCCATAATCCCCATAAATTGAGGGTGACCGTCAATCAACATCAGGACACCTGTTGTGGGACTTCCTCCGATTCCGCGGATCGTAATCTGACCTGCTGATCCGGCAGAAACACCAAAACCGGTTACACCGCGCTCGGTCACAAACAAGCCAGGAACCCTTCCACTTAAAATTGGCAACAAAGCTGATTCATTATTTTCGTTGATTTGGGCACTTGAAACCACCGAAACTGACATGGCCACATTGTTCAGGTTGATTTTTACCGGGCTACCGGTTACAACGACTTCTTCGATGCGAATAGTATCTGTAAGCATATCCTGAGATTTCAGGGATGTTGGAAGAAATAGGGAAATAAATAGAAATAGGGAAATAAATGGAAATTGGGAAATACCCGTAAGAAACTTCTTCATTTTATAAGATCGTGTTATGAAATATTTAATTCGTGTTACTACTAAGGCAAAAAAATTATTCTGTTTTACTCATGATCAGCTTACCATGTTGGATACCTTTAATACTGATCAACTTGTCGGACAATTCGGTAAGCCTTCGAGAGGTCCCTTTAACGGCAATGATTTCCATACAATTGGTTTCGCTAAGTGTAAATTGCTGTACACCAATGACTACATCGCGGTACTCAAACTGAAGTTCGGCAGAATGGTTCCTGATTTCATGTTTCTGGCAGTTGTAAACCATCACGACAGCCCCCGCAACCAGGTTGTCACATTTCCATTTCTCTTCCACCCTGTTTTTTTCAATAAGGTAGCGGAAAGCCTGTGAACGGTTCGAGAAATTGTTCTCAACCACATACTGATCGAGTGCGGTCAGCAACTCTTCTTCCAAAGAAACGCTAAAACGTAAAACAGACATGTGTTACCTTTTTTGAAATTCGTGTTATTTGGGTGCGAAGATAAGAACTTTCTTTTTACACTGGTTATGTCAGCGAAAGTAAAAAGTTTATCTGTGGGCACCATTGTTCAGGTTCCTGGGACAAGGAAGAAGTTGCCGCCAATACAATCCAGGTTATTGATCAGCTTTATAATATGTTATATTTCTGGTCTTTAGATTAAATCGGAATTCCCAAAAATGCCAATAAACAATAATATCTTACAAAGCGATTCCAAAATAATTACCTTTAAAATGTGAAAACAAACTATTCTAATATTGATAATCTGTTATGAAACAACACTATACAACAAAATGTTATTTTGCTGATCTGAAATTTGCCTGTGTTTCAATTCTATTGATCTTTGTGATCCTTGGATTTCAAAGAGTTTTGGCAGAGGTTCCACCATTGATCCCATCCCCACAAAAGGTGGAGTGGAACAATCAAAAATTTGTGGCTCAAGGTTCAATCACTTTGATCAGCGGCTTAAAATCAGATCCTATTATTATCAGACAAGTCTGTGAAACACTGGCTTCTCAAGGTGCAAAGATCAAAATAACAGGCAATAACGAAATTGTAAAAGGTAAGAAAATCATTATCCGAACGGTGAAAAAAATACCTGAAATCATGGGTCATGTTGATGAGGGGTATAAGTTACTGGTTTTAAATGATTCGATTGTCGTAGAGGCGATTACAGAAAAGGGGTTGTTCCATGCAATTCAAACGCTCAAACAATTGTTAGCCAGCACCAAAGGACAATCCTTCTTTGCCGGATGCACTATAACCGACTGGCCGGCTTTCGCTTTTCGTGGGTTTATGCAGGATGTTGGCCGGAATTATATGTCGATTCCATTGCTCAAGGAACAGATTGAAGTGATGTCTGCCTATAAGTTCAATGTTTTCCATTTCCATGTCACCGACAACCCTGCTTGGCGACTTGAAAGCAGGAAATATCCCCAACTTAAGGAAGCCTATACCATGAGCCGCTGGCCAGGCAAATTTTATTCCCAACAGGAATTTGTTGATCTCGTCAATTTCTGCAATGAACGGCAGATCACGCTGATTCCCGAACTGGATATTCCCGGACATTGTGAAGCCTTCCGAAAAGCTTTGTCCATCGATTCGATGAGCGATGTACGTGTAAAAACGATCCTGCTTGACCTGATCGATGAATTGTGTAACCTGGTTCCGAAAGAAAAAATGCCCATCCTTCATTTGGGAACGGATGAGGTCTGGCGCAAAAATGAGGTACCAGCCAAAGGCCTTTTGGAAGCCTTGATTGAACGGGTGAAGTTCCATCAAAGGGAGGTGATCGTCTGGCGTCCTGGACAGGCTATTTCGAACGACATGACCTCCATTACACAGCTTTGGTCCTCAAAAGGTGCACCGAAAGAGGGGCACCGCTATCTCGATTCGCGGCTCAATTATCTGAACCATCTCGATCCGTTTGCAGGAATTTCACAACTCTATTTCGACCGGATCAGCAATGCATCCCAAGGTGACTCACTGCGATTGGGTGGCATCCTTTGCTGTTGGAACGACAACAATATAAAAGATGAGATTGATATTTTACGTCAAAACCCTGTCTATCCCGGAATGCTCACTTATAGTGAAACAACGTGGAAAGGGCAGGATGTTGATTTTGGGGATAAATTCCTCGCAAAACTCCCTTTGTCCAATGATCTATCATTCAATTTGTTTCAAAACTTTGAAGAAAAACTGATTAAACATAGGGACCAGTATTTTCAGGGGAAGCCATTCCCTTATGTCAAGCAAACTTCAATTGAATGGAAATTACTGGGACCTTTTGAAATCACGGATGATGTTCCAATTTTTCCCGAAAAAGGTACAATTGAACAGGAATATCAGGTCAAGGGGAAGAGCTATCATTGGCAAGGCCCATTCAATGGCGCAACCATTCACATCAATCATTTTTTCGGATATCCCTCCTATTTCATTGAAAAGAAAGGGATTGTTTATGCCACTACAAAGATATGGTCGCCTCAAGATCAAACTGTTGGTTGCTGGATCGGCTTCCACGACTGGTCCCGGTCGGGTGGCCGTAGGGGAGGGCCATTTCCTGAGCAGGGGAAATGGCATAACACCGATCCGAAAGTGTGGCTTAATGGCAACTTAATCGAACCTCCAGTTTGGGACCATCCCGGAATGGCAGAAAGATCAGAAGATATTCCATTCACCGATGAAAACTATTTCTTCCGCGAACCTTCAAAAATTGCTTTGAAAAAAGGGTGGAACCAGGTTTTGCTGAAAGTGCCTCAATACGCACCTTCGTGGAAATGGATGTTCACCTTTGTGCCAGTTAAGGTTACCAATGGCAATGTCTCTGAAGTTGAAGGATTAATGTTTAAAGCTGAATAGCGATTATAACTTTTTTTTGTTACTTGCTCACTTGAAATAAAACAAAATGATCAATTCATGTCTGGTGCTTGAAGGTGGTGGCCTTCGCGGTGCTTTCACAGGAGGAGTGCTTGAATACCTTCTTGAGAACAACCTGAATTTTGAAAGGGTCGTTGGTGTTTCGGCCGGTGCTTGTTTGGGCGCATCCTATGTTTCGAAACAGAAAGGGAGAAACAGAAGAGTCAATGTGGAACTCCCTTCCGATAAGCGTTATATGGGAATCCGCCACCTTATTGCGACAGGATCGTATTTCAATATGAAGTTTATTTTTGAAGAGATTCCAGAAAGGTTGGTTCCTTTTGATGAGGCAAGCTATTTTGCCAATCCTACAGAATTCGACATCGTCATATCTTCGTTGAATACGGGAAACCCAATTTACCTGTCCAAAAAAGATCAAATGGATATTGGGGTAGGAAAATCACTTGTGGCATCATCAAGTATTCCATTGCTTTCTCAACCAGTTGATATAAAAGGTGAACTATTTCTTGATGGCGGCGTAGCTGATCCCATACCGATAAAATATGCTTTGGGCAAATATCAAAAAGCGGTTGTTGTATTGACCCGACCAAGAGCTTACCGAAAAGATGTGACAGGGAACAATGCAATTTTCAAATTTGCCTTTAGGAAATACTGGGAGTTTCTCAAGACGGTTGTTAAGCGCAATGAGGAATACAATAAAACGCTCGATTTCTGTGACCAGATGGAAAAGGACGGTAAGTTGTTTATTTTAGCCCCACTACCTGAATTCCTGATCGGAAGAACCGAAAAAAACTACGAAAAACGACTGGGATTATACAATCATGGGTATTCGACTGTCAAACAGTTAATTGAACCACTCCGTGAATTTCTGAATCATACTTAAGATCTTTACCCCTTTTGAATTTGTATCCGCCTTTCACGATATACGCAGCATGTAATTCGCCCTTTAGCATCCTGCGCGTATTGATTTGTAATCCTTTATAGCAATATTCCGGTACCTAGGGTTGAAAAATCAGGGTTTCGCCTTTTACAGTTTGCATTTCAATGTTCGGCGATAAAAGCGGTTTCTTTCCTTTTTGGGTGGAAACGTTTCCTCCTTTTGGCCAGGGCAGATTCATCTTCAGCAATCCCCCAACCTCACTGACAACTTTTATCTCGTTGACTTTCCCATTTTTCAAGGTGGCATCAACCAAAAAAGCCCCGGCAGCGCGCAGGTTATGAAATTCAGCATCCTTTTCCATTGGCCAATTGGGGAAAAGTCGGATGATACCATCGTAACTTTGCATCAAACATTCGTTGACAACCACCGGTAATGCGAAATTCTCGAACCAGATCCCCATTTTATCCATATACCCATAAGGAGTTGTATCGTTGTAACGGCCATGCACCTGCATGACACGATCGGATGTTGTACCATTGGGTAACATCGAGTAATTAACCTGTCGTTTAAACCTTTCCAGATCGAGCATGCCGATCCGGACAGCTTGTAAATTAATAAATACCAGATCATTGCCCCCTTCGTTTTGCTGATTTAAAAATGTATTCTTAAGTATTTCAGTCGTTTCCTTATCGGAATGAAGACCATGGTCTTCTCCAGGGAAAGCAGTAAACAGGGAATTGGGAACATTGTAAACCACCTGATCTTGTTCTTCAGGGACTGAAACCAATACCTTCCCATATTTTTTGGATATTGCAGTGGGGTATTCAGGGAAACGAGACAAAATCATTTTCACATCACTCAACAACCCTTTTTCCTGAGTTTCAAGTTTTAGAACTTTGGATGCCTCAATAAATGCCTTAAAAACAAACTTGGTAAGCGAAAGATCGACATTGCAATCGTAATTGTACTTAAATCCTGGTCGAAGTCCGTACAATTCAGGAGGAACAGTAGGAAAAATATGGAATTTATCATCTTTCCATTGCGGACCGCTGGCTTCAGGACGTTTCATGTAAGCAACCAAAAATTCCACGGCTACTTTCAAGGGTTCGAAAGCCCTGTTTTTCAGGAATTCAATGTCGCCAGAATACAAATAATGCCACCACAATCCCTGTACAGCCCATGGCGTTTCCGCAATTTCCCAACCCCACGTCGGAACAGGATAGGCGTTCATCGTCATGTCAACGGGATAGGCGCTGTGCGGGAAATAGGCACCTGGCAACTCATAATATTCTTTCGCCCAACGTTTACTGACCGACATTAGCTTTTCGATCAGATTGACATAGGGTAGGTTCTTTTCCAGATGGTTACTTGAAAATGTCACCCAGAATGGTTGTTGGGTGTTGTAATTCATGTGGTAATCGCCATGCCACGCAGTTCCAATGTTGTTATAGCTCCAGTTGGCAAATAAACCAGGGGTAGTGGCGTCCTCTTTTGCTGCACAATTCAGGAAATAGAGATTCTGATACCACATCCTTTCCAGAAACTGATCGCCCAGTTGTACTCCTGATTTGTTCCAATACTCTTTCCATATCTTTTCCCCGTCCTTTAAGGAGGAGTTGAAATTTTCAGCTTTGGGAACAGTGGCTTCTGGCAATCCTGTAGTAATAACGTTATTCAATCCTTCCTGAAGTGAAATACAACCAACGAACCCTGTTTGCTTCGTAATCCCTGCTTCCATGGGAAGCATATCCTGTTTGTTGCCATCCCAGTTGATTCTCGATTTTTTCTCCAATAAACAATTTACCGAGGCCATCAGTCGAAAAGCTTTGTCTTTGGGATGCCCCTGAACAATATCGTATTTTTCAGGTTCAGAATAGGGCAATATCTGTCGAAAAGCCATCACCCCTTTCCCCAGGTTTTCCTCGATCTGCGTCTTGGGAAATTCTTTTGGAGTCGATGGATCGAACATCACCCTGATACGATCAAATACATTTTCGCATGGATTGCCTTGCATATCGACCAGGCGGAAGAAAAGCCGGTCGCTGGTCATATCTGTAATTATTTGAAGGGTTATTTTTTTCTGATCTTTGGTGAGCATGAACACTTCACATAGCCCGTTGGAGATGTTGAGCCGATGTCCGATCAGATCGGCGTTCCGGCGGTCGAATCCCAGCAATACAGAACCACAGGGGAAGGGCCGCGGATAAGGCTTTCGGTAGTTTTCAGCCGTCATCTTGCTGTATTCATCATACCAGGGATCCTTTGTCAATACAGCCAAAGTATCCGGGATGGTCTTGACCCTGTTAAATACATCCTTGAAAGTTCCAATTTTCTCACGGTTGTTCTCTGCGATTCGGATGTCCCAAACATTGTTGTGGCCGAAGTAGAACACCACTGCATCGGGCCGTGTGGTTACTACTACGCCCATCGCCCCGTTACCGAGCAATGCCCCTTCAAAAAAGTCGGGAGCGGGACGGTCACAGGTGAGCGGATGAAGTTTTGCCCGTTCATAAGAACTGAACCCATCTTGTGCTTCAACATTAATTCTGCCAAATACCAGAACTATGACCGGCATAAGAAGTAATAGTAATTTTTTTTCCATCGTTGGTGTTTTATTAGAATTTGTTTCAATTAGAAATTACGACTTTTCCCCAGTGTTGCTTCAAAAAATGATTTTGGAGCATCGTTCTGAAGGCCCCTAAAAATTGTTTGTTTCAGCATCATCTCTTTCCCTTTTGGTACGATCAGGTAATTGCAGTTTGGAAGTGTTTTAAAAACAATCAGGTTTTTCTCTAAGACCTTATGACTAATTGGTTTATTCTTCTCTCCGAGGCACAAAACCGACACTTTGGAGTCGGCCCAGGGATTGACAACCCTACATTCACTTCCTTTCTGGCTTTCAATAAAAATACCCGGAATTGTGCCATCTTTTTGCATTTCGGACGATACCATGAAAGCTCCTCTCGCCAATAATCTGAAACTTGTGGCCCAACCATCAGGAATAGCAGGGAAGATCCTGATTTTCCCCTCATTGCTTTGAAGAAGCATTTCGTTGACAGCAGCTCCGTAAATGCTCAGGGGTTCAAGACCGCACTGAATAAAAGGTTTGGCAGGCAATTTGTTTGGGTAGTGCGCCCTTTCGTCATAAATATAGTCGCGCTGAGTGGTGATGTCAGGGTTTTTGACCGAATCCATGTAAAGGGAGAGATTGTACCAGTGATCAATGTTATAAAACAAACCCTGAGGAAAATGTTGCAGCCTACGGATTCCGTTCTGCATCAACATTAGTACATTGTTACCCATACCCAACCGGGCGGCAACAATTGGTTCAGGAGAAATGGCGTTTGCCGTTGGAGAATGATGGCGGACAATATTTGATTCAGCTTTATAAGCCCTTGAAGATGTCTGGTCGATACCGATCAAGCCGGCCGGAAAAACAAGTGAAGTATTTTGTCCCATGACATTCAGCCACCTACCATGATCTTCCAATTTTGGAAATATTGAACCATCCGGATACCAGGCAAGATCAATTACTTCACCCAAATCGGGGACATTCCGGTATGGAAGCGGCCACAGGTGATCAACAATAAACTGCCATTGTTCAATTTTCAATTGATCGGTATGAAGAATCTTTGCTGCATTAATACAATTCGAAAAGTTCGCAACAATCATATTCCGGTCGGTAACAGGATTTTTGAGTTGATTTGAACGTGGACTTTCATAAGGCTGTGAAGGGAAAAGAAAATATTCATTTTTCAAACTGTCCCATTGAAGTTTCTGTACATAAAACTCTGCAGCCTTTTTCATAAACGGATAAGCCTTTTGAACAAGGAATTTGTTATCGCAGGTGTATTGATAATACTCCCAAAACAAACCGGCGATCTGGCTGGCTGGTGTAAAATTATTCAGCATATCGGCGCGATCCCAGAAAGTCATACTTCCAAAGAAATCATGGGGCTCACTCCAAAGAATTGCATTTTCGGCACCACGTTTTTTGGCATGTTCTTCAGCCTGAGGCATTAATCTGAAATAGGTATTGAGATACGGAAGCATCAGTTCGCAATCGTTTTGCGAACACAATCCCCAATATTGCTGCTGAGTATTCCAGTGATGAGGGGTTACCCAGTTGCGTACGTCATGGTTCCATGTCCATAAGCCTCCATTAAACACTACCGGGAATTTTCCCCGGGAGGAACTTCCCATCAAATAGCGCCGTAGATAATAGATATTTTCGATATAGTCGTTCTCCAGATGGACAAAAGACTGGTTCCAGAAATTTTTCCACCACTGCAGATGAATTTCTTTCTCCTTCTGAACAGTCTGTTTTTCGAAATCATTCAGCAAATGGATAGCCGACTGCGTGGGGTTTTCCGATTCGTTGGTAGTGACCAGCGATAGGATAATTGTAATGTCATGATTAGCCTGTTTATTTTTGGTCTCCAGTTCAAGTCGATTCTGGCTGATTATTCCCGCAACGGTTTCTTCACCCAAAATCCTGCAAGCCACTGAGAAACGAAGGCCTTTAAAGGCTTCTTCCAAAATCAGATCTTTTCCGACAATTATGGAATTTGTATTCCCAAGTCCGCCTTGAGTATCTTTTGAGAAGCTACTGTACCATCCCGGGAAAGCCCTACTACCCCAACGTTCAAGTGATACGCGAATTTTAGTTCCTTCTTTCAGATGGTCCAAATCTTTGCAGTTAAGCTGGAAACACCAGACATTCTCATTGGGCGAAACCCAGGTATTGATTCGGCTTTCCATGAACGGGGTTTTGGCCTTGAAATCAACATCGGCAGTTTTTAAGGATAGGCGACCTTTGAATTCATCGAGATAAATCCATTCAAAACCGGGAGCACCAAGGTCAATAGATAAGCGCGCCCCTCCCCGCAAAGTTGCACGGGATTCCTCCTGAGATTGGTCAAAAAGATCATTTTTATTTATCTGGACTTCCAGACCATTGTTGGAATTCCAAACCATGCCTCCAAGGTCCCCATTTCCAACAGGAAACCCTTCAAACCCTTCATATGCTGGTGTATTATAGACAATATCGTGTCTGGATAGATAGGCCGAGTCAACCTCAAACAATGGATTTTGTCCATAAATGATGTGAGATACCGGAAACAAAAGAAGGAACAGAAGAATTTTTTGAAAAAAAGGCTGAGTCATGTTCATTATTTAAATTTACAAAACTGATTCTATCTTAGCCATTTGTATATTATTTGTTCTCCTTTAGTTAGTTACCTTTTGGCGGATGTCCTTTTTTATCCCCCAGATAGCTGTTTAATGCTGCCCGCTTGGCCGGAGGAACCATTTCATCCCATGCCATCAATGGCCTGATCTCTTCCACTTTTGAATCTGTTTTGAATCGCATCGTAACAATTTGCTGTGGGCGAACTGCAAATGTATAACGTCCTTTGCCCGCCAGGGGCTGCGGATGTCCTCCCTGTAAATCAGTCAGGGTTGCTGAAGTATGTGGCAAGCTGATGGCTACGTTTGCATTGCCTGCTTTCCCAAGACATTCAGCCAACCGAAGTTCTATTTCGTTCCCTTCACGGCGGATCACCTCCACAATAACATTGTCGGATGTCTGAACAAATGATTGGGATGGTTTTACGGCACAATCGGGGGCAATGGTTACAGGGCAGTTGTATTCCCATGCCATTTGCGGGATACGGGAGTTGTTCCAATCCTCTGAACGTGGGACAATTGCATATTCGAGATGGTGTTTTCCTTTTCCGCTGAGCCATGGATTTACATATCCATAGTATTTTTCAGTAGCATTGTAAAGGTAAATAATAGGCGTTTTATCATTAATCTCCCTTCCACTTAACCCACGGTCGAGAATGGCCAAACCACTTCCGGTCTCAAAAGAATAGTCGCTCCACCGTACAACAGGTTTGATTCCATTGGGCAAATCGTGGAGGTTTTCGTTGGGTTTTGACCAGGCACCGTGTGAAAACCCAAATGGAATACCACGGCGGATTTCCAATGGTTTTTCAATTAACGGGAATTCGGCTACCACAACCGTCAAATCAGGAATATCATTAAGTTCAGTTTCAAAGTCAATCCGCTGGAATTCTTTATAGAAGCGGATCAAGCGGGTGCAAGGGGCATCTCCGTAAAAGTTGCTCTTTACCTGCAAAGTAAAAGAAATAGGACCTTCGGTAACGGTTATCGTTGGCTTGTAATCGTTTGAACTTCCCAGTTTAGGGCGCTGTGGGCGAGGATTCATAAAATCTCCCGGATCGCCCTGGCCCGTTCGTTTTTCAGCAACCAAAACATTGGCCGGTCCGCTTAGCAGTTCCTTACCCGAAGGTTTCAGCTTTAAACTGGTCATATTTCCGGTCGCGGGATCAATTTTTACAACATAGAATTTTGTTTCAATAGAAGTAGGAAGAGTTATTTCTTTTGGCGCAGGGGCTAACTGGTTTTCAAGCTTCATTCCCAGTAGTCCAACAGAAGGCATTACCACCTGGCAGATCGTTGTGCCATCAGGGGCGAGTTCTGTTTTA
>CAIYPA010000234.1 GCA_903927965.1 uncultured Bacteroidia bacterium | reverse complement strand
GGGTATTCAATTTTTGTTTATCAAAAGTTGATCATAAACTCTGTTAGATTTGCTTCGCGGTCGAGGTGGAGTTTTTTACGTATCCGGTAACGGCTGATCTCCACTCCTCTGGCACTAATATTCATCAGCGTTGCAATCTCCTTGCTCGAAATATTCATCCGAAGGTACGCACACAAGTTCAATTCGCGGGGAGTCAGATCAGGGTAATTCTCTATCAATTTCTTAAAAAGGTCCTCATATACCTGTTCGATGTGCATATTGAATACCTTCCATTGTTTTTCACTGTCTATTTCCTTGCCTATCCTGGTTATCAGGGTATTAATATTATTTTTGGCCAATTCTTTTCCTGAGATTGAATTGATATTCATTAAATCACTTTGTAATTTAGTGAGGAAATTATTTTTCTGGATAACCAGCATGGTTGTGTTGGCAAGCTCCTTTTCTTTAAGGTTCATTTCACGGGTAAGGTAGATTTCTTTTTGCTTGAGGATTTCATCTCTGCGCGACTTTTCAATCCGATAATTCAAATACCTTTTACCCAAATAGATAAAAACAATAGATAGTACAAAATAGATAATCCAGGCAAAAACAGAACGATACCAGGGTGGTAAAACAATGAATTTGAAGGATAGCTCAGAAGGTGCCGCTTGGTCGTTGTTGTTTGCACGGAGCATAAAAGTATAGTGCCCGTCAGGAAGATTTGTGTACTCCTTAAAACTCTGGGGCGTCCATTCAGACCATTCCCTATCAAAACCGATCAGTTCATACTGAAAATTAGTTTCTGTTGCCCCATAATTATTTGCTGAAAAAGAAATGGATACAGAATTGTTCTTGTACTTGAACGCTGGCACCAAAGTCTGACCTGGTTTCTTGTTGTTGTAGCTGTAGATGCCTTCAATTGTATCCCTCGACCTGAAATCGCTGATGTATATTGTACACAGTTTAGCGTAATCTTTGTTGTATTTTGAGATGTAATTTGCAAATCCCCCTTCTATACCAATCAGGACATTGTTCTGATCCAATTCGTGAATATTCTCAAATGACCGGAGAGTCTGATTGGTAAGGTTTAAGAATGGAGTTGTAATCTTTTTATAGGATCCATCTTCCTGTAAGCGCAACACACCTATTTTTTTATCGATAGAGCACCATATATTTTGCTCCGAATCCTGATACAGATAATCAACCGGCACTCCTTTGTCAAAATAAGGTGCGTACGCCAGGTCGTTTTCAAACATCTTTGTTTGATCATTGAATTTGTAGATTCCTCTCTCAGTCGCAACCAGGATTTTGGATTGAATCTTAAACAATGTATTTGACTGATCGGAAGGCAAACCATTTTTTGAGGTAAAAAGCTCTGTTTCCAATACCTTATTCCATGAGCTGTCCGTTTTTACCCTGAAAATACCTTTATAGGTTTGACTGACCCAGATATTGCCCACCTGATCAATCTGAACAAAACGTGACGACTCCTCAAACCCCTTTATCCTGTTTCTTAATTGCCATACACCTCCACGGTTTTCCAGGATAGACAAACCTGTGAAAGAGCCAACAAGGATAAGGCCTGTATCCTTGATTTTTAGGAAGTTCCATGCTCCCGGAACTGAAGAAATCCTTATCGCTTTTTCGCCCTGCACCTGAAATACACCATTGTTATGACCACAAAACAATGCATTATCGATCACTGAAAGGTTCCATACCTGCCCTTCTGTCCCTTCAATCAATTTAAAATCAGATTTAGTTTTATAAGGATTCGCAAAATCGGTTTCTTTGATATAAAATAGCCCCTGGTTGGTACCCAGATAAATGTTATCCCCAAATTTGCAGGAAGCGTAGCCGGTTCCGATGTCAAAATATTTTTGAAAGAAGGAGATCGGCGAATCAAAATCGATCATGGAGAT
>CAIYPA010000233.1 GCA_903927965.1 uncultured Bacteroidia bacterium | reverse complement strand
CTTGACGAGTACCATTTCAGGTACAATCGGCGGTCAAATATGGACATGATATTCGATTCACTCATAAAAAAGATGGTTTTTAATAACCCTATTCGTTTACAATCTGTTAGTTAACATGGGCGGCCTATGCGCCTATACCAAAAACCTTATTTCCACTATTTCAATTTATTTCAACATATATCAATATTTCTACTATTTCAACCTACAACACCTCCACTACAAATTCTCCTTTATTTATGATCTTACCAAAAGATTCAGGTTGCAATCCATATTTAGACGCGATTTCAAGAAAGGATTCCTTTCCTTCGGGAGTTACTGCAACAAGCAGTCCTCCACTTGTTTGTGGATCGCAAAAAAGGTGTTTCTGGTCATCTGTCATTGGTGAAACTTTATATCCATAACTGTCGAAATTGCGGAAAGTACCACCAGGAAATGTCTTTTGCGCCATATAATATTCAATATTGGCAATTTTTGGGACGAGGTTTGAGTCGATTTCGGCACTAAGGCCAGACCCTTCGCACATTTCGACAAGGTGGCCCAACAATCCAAAACCAGTTACATCTGTCATCGCCTTAACTTCCGATAGGCTCCCCAATTCTTTTCCTATCGAATTGATTGTCAGCATGAGATTGCGTGCAGTGAGGCGGTCTTCTTCCAGAAGTTTCCCTTGTTTTTGGGCTGTTGACAAAATTCCGATACCAAGAGGTTTGGTCAGATACAGTTCGCAACCTACTGTAGCAGAGCAGTTCAATCTGATTTGATCCTTTTGTGCAATTCCGGTAACCGCCAATCCAAAAATCGGTTCAGGTCCATCGATGCTGTGGCCACCAGCAATTGCGATACCAGCCTTTGCGCATGCCTGTTTTGCCCCTTCAATCACTTGTCCCGCAATCTCTGGTGAAAGTTTATTGATCGGCCAGCAAAGTATCGCTACTGCCATCAATGGGGTTCCTCCCATTGCGAAAATATCGCTGATTGCATTGACCGCAGCAATCCCCCCAAAATCGTACGGATCGTCCACAATTGGCATGAAAAAATCCGTCGTTGATATAATAACCTGATTATTACCAATATCGTAAACTGCGGCATCGTCAAGTGTACTATTACCAACCAAAAGGAATGGATCGGGAAATTCCGTTTTACATTCGGCAAGGATTGAATTCAAAACTTTGGGGCTTATTTTGCAACCACATCCGGCACCGTGCGAATATTGTGTAAGCCTGATTGTGGAATTATCGGTTAAAGAATTGTTATTCATTGCTTTATAAGTATTATCAAAATATTTCTATCTATTTCTATTGTATTTCAATTGTATTTCAATTGTATTTCAATTGTATTTCAATCGTATTTCAACTGTATTTCTACTTTATTTCTATATTATTCCCTGCAATTTCTTTAAGAATTATTTGAGCATTTGAACTTGCATCCCCATTTGGTAGTATGATCTCCTGATATTTCTTTTTGTACTTTTCACGGCTAAACAGGTAAGTCTTATCGTAATATTCAAGCAGATTGCCTGCTACAGTTGAAAGATCTCCTGAGAGATAACTCTTTAGAATATCATTCGTCTGTTGATCGCCTAATCTTTTGGTTATGTTCCTGATCGAATTTTCCATCAATTCGTTGGAAAGTGACCCATATTCATTAACTAACCTGACTATCCTGTCTTCACGTGGCACAAATATTTCAATATTGCGGGCAATGTTCATTTTATCCCAAAACGGATCAGGAAGAAAAACCCGACCAATGGTCTGACTTTCGCCTTCGACCCAAACCCTTTTGGACAGGTCAAGTTGCAAAATTTCATCGAAAAGGTTATTCTGGAATTGCTGTGTAGAAGGCTGTGCAGGCTGACCGATCCCTCCAAATACTGATCCTTTGTGTTTGGCGATCCCTTCAAGGTCAATCACCTGTTCGCCCAAGGCTTTTAGGCAACTCAGGATTTCGGTTTTGCCACTTCCTGTAAATCCTTCTATTACAATTAATTGATGAATATTTCCAACTTTTTCGAGCAAAAAATTCCGATACGATTTGTACCCACCCTCAAGTATGGAGCATTGAATACCGATCCGTTCAAACAACCAGGCCATGCTATCGGAGCGCATCCCGCCACGCCAGCAATGGACCAAAAGCTGGCCTGACACAGCCAATCTTCCTGCTTCGCGAACAAATCCTGCCATTTTGGGACCGACAATTTCCAAACCCTTTTCAATAGCCGGAATCCGCCCCATCTTTTTAAAAATTGTTCCAACAACGGCCCTTTCGTGATCATCAAAAATCGGGATATTGAAAGCCCCTGGAATATGCCCTTCCAAATATTCTGCGGGAGACCTAACATCTACCAATGGATTCGATTTTTTCAATTGGAGAAAATCTTCCGGACCAACTATTTGCATAAACCAAAAATTGTAAAAACTGGATCGCAATATTGCATTGGGCAAAGATAACCGAAATATTATTGTACATTTGGTTGAAAATCGCGTTAAAGGCAATATTCCTGTGATATGAAGAAATTCAACATCTTAGTTATAGACAGTAATGAGGAGGACAGGTCTTCGTTTGAGAAGATGCTTCTTCTCAATGATTACCTGGTGAAAACTGCCGAAAGTGGAAAGGTTGGTCTGGAAATTTTAAATGATGGGCAATTCGACATGGTTTTTATCGACTCGGATTTGCCTGGCAGGGAAAGTTACCAAACTTGTAAAGCCATTAAAGCCAATGCCAGATTGGGAAAGATACCGGTCCTTTTTATCGTTGGAAATAGTTCATTCAGTTTTTTGAACGAGGTATATGAGGCATGGGGTGATGATTACATTACCAAGCCATTGGTATGGAGCGAATTGCTGATGAAATCAAGGATCCATCTTGAATTAAGGTACAGCAGGGACATGGCCAAAAACATGAACCATCTGCTTGAATCGAAAGTCGCACAGCGTACCATTGAACTTGAAGATTCACTTCAGAAGTTGGTAAAGGCCAAAAAGGATCTTGAACAACTCACAATTGCAAAATCTGAATTTTTGAATATGATCAGTCATGAGATAAGGACTCCTTTAAATGGCATCCTAGGGAGTATGGCATTGATCGGGCAATATAATTTTTCAAATGAGGTGAACCGCTATTTTTCACTTCTTGATACCTCGGTAAGACGACTTGAA
Organism: uncultured Bacteroidia bacterium; assembly: GCA_903927965.1. Taxonomy (GTDB): domain Bacteria; phylum Bacteroidota; class Bacteroidia; order Bacteroidales; family Prolixibacteraceae; genus JAAFHB01. Next base: position 11,817 of record CAIYPA010000233.1, on the reverse strand, counting down.
AAGTTCTCCAATACAATTCTTGAAGCTTCCACACTCAGGCTCAAGGGGGCAAAAGCGCTTGTTTTTATGGAGTTCGATTTATTAAAGGTTATCAATGAGGCTATTGCCATTTGTAATACAAAATATTCAGAAAAAACAATCGAAATTGATTTTAAAAGTGAGGGTGTCGAATCAAAAATAAAGGGTGATCAGAAATACTTGTTGAAGTGTTTTACTGCTGTTTTGGACAATGCTTTCAAATTCTCACCTAAGATGAAGTGTATCAGGATTATCATTATAAATAATAGTGGTGGTTTCCTGAAAATTGAAATTTCGGATGATGGCAAAGGGTTTTCGAATTCGGCACTTGGTCATCTATTTGAGCCGCTCAGTAATCAGCAAGGTCATTTTGACCAGAACACCGGAATGGGCCTACACCTTGCCAAGACAATAGTTGATGCCCATTCCGGTTTTATGACAGTAAAAAACAATGAATCGGCTGGAGCGACCATTGAAATTCTTCTTCCTGTAAATCGTTGATTGGTATTATTTTTTTGCAACGAATTGAATTGCTTGCTTGATCAAACGACGATAATCTTCATTTTCCCAGCTTTTCTTGTCATGTCCGGGCTGGATATACACGATTTTTGATTTATCTTTTGTTAAAGTCCAGCCAATCAATATGTTGCTTTTAGGATGATCGGTCGAAAGCAACGGATAGATTTCTGGCATTACTTCAAGATTCCCATAAACCTCATCCGATAAGACAAATTCATCAATTCCTTTGACAACTGGATGTGACGGATGGACAATCTGGACATAAAAGTCCACATCATGTTGATAGGAAGAGGCGCCAAATTTGTCATCCTTTTTCTTCTCATAATACTTACCACCTACAATTAACTCATATTCAGACCAATCCTGATAAGCACAAATTGAATGGTGTAGAAATAGAAGTCCTTTTCCAGCTTTTAACAGTCGGTAATAAGATTGCTTTTCCTCTTCAGTGATTGTTTTGGGCATATCATAGAACACAACGGCATCGAATGTCATAAGGTCAACATTACCCAGTTTGGCCAAGGCTTCAGGATGAACATACTCGACCCAAGTCATATTCGAAAATGAATCAAACATCTGAAAAAATGGCTCCCGGTCAAAATCATGTCCGCCGGTGACGATAATTAGCCTCAACTTACCAGCTGTAACATTGAAGCTTACAAATAACGTCACAAATAAAAGTAAAAAACAGCGCTTAATTTTCATAGCTAATGGTGTATATAAAAATCAAATGCTAAAATAGTTATTTCTCAACTTTTTCGGGGACCAATGCCACACTAATATAATTTTTAAAATCAAAAGTCCTGTAAGCTGCTGATTTTAAGGATTGTTTAGTTAAATTTCCTACAACTCCATCAAATTCTGTAAATGCTTTAAAATCACCTTCTCTGTTCAGGTAATAGGTTTTAAGTACTGCGTCCCAGTAGCTATTTTCACGCAAATTGGTCTCACGTTCACGTTTGATTTTCTCGCGTGCTTTGTCAACTTCATCCTGTTTGGGGCCATTTTCGATCAAATCCCTGATAGTTGCAAAAACAGATTCTTTCAACTCTTTGAGTTTTTCTGGGGCTGTCCCATAATTGATTGTCATTGTGTATTCCGGAACCGGCCATTTAGAGTATCCTGGTGCCGCATCAATAGAATAAACACTTGATTTATCTTCACGGATCGATTCGAGTAACCTGGTAGAAAGTATTTTAGCCAAGGCGTCAAGCTCAATAATCTCTTTGGTGGAATAATTTAACTTACCATGAAATTGAATGTATTGGATACTCTTTGATTCTTTACCTTTTGCTACGGTTTTTTCAACGACACCAACTGGTTTCCTGATTTTTAAGTCCACCCAATGTTCTTCTGTTTTTTTAGCTGGTAAGGAAGCAAGGTATTTTTCAACCAGAACCTTCAACTTAAGGGTATCAATTTTTCCAACAAAGAAATAGGTCAATGCCCCTGGGTTTGCAAAACGCTCTTTTCCAATTTCAACAATCCTTTTAAAATTTGCATCATCGAGCAACTCTTTTGATAAGGGTTTCACACGAGGATGGTAATTTGCTGTCACGACCCTGAAAGTATCTGCAAATGCAGATTCAGGCGAAACATCCTTATTGTCGAGCTGGCTTTTCATTCTTAATATGAAGGAAGAGAATGCTGATTCATCGAAACGGGGCTGGGTTATATAAAGGTGCGTCAATTGGAAAAGCGTCTCAATATCTGAAACATTTGATGATCCTTCTATCCCCTGGGTCAGTAGATTGATAACCGGGGAAACGGAAACCTCCTTACTGGAAAGCATTTTTTGAAGTGTGATCATATTAAAATTTGCTATCCCGCTCATATCCATAATCGTCGATGCAAAAGAAGCTGAAATGTCATCTTTTTGTTGATATATTGATGATCCACCCAACGAAAAAGCATTGAAGAGTATCTCGTCATCCTTAAAATCGGTTGGTTTGACGACAACTTTTGATCCATTTGACAAAGTCCATTCGGTTGCATCAACCTCTGCTATTTTCTTTCCACTCACTACTTTACCAGGAGATGGCAACGTTTTAATCAATGGTTCATCCGAAGTTTCATCCTTGTAAGCGGATATGTTCTCTTTTTGCATTTCGGCCAAAAGGTTCCTGATTTCTTCCTCTTTGGGAACTGCCACAGTGGCCGATTCAGGTGCCATAACAACGACTACACGGTTTTTATCGGTGATCCATTTTTTTGCAAGATCGTTTACCTCCGACAATGTGATGGTTGGCATAAATGCTTTATAATAAGCAAATTCGAGTTCGATGCCTGGAACAGGTTCCTTACGGAGCAGAAAGTTACGGCTGTATTCCTGCGCGATGCTCATGGATTCCCTCTTATCCCTTTCATTGTAGGACGATTCCATCGACTTAAGCATGGCTATTTTGTTCCGGTCAAGTTCACTTTGAGTAAAACCGAATTGTTTGATCCTTTCATTTTCGAGCAAAACAGCTTTAAGGCCAGCAGCGATTTTTCCGGGATGGGAAACAACCATTGAAGTATAAACATCTGAAGGCCCAATCAGACCACCATAATAGGCTTGACCCATTACAAAAGGGGGATTTTCTTTTTGCGTCAATTCAGCAAGCCTAAGGTTGATCATTTGATTGTAAAGACTATATAAAATTGATTTGCGATAACCGTTTATTGTCAGGTCAATATCCATTGGATGTTTGATATAGACCGAGGCAGTTGAGTAGGTAGCCTCTTTATCAGTAACAATTTTTACAAGTGTTTCAGGATGCCCTGGAACAGGATTTTCTTCTTTTTTCCTTGGATTTACTTTTGCAGGTATGGCTGAAAACTTATCTTCGATCATTTTGACCATTTTATTCTGATCAAAATCACCTACGACTATTATGGCTTGTAAATCAGGACGATACCAATCACTGCGGAAACGTCTTAGTACATTCGGGTTACATTTGTCGATGATCTCCATTTTCCCAATAGGCAATCTTTCTGCATATTTTGAGTTTTTCAGAAAGACAGGTAACCATTCGTTCCTCATCCGCTGTTGCGCACCTTGTCCGCCACGCCATTCCTCATGGATAACACCCCTCTCTTTATTGATCTCTTCGTCTGAATCGGTCTCTTGTGAAGCCCAGTCGAAAAGGACCTGAAGACCTTTTTGAATGTATTCCTCTTTATCAAGCGGAACTTTTATCATGTAAACTGTTTCATCGAAACTTGTATAGGCATTGATTTCTGGTCCAAATTCCATCCCTATCGATTCAAAATATTTGACGAGCTCATTTTTGGGAAAGTTCTTCGTCCCATTAAAACTCATGTGCTCGCAAAAATGGGCAATACCCAACTGATCCGGATCTTCAAGAACTGAACCTGCGGATACGACGAGCATCAATTCAGCCCTGTTTTTGGGGGTTGCGTTCGATTTTACATAATAGGTCAAACCGTTTTTAAGCGTCCCTTTGCTTGTGGCAGGATTGAACGGAATTTTATCTGTCAGTTGGAAAGGTTGTGCAAAAAGATTGAAAAGCAAAAGCACACAAAACGCTGTCAGGAATAATTTTCTCATAATTATGTATTATTATAAATGTTTGTTTACTGCATAACTGAAACCATCCTCATAATGGGGAAGGCTGATAAGATATTTGGATTTAAGTTCATCGGGTGCATTGTCAACGACATAAGAGTGTTGTGTGAAGTCGAGCATTTCGAGGTCGTTGAAATCGTTTCCGATCCCAAGCGTATTTTCACGGTCGATACCGGTAATCCTGCAAATTTCTTCGATGCCATGTGCTTTGGAGACACCATTGGGAAAAATTTCCATCCAAATATAACCAGGATTGAGAGGGGAGGAGGTCTTGATTAAACTCAAATCAGGGAATGATGACCTGATCTTATCCTTAACAAACTCAAATTGATCACTTTCCCTTTCAAAAAACATAAGGAACTGTGAAGATACGAATGGATTTTCAGGATCTATTTTAACAGCATCTCCCATTTTTTTGTGATGCTCAACATAACGGCTGAGTTCTTCACATTCGTAGCTTTCCCACCAACCAAAATTATGGTTGTCGGGCAATTCACGCGAAACTTTGAAATTATAGTTTCCTTTGATCAGGAAATGGACAAGTTCATTCGTTGTTTCCAAAGGTATCGACAGTGAACGGATCATTTTTTGCGTCTTCCAGTCCATGATTCCAGCTCCTGAGGATAAGATTACATAGTCAAAGGGTGAACTTTCATCCAAAACAAGCCTTACTTTGAATAGGTTCCTCCCGGTTGCGGCAACCCTGCATATCCCCGAATTTCCCAATCTTTCAAGTGTCCGTGTGTCTTGCGGACTTATCGAATGGTCTGATTGCAAGAGCGTTCCATCAAGATCGGTAATCACCATCCTTATTTCTGACATAAAGTTATAAATCTTTGTAATTCAATTTCTTAAATAAATCAATATTTACCTGTCCCTTATTTTAACGAATAATATTCAGGCGTTTTTTAAGGTGACTAAATTAGGACTTTGAATTGGTAATGCGACAACATTGGATGAGATTTTTTTTATACGCAACAAATTGCAACGAAATTGAAAACAGCGAACTACCATTGGTTGAAACCAATGACCTTTGTTCAATTCTCAATATAAATTAATTGTTAAGATTTAGGGTTGTTGGAACAATTAAAATGATGAAAAAAGGGCAATTGACAATCCTAAAACTAAAATGAAAAAGTTGAACACAATAAGGATTTTATTAAACTAATAATTTCAGGTTATGAATTGTAAATCTTTTATTTAGCTGATTTCTGTCCTTTCCCTGCCTAAAAAGTCCAATTTATTTTAACTTGTATTAGTATCACCAATTACAATGATAATCTGAAACTTTGCTGGTCTGTTCCGTGACACTAAAAAACGTGGTGCCCGGTTTTAATTCCAGGTTCTTTTTTTGTGAATCTGACTTTTTATTTAACTTTGTGGCTATGGAAAAGATATGTGTCTCGCAACTTAAATATTTTACTTTTCAGGCTTTTCTCCCTGGGGATTGCCAGGATTAGTATTGTCCAAAAGCTGCATTTGCATCTCGAATTCTCAAATACAGATTCAATTACTAATTAAAAAAGTATGAAACGATTTCTTTCATTAATCTTGGTTTTTGCTTTGCCGGCACTGGTGTTTGGCAGTGAAGCTGATCTCAAAATTCCAACACTTGATCCTGCACAGAATGGGATATTGATGTTTGGGTTTCTTATTTGCATCCTGGGATTGCTTTTTGGTTTGTACCAGTTTATTCGCGTTAAAAATCTGGGAGCCCACAAGAGTATGCTGGATGTTGCGAACATCATTTTTGAAACCTGCAAAACTTATCTGATTCAGCAGGGAAAATTTTTACTTATTCTGTTTGCTTTTATTGCAGCTTGTATCGCCTTCTATTTTGGTTACCTTCAGGAGATGGGTATTGGTGGTGTCTTGTTGATTCTTAGCTGGTCGGTTGTCGGTATCCTCGGATCATATGGGGTTGCCTGGTTTGGTATTCGGATGAATACCCTGGCCAACAGCCGTATGGCTTTTGCTTCGCTTGAGCGCAAACCGATTAAATTATTGAATATCCCATTGGATGCAGGGATGAGCATCGGTGTACTTTTGGTAAGTGTCGAATTGATCATGATGCTTCTCATTTTACTTTTCATCCCACGCGAATTTGCAGGCGCTAGTTTTATCGGCTTCGCAATCGGTGAATCCCTTGGTGCATCTGCCCTTCGTATTGCAGGTGGTATCTTTACGAAAATAGCCGATATCGGTAGCGATCTGATGAAGGTTGTATTTAAAATTAAGGAAGATGACCCACGTAACCCTGGAGTTATTGCCGATTGTACTGGTGATAACGCAGGTGACAGCGTTGGCCCGACTGCTGACGGTTTTGAAACATATGGTGTGACTGGTGTTGCACTGATCAGTTTTATCGTTCTTGCGGTTGCAAAAGTTTCAGACCAGACTCTTTTGTTGACATGGATTTTCCTGATGCGTATTTTAATGGTTGTTACTTCTATCGTTGCTTTCTATATCAATAAGGTATTTACAAATGCCAAATATCATGACGATTTGGACCTTGATTTTGAGAAACCACTTACCAATTTGGTTTGGATCACCTCCATTCTATCTATTCTTGTAACTTTTGCCGTTAGCTATATTATGCTTGGTGCATTGGCCAACAACCTTTGGCTTACCTTATCGATCATTATTAGCTGTGGAACTTTGGGTGCTGCCCTTATTCCCGAATTTACGAAGATTTTTACAAGCCCAAAATCGGCCCATGTCAACGAAATCGTTACTGCTTCCCGCGAAGGTGGTGCTTCATTGAACATCCTTTCCGGTCTTGTTGCCGGTAACTTCAGTGCTTTCTGGCAAGGTATGGTCTTCTTCGTATTGATGTTCATTGCTTATTTTGCATCAACTCACGGACTTAATGCTTTGATGATTTATCCATCCATCTTTGCTTTTGGACTTGTTGCTTTTGGTTTCCTTGGTATGGGACCTGTTACCATCGCTGTTGACAGTTATGGTCCGGTAACCGACAATGCTCAGAGTATCTATGAACTTTCTTTGATCGAAGAAAATCCGAATGCTGCTCAGGAAATTGAAAAAGAATTTGGGTTCAAACCCGACTTTGAAAATGCAAAACATTATCTTGAAGCAAACGACGGTGCTGGGAACACATTCAAAGCCACTGCAAAACCAGTATTGATTGGTACAGCAGTAGTAGGTGCAACAACCATGATTTTCTCGTTGATCCTATTGATCAAGAACAAATTTGGTATTGAACCGGAAACGATCCTCAATGTATTGAATCCTTACACAATCCTTGGATTTCTGGCTGGTGGTTCAGTAATTTATTGGTTCACAGGTGCTTCCATTCAGGCTGTTACAACTGGTGCTTACAGGGCAGTTGAATACATCAAGAAAAATATCCATCTTGACGAAGGTGCAGATAGCAGTGCTTCAATTGAAACTTCAAAAGAGGTAGTGAAGATTTGTACACAATATGCCCAGACAGGTATGTTCAACATCTTTATTGCGATCTTTTCATTCGCTTTGGCATTTGCATTCTTTGCAGGCTATCGCGATCTGACCGCTACTTCTCCGGTTCATATGTATGCTGCTACTTCATTTTTTGTAAGTTACCTAATTTCAATTGCTGTATTCGGATTGTTCCAGGCCTTGTTTATGGCCAACGCAGGTGGTGCATGGGACAATGCAAAGAAAGTTGTTGAAGTTGATTTGCGCGAAAAAGGTACACCGTTACACGAAGCTTCTATCGTTGGGGATACAGTAGGTGATCCTTTCAAGGATACTTCGTCTGTTGCATTAAATCCAATTATCAAATTTACGACACTGTTTGGATTATTGGCTATGGAAATTGCCATCAGCGATAGTTTCTTCGCAGTTGCACCTTATGTAGGGGCAGTATTTTTTGTAATCGCGCTGTACTTTGTTTACAGGTCTTTCTACAAAATGAGAATTGTTAAGTAATTAGGGTTTTTACTATCAATTTTATTGTTTTAACAATTTTTAATGACTGTTTCATCGTATTAACTAAAATACGTGTCATATTTGTAGAGTAAGAGTAACGCATTTTTTCATAGATTTTGGTTAAGTTAACATAGGGCATCCTCAAAAAGGATGCCTTTTGTTTTGGAGGTTTTTCATTTCCGTCCGAAGATGTGTTGGCCCTTGTCACAACCTTCGATCGAGTACGGTTTTCATGCTGCCATTTTACCCTGAAGGATCGATCTTAAAAACTTATTCATTTCTCATTGATAATCAATGTTCAAGAAAAACTCCCTTTAGGGTTGGGGTGGTTACAACTTCCAGGATTTGGCAAACTTGTGGAGTACGCCACAAAGTTTTAAAAGTCTGCTGAAGGCTTGAAACAAAATATCAAGCTGCAACACACTCAGGATCTGTCATTGCGCGGAGTGCTACTCAATCTGCATTTGAAAAGTAATCATCTGCACAACAAAGCAATCCCATCGTAAGAAGCACCGTGCCAAAAACATGTTCTGGACTGTGCTTCAAACCTGAGATTGCTTCACCAAACACCTTAATTATTCTAACCATTTAATTTACAGTAGTTTGGTTCGCATTGACAATTCGAGAAGGAAGAGCATCCAAGATTAAAATTCTGCCAACCATTTTGTTTTGCACTATTCCCAAGGCGTTGCCATTGGGCCAGAGTATGCTGCCACTGCGTGGCGGAGATTGTGCTGGGATTATGACCTTACCCTTAAAGTTGGTCTTTTCAACAAAATCCTATCACTTTCTGCATTTTGGAGGTTGGTCGACATCCCAGCACGGGCAACAGGCTGAAAGCCTAATATACCCTAACCCAACGGCAACGCCTTGGGAAAAAATCAAAATTGTGGATTGCGCCACAAAGTATTAAAAGTTTGTCGAAGGTTACAAACATTATATCGGCACTCTCACCCTCAGTACCTGTCATTGCGCGGAGTGCTACTCAATCTACATTTGAAAAGTAATCTTCTGCACTCCAAAGCAATCCCAACCTAAGAAGCACTTTCCAAAAACAATGTTTAGGACTATGTAACAAACTTTTAGGAGGCTTTTCATCCCCGTCCGAAGGCGTGTTGGCCCTTGTCACAACCTTCGATCGTGTACGGTTTTCGTGTTGCCATTATACTGAATTAAAACTTAAAAGTATCCCAAAAATCTTTTGGATTAACGATTATAGTGCCATTGAAATCGCTCATAGTAAAGTCATTCGTATTCCCTGTTATAATAAAATCTGCCTTAGACTCGTAAGCCAATTCAAGAAATTTATTATCGTCGAGGTCCTTGATAATTTTGAATTTACGTTTTGGGAAATACTTTATGGCCTTGTTTTCAATATGGGTAAGAACAAGTTCCGCTTTGTTCTGAAAATCAGGATACCTGCTAAATTTAGGCCTGTTCAATACATCCAAATACTCTTCAAAGATTTCGTCGGAGATGCAAACTTCTATAAGACCGTCAAATACACAATTATTTAGGATGAGATTTGGATAGCTCCGCTGGATTAATGCGGAAACCAATACATTAGTATCCAGGATTACCCTTTTCATTTCGCACAACTTTTACTTCTTCGGAAATCTCTTCCATGGATATTTTAGAAAGATTATATCGTTCTGCCAATTGAACACATTTAGTTAGTGCTTGTTTGGTAACTTCCTTATTTACAATATCTAAAAATTCAGAAAATGACAATTTTTCACTGCTGATCCCAAATTGGTTATATTCTAAATCCGATATTGTTATATTAAGCGTTTTCATAATGAATCTTTTAGGCAAATTTAATCTTTCTGAAGATTATTTGCAAGTGGGAAAAAAATAGCTGATTAAGACCTGTGGCATTAAGACAAATTCGCTTTTATGTACCAACTCAGATCCGTATAAAAGTGCCAATTGGCACAGATCATATTGTAACGCCGGAATTCATTCCGGTGCCCGGTGCCCGCCTGCAGCCCACCACCTTGAAAACAGCATACACCAATCGTACCGAAACACGTTCCGTGTTTCCTGGCACAATCAATCACGTACGCAACGAACAGAAAAACCATCACTTTTATTATCGGTATTAGTATTCACATAGCTAGTAGTGTTAGCCATGGTTAGATACCAGGCGTTTCCAGGAGATGACTCAGTAGAGGACCACCAGTAACCGATGGTGCCATACCAATAGAAAAAACCATTGGAGAAATGGGAACCACCTGGAAGCGCAGTAAAGCCACTATTGTTGGTCGCATCCGTGTTATTAAAGTACCAATGAGAGTTTCCTATTTCTTTAAGCTTCCCACCAGCTAAATCTCTATTAAGATAAGTAATCAAGGTGTTCCATTCGGCAATAGTTGGCACATGCCAGCCAGTTGGTGCTATGTTTCGGTTGTCTGCAACAGCATATCCATTGTATAAAGCCCCATAAATCGCTTTATTATTAGCAGCATCGTTGTTACACCAACAATAGGCACCAGTAGCCAAAGCTCCCCAACTTGCATCGGTTATATAAGCAATCGGATCACCATTACGGTATTTGGTGGTTTTCAGGTTTTCGGCCATCCAGGTTTGTGTGCCAATGGTTATCGTTTTATAAACATTGCCATCAATATCTGATACTGTTCCGTACGAAAGATCTTGATTAAACACGATGGGTAGCACTGTTGTTGTAAATGTCACTTGGTTTCCATAAGTTGTCCCGATACTATTAGTTGCATAGGCTTTTACATAATAGGTAGTACCTGGTGCCAAACCTGTGAGGTTGCTTGTAAAAGTACCTGATCCAGAACTTTCGGTTGTCCTTGAATTTGCAACGGTGGGGTACTGTTGAGTATTCCAACAAACACCACGCACCGTAACCGCAGAGCCGCCATCACTTGTTATATTTCCGCCACTGCTGGCCGTTGTAGAAGTAATTGCAGATGCGGTAGTTGTTGTAAGGACTGGAGCAATTGCTGAAGTAGTTAGACTGATCTGGTCGCCATAGGTTGTCCCGATACTATTTGTTGCATAAGCCTTTACATAATAGGTAGTACCCGGAAGCAAACCGGTCAAAGAACTTGTAAAAGTTCCTGATCCTGTTCCATTGGTGGTCATTGAATTGGCAATCGTAGGGTTTTGAGTTACAGCCCAACAGACGCCTCTTGCAGTCACAGCCGAACCGCCATTAGAGGAAATATTTCCGCCACTGCTGGCAGTTGTGGAAGAGATTGCAGATATGGCAGTTGTGGTAAGGACTGGAGCAACAGCAGTTGTGGAAACAGTTACCTGGTTTCCATAGGTTGTACCGATACTATTTGTTGCATAGGCTTTTGCATAATAGGTAGTGCCTGGTGCCAAACCAGTGAGGTTACTTGTAAATGTACCAGATCCCGTACCATCGGTTGTTATCGAATTGGCAACGGTGGGGTTCTGAGTTATAGCCCAACATACGCCCCGAGCGGTAACTGAAGTGCCGCCATCACTTGTTATATTTCCGCCACTGCTGGCTGTTGTGGAAGTGATTGCAGATGCTGCAGTTGTTGTTAGGACTGGAGCTAGAGCAGAAGTCGTGACAGTCACCTGATCGCCATAGTTTGTACCAATACTGTTTGTTGCATAGGCTTTTACATAATAGTTTGTGCTTGGAAGCAAACCTGTGAGGTTGCTTGTAAAAGACCCTGATCCTGTCCCATCTGAGGTCTTAGAATTGGCAATGGTGGGGTTTTGAGTGACAGCCCAGCATACACCTCTGGCAGTCACAGCCGAACCACCATCAG
>CAIYPA010000232.1 GCA_903927965.1 uncultured Bacteroidia bacterium | reverse complement strand
GTTATGGAAATCTGATGGTAAAAATATTTAATTGTTCCAACTTTAAACACAATATGTTGGAGGAATATAAGAACCTAAATAGTTTATCTTAGCAAAAAATAAAATCAATTTTATGATCCTTATCGACAGTTTTATAGATGGGTTTTCTAACCTCTTCCCGCATCTGAAGGACTTCTACCCATGGGAAATTACAAATGATTTAAGCAGCATCCTCGAAGAAATGATTTTGCAGCTCGATGACAATTATCACATCGACAATAATATAGCGATTCACAAAACTGCCATCGTCGAAAGTGGCGTGGTGATTAAAAGTCCTGCAATTGTAGGGGAGAATTGTTTCGTTGGGGCAAATGCCTATTTCAGGGAAGGCGTTTATCTCGACAAGTCGGTAAGAATCGGCCCGGGATGCGAAATCAAGAACAGCATTGTCTGCTCTGGAACAGCAGTGGCTCATTTCAACTACATTGGGAACAGCATTATCGGGAGAAATGTAAATTTTGAGGCTGGTTCAATCGCTGCAAACCATTATAATGAAAGGGTTAATAAGAAAATCTCGGTTTTACACCAGTCCCAAATTATAGAAACCAATGTGGAAAAATTTGGTTCATTCGTTGGCGACAATTCCCGGATCGGGGCAAATGCCGTATTGTCGCCGGGAACTATCCTGAAAAAAAGCTCAATTGTGAAGAGGTTGGAATTGATTGAACAAATCAGGAATGAACAATTTCGTTAGAGAATTTAAATCTTAAACTATGAAAAAAATACTATCCGTAATTATCTTTTTGATATTTAATTCATTGATAATTAATGCACAACATCTGAAAAAAGATGGGACACCTGACTTAAGATACAAAGAGAATAGGCAAACATATTCCGTTCCGGCAGTAGATAAAAGTAAGTCTTCTCCCAAGTCCTATACAAAATATTCCAGCCAACCCTCAAAAAAAACTACTGTAATACAAAAACCTTCAAAGAAAATTACTTTAAAGGTTAATACTTCAGTAAGACGTGACAAGAACGGGAGAATTGCAAGGAGCGAGTCGGCTACAAGACAATTCAAGAAACAAACAGGTTATCCCAAGGGAAGGCCTGGCTATGTTATCGACCATATTGTCCCATTAAAAAAAGGGGGATGCGATTGTCCCGCAAATATGCAATGGCAAACGGTTAAGGCCGCAAAAGCAAAAGATAAGTGGGAATAATATTATCTCCAACTTCCCTTTGATGGGATTTCCAACAGTAGAATTTGTTCAACAGCTAAAAACCGTCTGGCAATCAAAAACTGATCTTCTCAATTTGTTTAAAGAACTTGATTTTGAGATTTGAAATTGTTAAATTGCAATGTTGTTTATTCTATTTGAAAACGGTAAATCAAAAATTGTCACAATCAAAAATTATGACCATGGAAATCGAAAAACAAACATATAATCAGCTTATTACGGAAATAGGCGGTTTATTGCAGCAAGGGCGGCAACAGGCGGTCCAGTCTGTCAATACCATCCTGGTCCAGACCTATTGTCATATCGGGCAAGACATTGTAAAGTTTGAGCAAAAAGGAAACGAACGGGCAGAGTATGGCTCACAGCTTTTTGAACGTCTTTCCAAAGATTTAACACAGGCATACGGCAAGGGGTTTAGCCGGTCTAATCTATTGTATATGCGTAAATTATATCAGTGTTTTCCAATGAGGCTGTCCAAAAAGTCGTCGAACTATGTTTTGCTTTCTCTGTGCAACTCTGTGAATCCTCTGTGTAACTCTGTGATACAAATAGTTACACAACTAGTCCCGATCCATCGGGAGAGAACCATAGAGGAGCCACGGTGGGTCACAGAGTTTTTAGACATCCTCATTGACATGGAGCCATTACTTTGAAATTCTAAAATCGGATTCGGAGCTTGAAATTGGTTTTTACATCAAACAATGCGAACAAGAGCGATGGAGTGTTAGGGAGCTGAAACGACAAATGCGAAGTTCTTTATTCGAACGCATCGCTTTAAGCAAAGATAAGGAAGGTGTTTTGAAATTGTCAAAAGAAGGTCATATTTTAGAATCTCCTGAAGATCTGATCAAAGACCCGTTTGTTTTGGAGTTTTTGAATAAATTGTTGGAAACCAATGAATAACAGAGAAATCCTTAAGATTTTTCTATCAGAAAATCAAACATATTAATCCCATTATGAACATCCAATTAAAACTTTGGGTAGTACTGTCCTTATTATTTTTCACATCGCACGGTATGGCTCAATCCAACCTTCTAAATCGCCTAATTTCTCCTATTATTTTTAAAGGTAATGATTCCACTGCTTATCGCGATCCGGCAGTTCTTTACCAAAACAATAAGTTTTACCTGTTTTTTACACTTGTGAAAACTGAAGGTGGAAAAATCTATTCTTATACGGCAATGAGCCAATCAAAGGACGTGAGGCATTGGAGTCCTGTTAAAGTGATCACCCCAAAGGACCAGTCGTTGGATTATTGTAGTCCGGGAAACATTGTCCGTTTTAAAGATGAATGGGTGATGTGCCTGCAGACATATCCACGACCTGACTATACCGCTAACCAGCCACCGCGTTACGGAAATGGAGATTGCAGGTTGTTTTTGATGAGAAGCAAAGATCTTGAGAATTGGGGCTTACCTGAAATACTAAAAGTGAAAGGCCCTGATGTGAAAATTGGGGATATGGGGAGGATGATTGACCCTTATTTGCTGGAGGACAAGGATGAAAAAGGGAAGTGGTGGTGCTTTTACAAACAAAACGGGGTGAGCATGTCGTACAGCTATGATCTTTGTAACTGGACCTATTTTGGCCATACCGAATCTGGCGAGAATGTGACTGTACTCAAGGAGAACAATGAATACATCTTGATCCATTCACCATCGAATGGCATTGCGATCAAGCGATCACCCGACCTTAAAATCTGGAAAGATTGGGGCGGATTGATCACTTTGGGACAGACAGAGTGGGAGTGGGCCAAAGGCCGGATTACAGCTGGAACAATCATTAACCTCAAGGACATTAAGAAGTTGGGGAAGTATGTAATGTTTTTTCATGGCTCTGGCCCGAAAACAGAACAGCAAGGAGATTTTGACCGGAATGCTTCGATCGGGATTGCCTGGAGCGATGATCTGGTCATTTGGGATTGGCCAGGGAAAATGAAATGATCTGAATAATAACGCTTACCTTTCATTATTTTTGTAAATAATAGCTTATATTTACAAAATAATTGATTTATAGGTAATTGCAAAATGATGCTATTTTTTGGATATCTCTTAGGTTTTGTATTGGATGGCAAAAATGGGAAGTACTATAATAAACTCAACACTTCCTATGCAATCTGTTGAAATAAATGACTTTTGGAATTTCAAAGCTGACCATTGGTTTCAAATATTGGGCAGTTCAGCCAAAGGTTTATCCCAAATGGACGCTGATAAAATCCTGGTAAAGGCAGGGCTTCATCCGAAAAGTAAATCGGGACTTAAAAAAGATTTTTTGCTTTTTGTGGGTCAGTTCAAGAATCCGTTAATGCTCATGCTCATTGGAGCAGTGATCATTTCTGCATTTCTTGGTGATACGTCCGATGTGTTCATCATCCTGTTTATCGTTTTGTCAACAGGATTGCTGAGCTTTTTCCAGGAGCGGAATGCTGGAAACATTGTCGCTAAATTGCAATCGTTGATTTCCTTAAAAGCGACTGTCCTTCGTGATGGCGAACAACGGGAAATTGTCACGACCCATATAGTGAAAGGTGACGTCATTGTTTTGAAGGCTGGGGATATGATTCCAGCCGATTGCCTGATCCTGGATTCAACAGAACTTCATGTCAATGAAGCAAGTATGACAGGAGAATCTTATCCCGTAAGGAAGGAGGCCGGAGTCCTTGAAGGGGAAACAGTGCTCTCACAGAGGACCAATTCGCTCTGGCAGGGGACCAATATCGTGAGTGGAAATGCAACGGCTTTGGTTATACAGACAGGTGACAATACCCTATTTGGAAATATCGTTCAAAGTGCTTCGGCAGTCGTACAGACTGCATTCGAAAAAGGGATAAAAGATTTTGGGTATTTCCTGATGAAAATTACGATTGGTCTTGCCGTGTTTATCCTCATTGTCAATTTGCTAAACCACAAAGGGATCATCGAATCGGCACTTTTTGCATTGGCATTGGCTGTTGGCATGGCTCCCGAGTTGTTGCCTGCCATCTCAACAATTGCCATGAGTGCGGGGGCAAAACGGATGTTGGAGAAAAAAGTGATTGTCAAAAAATTGGCCGCTATCCAAAACCTTGGCGAAGTCAACCTATTGTGTACCGACAAGA
Source organism: uncultured Bacteroidia bacterium (assembly GCA_903927965.1). Taxonomy (GTDB): domain Bacteria; phylum Bacteroidota; class Bacteroidia; order Bacteroidales; family Prolixibacteraceae; genus JAAFHB01. The sequence goes on along the minus strand of CAIYPA010000232.1, from coordinate 8,638 downwards.
CCGGGACGATTACTGAAGGAATTATTAAAGTTGCCGGGCTGGTCGATGGGTTCGGAAAAGAGAGCAAATTTGTACAACAACTTGCTTTTTGGAATGCAACTTTTGAAACAGGGTATGCCAATCCCATCGACGATGCATTGAGACAATTAAAACCTGAATCCGCAAGTTCTCCTCAAAAATTAGGGGAAGTGCCTTACGACTTTACCCGAAAAAGACTGAGCATTGCCATCAAAACGGATAAAGAAAAACTACTGATTAGTAAAGGTGCATTCAGTCAGATACTTGGTATTTGCACCAAAATTAAATTGGAGGATGAAAGTTTAGGTGATATTGCTGAACATGTACCAGAATTGGAAAAACGATTCGAACAATTTGGGACGGATGGTTTTCGTGCCATTGGCATCTGTTATAAAACGATTGATTCTGAAAGTGTTTCCAAAGAGATTGAAAAAGATATGGTGTTTGCCGGATTTATTCTGCTGAACGACCCAGTAAAACAGGACATTGCAGAAACAATCGATCAATTGGGCAAACTAAAGGTGGCACTAAAAATAATTACAGGAGATAATAAAAATGTGGCGCGGTCGATAGCCCTGGGTATTGGCATCAAAAACCCAGTTGTAATGACTGGTAAAGAGCTTTTTGACAGTAAACCTGCAACACTAAATCATCTCCTGAAAAAGACCCATATTTTTGCCGAAGTGGAACCTCAGCAAAAGGAGAGGATCATTCAGGAATTAAAAAAGAGCTTTACTGTGGCTTATATGGGCGATGGGATCAACGACGTTGCTGCCCTCAACGCAGCAGATATTGGCCTGTCGGTAATGAATGCGGTGGATGTTGCAAGGGAGGCTGCTGACTTCGTTTTGATGGAAAAGAGCTTAATGGTCCTGGTGGATGGGATTAAGGAAGGTAGGAAAACTTTTGCCAATACCTTGAAATATTTATACATCAGCACAGGTTCGACATTCGGCAACATGTGCAGTGTAGCGGCGGCTTCGTTGATATTGCCATTCCTGCCCATGCTCCCCAAACAAATTCTGTTGACAAATTTCCTCACAGATTTCCCATTCCTGACTGTTGCATCGGATAATGTGGACAAAGAACAATTGGAAAAACCAGGGAAATGGAACCTGAAGATCATTCGGAATTATATGCTGGTCTTTGGAATCCACAGTTCCATCTTCGACCTGATCACTTTTTTGACCCTGCTGTTCATACTAAAAGTAAAGGAGTCTGAATTTCAGACAGGCTGGTTTATCGAATCTGTACTCTCTGAACTTTTTATCCTTTTCATTATCAGGACACACAAAAACTTTTTCAAAAGCAAACCGGGAAAGTACCTGTTTATTCTAAGCATTGCCGCATTTGTACTCACCATTGCCTTGCCATATTTACCGGTTGCTAAGGAAATAGGCCTTACGCCTTTACCCATGATCAACCTTGGGGCGATGCTGTTGATTGTTGCAGGTTATATCATTACGGCAGACTTTCTGAAAGTGTGGTTTTTCAGGAAGAACAGCAATATTTAATCAGCCGCATCCTAGTGAATAACCTGAAATTGAGACAATAATCAGGAAAGTGAATAATAAGTATTTCATAGTTTTTAAAAAGAATCTTTTTTTAGAAAACTTTCAATTGCATAAAATGGAAGAAAAACGATTTGGTTATCCTTTTTATAAGGTGCTTGAGATATTTTAAGGGCTGTTTGACTATTGTATTTTGATATAAACATGTACAAACTCTTCATCCGGCCAGTGAAACCCGATTTAATTTCAATTGGAATTATACGCCCCTCTTTTTCAATGATATAATCAACTTCGGCCGAACTGTTTTTGGCGTCCCTACCCCAATAAAATAATTCTGCCTTTGTATATGGTGAGTGACATGCTATTAGTTCCTGGCCAGCAAACTGTTCCGCAACAGCACCTTTAAAGATAGCTGTAAAATCCTTCTCCATAGCTGTTTCTGTATAAATCCCACATATTGCATGAAAAAGGCCAATGTCTAAAAACATAACCTTAAAAATAGATTCATGAACTCCGGAAGATAAGGGAATACCCGCGCCACTTGTTTGCCTGATTCGGGTAACAACTCCTGCTGTTTCAAGTAGTTCAAGCGCATCCTTAAGTTCCCTTGATTTTACATGCCTGTCAATCTGAGCATAGACGAATTTCTGCCCTACAATTGCAGGTACAGCATTGAAAACTTTTCGAAGATAAACATGTTTAACTTCGCTGGAATATTTCGCAAAATCATCGATGTAAGTATCAAGTATGGAGCGTTGAATTCGTTTGCAAATGTTTAAATCGCGGCTTGTAACATATTCATTTACCACAGCAGGCATACCACCTGTTATGAAATATTTACGAACATACTCATTTAACTTTAGATGAAGGCTTTCTGGAAGTTTCTCCAAATTTGCTGTTTTGTGGATATAGGCTCTTAATTTAGTTTCACCAACTGCATCCAGAAATTCCCCAAAAGACAATGGTTGGAGATAAAGGTATTGTACTCTGCCTACTGGCATTTTGAACTTTTCAGACTTAAGTGCAAACTCAAGGAGAGAACCAGCACCTATAATGTGCAATCCAGGCAACTCTTCAAAAAAATACCTTAATGAAACAATTGCTTTTGGACAATCCTGAATTTCATCAAGAAAAAGTAGTGTTTTACCCTGTATAGGAGTTTTGGATGTGAATAGACTTATTTTTTCAATGATCTCAAGTGGCAAAAAGGTGTCAAATATGTCCCTATACTCTGGATTTCTCTCAAAATTAATGTAAATCAGATTGTTGAACTCTTTTTCACCAAACTCCTTTACAATGAAAGTTTTGCCTGTCTGACGTGCCCCCCTGATCAATAATGGACGTCGTACATTGGAGTCTTTCCATTCCCTTAATTCACGGTAAATATCGCGATCCATAGTAATAACTGTTATACAAATATTTAATTATTTATTTTGGACAAAATCCAAGGATAAAATTAATCTATTTTGGACAAAATCCAAGGATAAATACAGTTTATTTTGGACAAAATCCAAGGATAAATACGGTCAATTTTGGACAAAATCCAAGGATAAATTTTCAGCCATCATTCAGAAACTATTTGAATTTAATTTAGTGGTTCCGATAGGAACCGAATGTCGGTAGAATAAAAGCTCTTTAACCCGCTTTTGTCCAATACGGGACAAAACAAAAGATGAATTTTACAATTCTACCGGGCTATACTCCCTAGGAAAATTTTTTAACAGTTTTTAATTTAATTTGATTTCAATTTAATCAAACTCCCCTGTCTTCATCTTCTTTTTTGCACCTTGTGATGAACTGTCGATTTTATCTTTTAGTGTCACTTTGATCACCGCAGCGATTTCGTCAGGAGCTTTTTCTGGAACTGAAATTTCCAATCCTGAAGAAGTACTTTTTGTTTTTAGCAACAATTTACCATTCAATAGATTGGCAGATTTTATCGGTTGAAGAAGACCCGGAATCACAAGTTTGCCATCTTTGGGCCAGTCGAATACCAGGAAGTAAAGGACTGTTTTTCCATTTGCCTCCTTTTGAGTACAACGTCCCCACGGAAAAACTCCAAACGGACTGGCTTTGGTCGCATAAATGGCCTCACAATTCGCCTTCATCCATTCACCGACAGCTTTTAACCTGTCAATGCTGGGTTGGGGAATCTGTCCCAGTGCATCAGGACCGACATTCAACAGGTAGTTTCCACCTTTGGAGGCGATATCGCAAAGGTTTCGGATCAAAGTTTCCGGCGATTTCCACTTGTCGTCATTTGTCCTGAATCCCCAGGTTCCATTCATTGTCATACATGTTTCCCAATCTTTGTCGCTAACCTCATCTGCGCCGGGAATTTTTTGCTCTGGGGTTCCGGTATCTCCCGGAAAGTTGGGACGTTTCAACCGGTCGTTGGTGATGATATTGGGTTGAAGCTTAAGAAGTGCCTGTAATTTCAGGGCATATTCATCTGTCATGTTTGTTGGTGTATCCCACCACAAAACAGCCACATCACCATATTTGGTCATCAGCTCTTTTACCTGGGGAATGGCCACCTGATCCATGTAATCGTCCATTGAACGGGTCATTTGTGCAGGGTCCCAATGCCCTTTGTTGGCGGCTGTGAAGGCATCTATTTTTGCAGAATCGGGATTGAGCCAACCTTCTGAGGCAACTTTTCTGGCTGCCGAACCACCTGGATTGTTCCAGTCCTGAGCCTGAGAATAGTAAAACCCAAGTTTCATATTGTATTTGCGGCATGCTTTGGCCAGACCATCCAACACATCCTTCCCGTAAGGGGTAAAATCGGCAATGTTGAATTTGCTCGCAGCCGATTTGAACATCGCAAAACCATCGTGGTGCTTGGCTGTGATGATGATGTATTTCATTCCAGCCTGTTTGGCAAGCAGCACCCACGATTCAGGGTCGTACTTTACCGGATTGAAAGTGGCTGCATATTTTTGATACTCAACTACCGGGATTTTGCAGCGGTTCATGATCCATTCGGCACCACCTCGGCGCTGTTCATGGCCATTGTAAACACCTCCTAAAACGCAATAGGGTCCCCAGTGGATAAATAGCCCGAAACGTGCCTCACGCCACCACTGCATCCGCTTGTCGCGGGCTTCCTTGGTCTCCTGGGAAAAGGTTGTCTGAATAAATAATAAACAGACAAATAATACGAATAAGCTCTTTTTCATTGTGATATGATTTATTGTTCTTAAATTATGCAACTGGCAACTGGCGGCTGGCTGCTGGCTTTTCGAGTTCCATTTAAAGCTACTGGCAACTGGCTACTGGCAAATTCGATTTCCAGATAGCAATTGATTTACAACATTAAAATTCATTGATAATGCGAAACTCAATTATAGAATTGCGCAACAAACTTTGTAATCGAACAGCCAGTTGCCAGCCGCTACTTGCCAGCCGCTATTTTCACAATTGCAAAACAAAATTTGTAAACGAACCGCCAGCCACCAGCCGCCAATTGCCAGTTGCTAGCCATACAAACTCTGGACCCCGAACAGCCAGCCGCTAGCTGCCAGCCGCTAATGGAAACCGAACAGCCAGCCGCCAATCGCCAGCCGCTATTGTCCAGTCATCCTCCCATCAAAATCGCTCCTGTCGGTCTCAGGTTCAAGTGGAAATTTGATTGGTTTGTTGTCGCGTTGGGAACGGTAAATTGCGGTGAACAGCTCAACTGTAACCCTTCCTTCTTCACCTGAAGTCATCGGTTTGCGGTCGCAAAGGATGGCATCGGCAAAATCTTCATTCTGCAACTTCATATAGTACTCCATGGCGTTGATCGAATTGAAAAAGTCGGAGTCTTCCTTTTTCCACAATTCAAGTAAATTTTCTTCGCCTGGAATTGTCCATAGGTCGTTGACCGGAGGTTCCGCGATTGATGACATTCCAGCAATAAACATTGCTCCACCATCGGTCTGCACACCAATAGAAGATCCGTTACTACCGTGAATATGGACTTTCCCGTAAATGCCGGGCTTTTGAGAATTGCTCACAATAATATTCCCCAATGCGCCGCTCTTGAACTTCACGATGGCCAATGCTGTATCCTCCACTTTAATATAGGGATGGTTTAAATTGGCCCAGACTCCATAGACTTCATCGATAGGTCCCATTAGCCACTGAAAAATATCGAGTTGATGGGGTGCCTGATTCACCAGCACTCCGCCACCCTCCAATTCCCATGTGCCGCGCCATTCGTCTGATTCATAATATTTTTGGTCGCGCCAGCCCAGCATATTGATGGTTCCCAGAGCAGGGATTCCAATTTTGCCATCATCAATCGCTTTTCTGAGGCGTTGCACAGGGGCATAAAACCGGCGCTGACTTACCACCCCAAGTTTTACGTTATATGTTTTGCAATATTGGATCATGGCTTCGCAATCATCCAGAGAAGAGGCAAGAGGTTTTTCAACCAGACAGTGGACTCCCAATTGTGCGGCTTTGATCACTGCATCGGCATGGAAAGGATGCGGTGTGCAAATCACAACAGATTCTATACCTGCATCTTTGATCATTTTCCCTATGTCGTCAAAAGCCTGGATCCCGTAAATAGTTGCGAACCCTTTCGCTTTTTCGATCGACCTGCTGTAAATGGCCGTCAATTCGGTATTGTAACCTTGTTGAAGGGCCGCAGCATGAAGGTGCGAGACCTTTCCACAACCGATAATGGCGGTTTTGATTTTTCTTTGCATTGCAGATCAGGGTTTTAAAAGTACTTTCATCAAACCTTTTTCGTGGTTGTAAAGCCGGTTGAACCAATCTGCTCCATCGGTTAATGGGACTATTGCACTTGTTAAAGCGTCAATTTCGATCAATCCACGGTTGATCAGATCAAGTGCAGGTTCGTATTCACCACATATTGCGCAACTTCCCTGCAATTTCAATTGGCGGGTAACCACCTGTTGAAGCGGAAAGTTAACTTCAGCGGAAACATTCCCGACAAGGGTGATCTGAGCCCCTTTCCGTACCGAATCGATTACAGTTTTCAATACCGGAGCGATTCCCACCACTTCAAAACCGATGTCTGCACCACGACCTTGGGTCAGTTTTTTAACCTCTTCAGAAATACTGGCAACTCCCACCTTGAAAGCATGGGTCGCACCAAGTTTCAATGCAAGGTCCAATCTATCCTGGTCTAGGTCGAAAGTGATAATTTGTCCGCAACCTGCCAGTTTAAGGAGTTGGATTACAAATAAGGCGATCATGCCGGTACCTCCCACAATGGCGGTATCGTTTACCGAAACAGAAGTCAGGTTAACCGCGTGAAGGGCTACAGCAATCGGTTCCACCATCGCGGCATGTTCAAAACTCACGTTTTCAGGCAACTTGTACAGAATGTGTTGAGGTACAGCCACATATTCGGCAAAAGCCCCATCTTTCTTAAAATCGGGACACGATACGCCCAAAACCATCCGATTATCGCTTAGGTTGTATAATCCCTTCCTTGAATACCAATCATCCAAACGATAGATTGTTGAATCAAATGTCACCCTGTCGCCTGGTTGCCAGCCCAAGACTTCGGAACCTACACTTTCAATAATTCCTGAAGCTTCATGGCCCATGATGATCGGAGGTATCCTTCTCCCTGTGCTACCATCCATGCCATGAACATCGCTTCCACAAATTCCTACTGCCATCACTTTGATCAAAACTTCGCCTGGCTGGATTTCCGGAACCGGAACATCCTGTATTTCAAATTTTCGGTACTCCTTTAATATCAATGCTTTCATAAAAAATGTGGTAATGATTTAATTAATTTCCCTTATTCATCGATCCAACCTCATCAATTGTCAATGGATGAGGTTGGATTTCTGTTTTTAAAAACTGATCTGCGCCAATGTCCATTTTTACAGGACGGACCTGTCCATCGATATCGACCGTTACAAAAGTATAATTACCCTTTGATCACAATGAAAACAGCCGTCCCCCCGATTAGAAAGCCGGATTTCCCTTTGATTTCGGTCGCGCCAATGCTTTCTGATGCGATCGTAATGGGTTGTCCTTTAGTACCTTTTGAATTTATGGAAATCTGTTTGTCGGTCTGGTAAATCCCATTTGCGACGACAATTACATTGCCAGGTTTTGCCTGATCGATAACTTCCTGCAACCTGTCCATTGAGCTGACCCGGATTTCAGGTGACTTGGCAATACACCTGTTGCTGAGGTTTCCAGAGATCATCAGAATGGCAATCAAAAATATTTTTATTATCATAAATAATTAAATATCAAATAGTTAGTGCTAATGATGAATAAATTGTAGTTTCTAACCTATCAGAAGGACTTTCTTCACAACAGATAACCCGATTGTGAGTTTTGGAATCTTTCCAAATTGAAGTTTCAATCGGCAGATGCAATAAATTGTACTTTTTTCATTTTCTTAGAAAATGCAATCATCTCATAACCTTCTAGAAAAAGTTGAATTTTGAAACCAATCGCTGTTGGATCATCGCTAATTCCATCAAATTGAAACACATTCAGATATTTTTTATCGAGTTTCGCCATAGGATTCACCATAAATCTATCTTCATCAAAAAAATCATTCATTCTATTCTTAATATACATTATATCTGCCTTTTGTAAGCTATCTGCAACTAGGCCGCTTAACTTTTGGGTATTCATATCTTTCCCTCTCTTTGGATCTGTTTCATATATATACGAAGGTCGGCCATAATCATAAAATGATATACCTAAAAATCGTTGCTCATAAATGAGGTCACCAGAAAAACCAATGATTTGAAACGTAACTGAGTCCTCCAGATTTTCACAATTAAATTTCAGTTTGAATGTATCCTCACTGTCCTGTCGGGAAAAAGGATGTTTTTTAATAATTTCGCATGGTTTGATTCCATTTTCAGTTTTGTTTGCTTGTTTACCGATAATGGATGTCACCTTTTTCGATTCAGTATTTATACCGCCATTCCGATTTTGAACGAGGGCTATAATTGCAATAATAGCAATTATAGTCAGGATTAAAATTGTTATCTTTTTCATAATACACTGTTATATTACTAATGTTTCGCACTTGATCTCAGGTTTTAACAGTCAATCGATTGAAAAAATTGTCTAATTTTAAGATACAGATTATCAAGGCTATATGTTTT
>CAIYPA010000231.1 GCA_903927965.1 uncultured Bacteroidia bacterium | reverse complement strand
GAAGGGTGGTTTCATGGCATTTACCACAACGTTTGAGGATCTGCAAGGACTAGTTCAATTGCCCGGTTTTGCTGTACAACGGTTAATGGCTGACGGATATGGGTTTGGTGGCGAAGGCGACTGGAAAACTGCCGCCATGGTAAGGGTCATGAAAGTGATGGCTGCCGGATTGGAGGGTGGTACTTCATTTATGGAAGATTATACCTACCATCTTCATCCATCGGGTGCCAAGGTTTTGGGCGCACACATGCTTGAAGTTTGCGAATCGATTGCCCAGGAAAAACCGAGGGTCGAAATACACAAGCTGGGAATTGGTGGCAAAGCCGATCCGGTCCGTTCAAAATTTACAGTCGCCCCTGGTGCCGCCCTGAATGTTTCATTGATTGACATGGGCAACCGCTTCCGGTTGATTGTGAACGAAGTCGAGGTTGTCGAACTGGATGCCCCTATGCCAAAACTTCCGGTTGCCAGTGCTTTGTGGATACCCAAACCAAACCTTGAAATTGCAGCCGGTGCCTGGATATTGGCGGGTGGTGCCCACCACACCTCATTTTCACAAGCCATTCCAGCCGAGGTAATCGAAGATTTTGCCGAAATGGCAGGATTGGAATATCTGCTCATTGATGATTCGACCAAAATATCCGACTTTAAAAAGGAAATCCGCTGGAACGAATTGTACTATCACTTGTCCAAAGGAATTTAAATTAATAATTATCAATAGATTAATCTTCTAATTTTTGCATTATGGCAGTACTCGACTGGTCAATAGTTATTTTTTTCCTATTTGGTTTGCTTGGTGTGGTTTGGTGGGTCCTAAAACACAAAAAGGACAACACAAGTGACTATTTTCTTTCCGGACGTAGCGAAACCTGGCTTGCTGTGGGAGCGGCGATTTTTGCTGCGAATATCGGTTCCGAACATCTTGTTGGACTGGCAGGTGCCGGTGCCGAAAGTGGCATGGCCATGGCACACTGGGAAATGCAGGGCTGGATGATCCTCGTCCTTGGATGGGTCTTTGTCCCTTTCTATGCCCACAGCAAAGTGTTCACAATGCCTGAGTTTTTGTTGAAAAGGTTCAATTCGAACACAAGTTCGACATTGTCGATCATTACATTGATCAGTTATGTGTTGACCAAAGTTTCTGTCACAGCTTTTACCGGAGGGATATTCCTTCAATCGGTCATGGGGATCGACTTTTGGTATGGGGCGATCGGATTGGTCTTGCTAACCGGCATATTTACTGTACTCGGTGGAATGAAGGGAATCATGCTGGTTTCCGTAATCCAGACCCCAATTCTGATCCTTGGAGCGATCACGATCCTGATCCTGGGCCTGTTGAAGGTTGGTGACGGTGGATTGATCAGTGGATGGGATGCGGTTATGACCCATATTGGTACAAACCGCCATTTGTACCATGCCAACCCATCTGATCCTTTGTATGCCAAATTTCCTGGAGTTGGAGTCATTTTCGGCGCATCGATTATTGGATTCTGGTATTGGTGTACAGACCAGCACATTGTTCAACGTGCTTTGGCCGCAAAAGATTTAAACAATGCCCGTAAAGGGACTATCCTTGCTGGTTTCCTGAAAGTACTTCCCGTTTTCATGTTCCTGATTCCCGGTATGATCGCAGCAGCTTTAAAAGCAAAGGGAGTTGTGATGTTTACTGATAATAATGAAGCCTATGGAAGCCTTGTAAGTACGTTGTTGCCCATCGGCGTCAAAGGTATCGTTGTTGTCGGTTTTATTGCCGCCCTGATGACCTCACTGGCTGCCCACTTCAATTCTTCGGCAACTTTGTTTACCATCGATTTTTACAAGAACTACCGGCCCCAGGCAACTGAACACCGACTTGTTTGGGTTGGGCGTATTGCCACTATTGTTGTCGTATTTTTAGGATTGGTCTGGATACCGATCATGAAAGGTTTGGGCTCGGTACTTTATGAATATCTCCAAAATGTACAGTCGTTGATTGCCCCTGCAATTGCCGCAGTGTTTATTATGGGTGTTTTTAACCGCAGGATTACACCGAAAGCTGGCGAATGGGGTTTGTT
>CAIYPA010000230.1 GCA_903927965.1 uncultured Bacteroidia bacterium | reverse complement strand
TAGCATGGCAGTATTGTTTTGGATTCGCCCTTAAATTACTACATTTTAAGGTCTTAACAAAATTTCCATGCTACTTTTTTTATCTAAAACACAATGTTTTAAGCACTTTTTTTATGTGCGAAACATTAGTCATTATTGTTGGCCTTTATCGGACATGCTTTTCCCTATTGGCCTTTTTTAAAGCCATCGAGGTGGATTACAGGCAATTTTAAAGAACGTTTCCCTGATCATTTTCTAACCGGGCACCAATCTTCCAATATCAATGGAACGTGGCACCATTTTACCTTTTTGGCATTTGGGGCAACACACCGGGTCTTTGCCAGTGACAATACGCAAAACCTCAAATGAGTTGAGCCCTTCCAATACCGAAAAATAGGTTTTGTTTTCGATAAGGCTGAAACAGGTTTCCAGTTTAGATTTCATGTTGCACAAAGCAAGTATCCCAAAATACCTGATTTTATAAAACCCGCAGGGCAGGACATGTTGCAAGAACCTGCGGACAAACTCGTTGATTTCGAGGGACAAACTTTTTTTGGTTCCCCCGGTCTTGTAGTCTTTGTAGTTGAATGTAACCTTTTCGTTTTCAAACGATTCTATCCTGTGGTTTGAAATTGCCACGCGGTGCGTGTAGTTTCCGAGGTACCTGATAATCCCTTCGGGACCGGCAAACGGTTTTTGACAATAAACTACCCAGTTTTTGAGATAACAAAGTGCCTTTAACATCGCAAACCCGGAAGTATCGTCCGGCAAACGTATTTCCCCCTTTTCGATGGCTTGCTCAAGAAGCCGGCAAAGGATGCCCCTGAAAACGCCACTTAGCAGCTTTACCGGCAGGAAGAACTTTTTTGGGGACGGGACCCATTCCATTTGATCGTCCGAAAGTCCCCCTGCGGGAACAATCATGTGGATATGGGGATGATAGACCAATGTTTGCCCCCAGGTGTGCAGTACCCCGACAGCACCTGCCTGGGCACCTATCAGTTTGGGGTTGGCGGCACATTGCAACAAAGCCCGTCCCGCAGCCTTAAAAAGCAACCCGTATGCTTTGGCCTGGTTGATGTAAAACAAAGCGTTAAGGCAATCGGGTATGGTGAACACGATATGGAAGTGCCTTACCGGTGGCAAATTGGCCGCAAGTTTATCGACCCATTGCACCTTTTTTGTAAACTGGCACTTTGGGCAATGCCTGTTGCGGCACGAGTTATAGGATTGCTTGGTGTACCCACATTTGTCGCACTGATCGGTGTGGCCGCCCAAAGCCGCTGTCCTGCAATTTTCTATGGCATGAAAAGCCTTCAACTGATCGGGGCACAAGTTGTGCGTTTGCAGAAAATTGTCCCCACTGGCCTTGAAAATATCGGCCAGTTCAACAGGTTGTCTTTTGTTTTCCATGATACCTGTTTTAAATGTCCATGGAATCCAGGGGCGAAACGATACCCGAGGGCTGGACATTTACAAGGTGAAGGTAAATTGAGGTGGTCTTTAGCGACACATGGCCCATAAACTCCTGGATAATCCTCAGGTTGACACCTTTTTCCAACAGGTGGGTGGCAAAACAATGCCTGAGCGTATGAAACGATATCTTTTTCTTTATGCCCGCTTTAGCTGCACTTTGTTTGACAATTTCATTTAATGTCGAGTCCGCCAGCGGTACACCAGTTTTGCCCTGTGATTCAAACAAAAATATCTTTGGCCGTTGTATCTTGTAATAGGTCCGAAGTAAATCCAAGGCTTTGGGCGAAAGGATCGTGTTCCTGTCTTTTTTGCCCTTGCCTTGTACCACCCTCACTTGCATCAGGGCTGAATCAATGCTGACCGGTTTGATCAGTTGAACTTCTTGCCGCCTTAACCCTGCGGAGTAAGCCAGGGCAATAATTGCCCTGTGCTTAATGTTTTGTGTAACGGAAATAAGCTTTTCAACTTCTCCAACCGACAAAACAACTGGCAATTTTTTTTCACGCCGTGGCCGTTTGATCTTGAACTGTTCCCATTCACGGCCCAGAACATCGACCTGTAGGAGCTTAAACACGCTGATTGTCTGGTTGATCAACGAAGTCGAAATGTTGTCGTTGACAATCCTCTTGTGAAGATAGGCCTTAAACTGAGGAACCGTTACAACATCCAATGAAAGTTGCATCTCGTCACCAATCCTTGCCAAATGGTCACTGTAGGTTTTAACTGTTCTTGGACTGTAATTGCGAAGCTGCATCTCCTGGATAAGCTTCTCTACATAAGGCGATTCTTTTTTTTCATGATAACTAATTTTAAAATTTGCATCCTAAAATTAGTCAATTACGCAGAATGTTACCGTTAGGTTTAGTTCAACGTTCGAAACTATATGCAGTTGCCGACTGCGGGGGACCTTCCTGTCGAACAGTGCCAAAGTTGATGCGGGTTGGAAGCTTGCAATTTTGCATGGAAACGGCAATTGACATATAGTTTTTGTTGTACGCAGCTTATTTTAATATCTTGCTTATTACAGTGAATCCGGTTCCACAATTGTTTTTGCATAATATTCCATTTTTATATAATACGTGATTGACGTATCTAGAGTCAGTTTTGTAATAATCAATTAGCAAGAGAGGGACAGTGTCATTAAAATTCTTTTTAATTGATTCTATTAGAGCCGCAATATCTGGCTGGTTAGAATAATATTCAACCGAGTCAATGTCATAATTGTAAAAATCAATATCTACTAATGATTCTGATTTCTTGAATTTGAATGTTGGATTATATGTACTAGAAATCAAAATACTATCATAAACACTACAAGCTTTATAATACGAATTAATAAAGGAAATTGAATCTTTTTGTGAAAGGTCGTCATGAATGAATGCATCGATTAGCGACCTGCTGGGGCAACATATTTCTTTTGACTTATTCGTCTGCAAATCAATGGCAGTAAATACCACATAATTCGAAGCAGTAGATTTATTTGTAAACGCTTCATAATAAGCTTCTTTTACCTTAGGATCAATTTGTCTTTTACATCCAAATGTCAATGCAATTAACAAGGTCAAACTTAATATATATTGAATCTGTTTCATAGGTCTTTAAGTTGCGTACAACGTACGGAACTATATACAGTTGGGGATTTCGGGTTGCTTTCCTGTCTAGCCGCAACGCCGTTGTTGCGGGCTGAAAACTTTGCAATCAGCACAGAAACCCCAATTGTTATATAGTTTTTGTTATAAAGCGTATTTTTCT
>CAIYPA010000229.1 GCA_903927965.1 uncultured Bacteroidia bacterium | reverse complement strand
TGGATGGATCGACTGAATAACACCTGAAACACGGCTGTAATCTGTTTTTCCATCCATGCCCAAGCAGTTTCGGACATTGTAGGAGAGCACCCTGATTGTCCAGTCAGATGGCTTTTCATATTGATAGGACAGATTTGTGGCATGACCGGCAGGTTGTGCATCCGATGGATTAATTATCATTATTATAAAATTGATAATCAATAGAATGACATAATTAATTTGTTTCATATACTATTAAATTTTCCGAAATGTTCTTCGACCTTCATGGTCCTGAAATCAAAAATCTCCCTGAGCTTTCTTTGAATAATCAACCAATTTGCCAACGCACCTAAAAAACCAAGTGGTGGCTGATAATCGACTATGTCTGTCATTAATACCCCTCCATCAATCTGTTCGATAAAATGCTGGTGATGCCACATCCGGTATGGTCCAACACGCTGTTCATCAACGAAATATTTTAAATCGCTAACCTGGGTGATTTCTGTAACCCATGTGGTTTGGATCCCAAAAACAGGACTTACCTTATAATGGATAATCATTCCCGGGTACATCTTCGAGGGCAGCCCTTTTGTGGTGATATCGAAACCCATATAAGGAGGGGTGATTTTTTTTAGGTTACCTGGAGCAGCAATAAAATCCCAGACTTTTTCAAGTGTGGAAGGTATCCTTAGGGTTTGATGCAATGTATAGACTGGCATGATGGATCAATTTAAGTGCCAGATGGCTGTGTTGAGGATGGAGGCAAACGAAACCCAAAGCAAATAGGGAACTTGCAGGGCTGCGGCAAGCCTACTGACGCGGCCGAAGTAGATGATCATCATCAAAATACTGCACCATAACATGGTAATTTCGATCAATGCCAATCCAGGACTTTCAAAATTGAAAAATAAAAAACTCCAGATAAAATTCAAGACGATCTGAACCGCAAATATAAGCAGGGCATTGTTGCGCCTGAACCCTTTCGCAGAGTTCCAGATCACAAACAACGAAATTCCCATTAACGTGAAAAGCGTCGTCCAGACTGGGGCAAAAATAAAATTGGGTGGATTAAACGATGGTTTGTTCAATGTGACGTACCAGGTGCTGATTGCGGATGAAGTGAAAAATCCTGACAAGCCGCCAATCGTTAACGGGATCAGAAGGCAGATTAAAAGTGAAGGGATGTATTTTAATGATTTCATAATTGGAATTGTAAATAATTGAATTGCAAATAAATTAACTCTTTGCGATTTTCTGGATCATGCCGGGAAAGATGAACCCATGAAAAGGCAATACAGAAAACCAGTATAACCTGCCCCAAACACCTAATGGCCTGAATGTTGCAGTCTGGGTCAATATTTTGTCGTTGATGATCCTGAACTCAAGCCAGGCCTCACCAGGAAGTTTCATCTCTGCGTAAAGAAGAAGCCTTTTTTCTTCCCTGCTGACCATGATCACGCGCCAGAAGTCGAGGGAATCGCCAACCATCAGTTCAGTCGGGTTTTTCCTTCCCCGTCGCAAACCGACTCCACCGGCCAACTTGTCTATCGCTCCCCTCATTTTCCAGAGCCAATTGGCATAATACCAACCTTTTGTTCCGCCAATGGAAAGGATATTCTGCAAAACCCGTTCGCTGTTCTGTATTTCGAGCTGGCTTTTATCGGTATAACATCCATTAACAGGCACCTGGATGTGTTTTGAAATTCCGTCATTCAGTACCGAGCTAGTGAGGGCGTCTTTCCAGCTCGACAAGACCTGGTTCTGTTCGATTTTACCGAAGGCAAGCTGGATCGCCTTGTTAAAACCGATCAGTTTAATTCCTCCAATCAACTCATTGATATTGCTTTCTTTACAGATAATCTCCACTTTCATGCTGTTGACCAGATGTTTGGCAAGCGAATAAGAGGTAGTCGTAACGAAATAAAGCCAATAGGACGAAAGACGTGGCGTCATGACCGGAACAACGCCAATCCAACGTTTCAATCCCCGGACCTTTGCGAAACGGTGCAACATCTCCTTATAGGTATGAACCCGGGGGCCGCCAATGTCGTATGAATTGTTGAAGGTTGGTTTATTGTTCATGACACCGATCAGATATTCGACAACATTGCGGATGGCAATGGGCTGCGATCGGGTGTTGAGCCAACTTGGACCAATAATAACAGGTAATTTTTCGACAAGGTCACGGATGATTTCAAAGGAAGCACTTCCTGACCCAATTATTATGCCGGCCCTGAGCGTTGTAAGGGCGTATTTCTCTGATTTAAGCAATTCTTCCACATTTTTGCGGGAGGAGAGGTGCCTTGAGAGCTTTTCAATATTTGTGATCCCACTCAAATAGATGACCTGTATAGCGTTGGTTTGTTCAATCCTGATCTTAAAATTTCGTGCCGAAACATCTTCCATTTTCGAAAAATCTCCAACACTTGTTGACATAGAGTGGATCAAGTAGTAGGCAACATCAATATCCAATGGGATTTCATTTAAGCTATCAGGTTCGAGAAAGTTGGCTTGGACGACAGTGATATTTTCGGATTGATAACGCTGATGGTTGAACCTTGACCTGTCGCGGACACAGCAGACCACCTCGTGTCCGTTTTGCAACAAGACGGGCAACAGCCGCTGGGCAATGTATCCGGTCGCACCGGTCAGGAGAATCTTCATGTCACATCTTTTGTGAATAACAGATTGGGAATACTTTTGTTCTAATCTGCAAATATGCGTCACCAATTTTTCATTTTGACATCCCCTTGCAGAAATCCACTTTTCCCTTAATTGGAATCGATTTTTATTATTGCATTGGAGTCGTTTTATCAATTTTTACGAAGCCAAACGCGATAAATATGGGTGGTTTCATCAAGGTCGCCAGTGCGATGAGGGAACAAGCATTGGTATAGATTTAACTTAATCAAGAAGAACATTATAAAGGATCCCATTTCCCAAAGGAGGTGGGATTTTTTTGCAATTGGAAAATATGCTTCTGATCGAAAACAATTACCTTCTTCCCAAATGGTAAATCTAGTTCATTCAATTGGACTATACGTATAAAATTATCACATTTGACGTAAAAAAGATGGAAACAAAACTTACCCTCCGTTTTGATCAGGAAGTCATCGAAAAAGCAAAGGAATTTGCAGCTTCCAGCAACATTAGCCTTTCGAGATTGACCGAATTCCTATACCGGCAGATCACTTCCGGAAATTATAAAACCATTGAGGATTTCCATGTA
>CAIYPA010000228.1 GCA_903927965.1 uncultured Bacteroidia bacterium | reverse complement strand
CTTGTGTAAACAATATTCTTGGTATTGTAAGCGTCAGCGGCACCGTTTGTTGCAATTCCTGCACTAATAAGGGTGCTTGCATAATTGTTCTCGCTTACATCATTGTTGTCGAGGCTCCAGTTGCTGCGGAATTTCAACTCAGGAAGAATTGCATATTCTGCAAACAAGTTTCCTATTGTACGCCAGCCAATTGCATTGTTGTCAAGATGGTCGATCAAGGCAATATGGTTGTCAAAACTTCCATAGCGGGTATAGCTGCCGTCCGCATTATAGTTTGGAAGATAGGACCTTACGAACAGTGCAGAATTGATGACCCCTTTTGGGTTGTTGTCGTTACTGCTTACATTTCGCCAGGTGCGCGAAAGGTTCAGGCTCGTTCCAACTTTCAACTTGTCGGTAAGGTTGTTGTCGTAATTGATCCTTGCACTGTAACGTTCAAAATCAGAAGGTTTTACGACAGATTCCTGTTTCAGGTATCCGAAACCGACGTAATAGGTACTCCTTGCTGTCCCACCCTGCGCAGCGATTTCATAATTTGAAGTTGCGGCCACGCGGAACAAATCATCAGTCCGATTGTAGGTGGGAGCAGTTGATGGATCGGGGAACAGGTAAACAACAGATGAAGGGGAAAGTCCCTTATCGATAGCCGTGTTCAGCAAAGCCTCATTGGAAAGTAAAGCGGTCTCTGGCCCATTGGTCACTTTGAATTTTTTGACTGCTGTCGACCATCCATGAGAAATGTTCAGGTCGATCTTCGCTTTTGTATTCAACTTCCCACGCTTAGTCGTAATGATGATGACACCGTTGGCTCCCAACGATCCGTAAATGGCCGTTGCATTGGCATCTTTTAGAATGACAAGATTCTCAATATCGGATGGATTGATGTCAGAAAGCGGATTTGATGCTGCCTGTTGCCCAAGGCCGGTACGTATTGGGTCACTGTTGCTGATAAATGCGCCATCGACAATGTACAAAGGTTCGTTCGCAGCATTGATCGAATTGCTTCCGCGTACCCTGAAAGTTATCCCACCACCTGGTACACCAGAGTTGGAAAGTACCTGAATACCTGTTGCTTTCCCTTGCAATAACTGATTGACCCCTGCGATAGGAAGGTCTTTCAGTACCTCTTTTGTGTTCAGTGTTACGATTGATCCACTGATTGATTTTCTTTCCTGGGTGCTGTAACCGGTTATCACTACCTCGTCCAACCTGCTGACAATCTCTTTGAGAGATAAATTCAAATTTTCGGTACTGTAAGCGATGATCCGCTGGCTTTCGTACCCAATATTGCTAACGACAAGTGTCACAGGTAGTTTCTTAACTTTTAGCGAGTAGGCTCCCTTTTCATTTGTCACCACTCCCTGGGAGGTTCCACGTACGGCAACAATTGCCCCAACAATTGGCTCCTTTGTTTTTAAATCGGTTATTTTTCCGCCAATTGCTTTTTCCTGCTGTGCCGACAATTGTTCAAATTGCAATAAGACAACAACAGATAGGAATAACAATTTAACTATCTTTTTTATAAAGTGCTTATTCATTGATTTTTTGGTTTTTTACATTTTATAACTGAATTCTTTTATCCTGATAGGATTTTTATCTTTTATGACAGCAACAACATCGTTTCATATGAATGATTATTTTGTGATTTTGAAATAGGAATCCATAACAACAGGGGTATCCTGTTGAAGTTATTTGAACAAATAATGGCAATTGTACCGGTAAAGATCATTCCCTATATCGAGATAGACGTACTATCTGCCTGATAATCTATCGTATAAATTGACACCCATATGCTCAATTGAGAGGATAAAAGCCCCCCTCGACTGATTGGCAAAAAAGGGGGGGCTTTTGGGTCAAAAACAAACGAATAACTATAAATTAATGGCTAACAAACGAAAATCGATCTTTAATACTTTTTCAAATACTACTTCTGGGTAAGTGCAATATTTTTTGCGGAGTTGTTGTATAGGAATCCATATTGATGATTGAATTCCTGTCCTGATGTCTTCACCCAGCTCAGAAAATCCTGTATATCAGGGTTCAACGTTTTTCCATCGGTAACAAAACTAACATGATCAGTTGGTATAGAGGTGCTTCTGGAATTTTCGAGGTAAGTAATTACTTCATCCAGATTTCCATAAATCTGCTCCTCTTTGTCCAGGCGACCGTTGTTGTTCAGGTCTATTGGAAGTATCTTGATACCAATCAAAGGGTTACGGTTTTTTAGATCATAGATGTACCCAAGATTGCTATAGGAGACACCTGTTGAATCTTCTAACAATGATGTAATGAGAAACATATCGTCACCGGTCACAAAAATCCCCTTTAAATCTTCGGAAGGAGACCCCAGATAGGCCGAGATTACCTTTGCCACACACGATTGCGGGGTTTTGGAATAGACCGTAAATTCGGGTTTCTTCGCTTTTCCTTCCGCAGAATTATAATCGGCTTCCTCCTTCATAAAGATGGCTTTCAATCCGTTTAGCCTGACACCCTTTTTGAATTCCTTTGAAAATGAGGGGTTTTTTCCACTTGTAATAGGTAGGATAGCAAAACGGCCCACATCGACCAATGTTTTATTTGATGCGATCTCCCCTTTTTCAGGTGTATGGGCAATCACTCTTAAATCTCCTTGATCACTGTTTTCCTGATCTTTGATCAGATTAAACTTCAATCCCGGGTTTATCTTTGCATACTCGGCAATCCATCTTTCGATTAAAGGATAGGTAAATTGGGTACCTGTAATGGAAACGACCTTGTTCTTATTCTGAGCGTTCGATTCAAGGCAACAGATCATGATCACCATCATCAAAATATTCCAACCATATTTGGCAACCCGATTGCCGGAACGGGGTTTTCCCCCAATGTTCAAATCTCTTTTAATTGCTTTCATAATCTTTAATTCTTAATACACTGCAAAAATCTATAAAAAATATTTTCTGCACCATCGCCTTGATTTGGTATTTTATATACCCTGAATAGGGTATCAGGGATTGCAGTGTGGCAAAGTATAGATATGATCCCTAACAATTTGTGCCCAAACGAGATGGCTTTTTGAGGCATCAAATTTTTGCCAGGGTATTGGTTTCCCGATAATAAACCTGATTGTCTGATTTCGTTTTATGAACATTTCATGGGGCAACAAAATCAATTCGAGATTGATCCTGATACCCAATATTCTTCTTAACCTGTTGATCCTATAAAACAGGTTGGAATTTTGTCCATGGAAATAGAACGGAACAATATCACGTTGACTGGAGATAGCCCTGGCTATAAAGCTTTTTTGCCATTCACAATCCTGCACCTTCCCATTGTAGCTGCGCGATACTTTACCTGCGGGGAAATGGGTGATTGGCACATCCGACTGATAGATTTTTTCCAACTCGGTCACGTAGGATTTTGAACTACTCCCATAAGGATTTACAAGAGCAATATAGGGCCTAAGATTTGGAACAAAATTAAACGACTCATTTCCAATGGCCTTAAAGTTTCCGTACTTTTCAATCACTGTTTTTGTTATTGCCAGCCCATCGATGATCCCAAAAGGATGGTTGGCCAAAAAGAAGCACTTCCCATTGTCAGGCAGGTTTTCGAGGCCTTCAATCTCAAACGACAAATTGAACTCCCTTACGATACTTCGATGGAAATCTGCTCCATTCGAATCTTTGTATTTTTCGAGAATCCGATTCAGTTCGTCCTGATGGATGATCTTTTCAAACCATCGCACCATAAAAGGAGGAAATTTCTTGAGAAAATTCGAATTGCTTTCTTTGATAGAAGCGTCAAGATTAATATATTTCACAGTTTATTTGGCTTATTAAGATCCTATTTCTTGCAAGTTGCAAATAGGCAATATTCAGCGGAGGGACTAAAGTACAAAATGTTTGAGTTACTACCCTGATTGGCGGCTCAGGATAGTAACAAGATTGTTTGTTGTAATGTTTTTCGGAGATTACAAACAATTGTATTATTGCATCGGATTAGTCCGCCTACCCCAGCACCTGCCAATGTAATGAATAATTGGCGGTTAATTTTCATTTCAGAATTCATACTTCCTACAAGATTAATATGATGCTAAATTGCACATTGTTAAATTTATTGGAAATACCTTGGATATGGTATTTTTATACCATAAACAAGGCATTTCCTATCATTAAAACTTAGTTTATACTTTGAATTGAAGAAAATCGCTCAACCAATATATAAACCTTCTATCCTAACCTTATAACTACCATCCCTCATTCGGGTCACAGCATTTACAAGCCCACTGTGCCGCCATTGAAGCATGCATCTTTTTGGTAAAAACCAGTAACGCCGTCCCAATTTTATCTCTTCCCGCGATTCTTTGATAATTCCTTCGTAGGCTTGGGAAACATAAAACCCAATATCGACAAATCCTTCGGAACGTGGGCGAAGTGGTCCGGTTACATTCCAATAAATAACACCGTTACGAGCATCCACATCCGAAACAACACCACAGTGGGTAACTGGGCAACCGCATGACATCCCCATTGGGCGACCGATCATCACATCACCTTTCTTTACACCCAATTCCTTTACCAATGCCGGATTATAGGGCAGGATGGTTTCTCTTGGGCCGGGTTCTCCGTCCATCACATCGAGGATAAAATCAAAATCTCGCTTGAGGCTGTCTTTCCATTCCAATTTTTCACCAATATTTTCGTTGTTCAAACAACTTAAGCAATTGGCCCGGTTTCGCTCTTCCTTAACAACCTGCCTAGCATGGACACACATCTTTACTTCAACGATTGCATCATCAACAGCCAATGCAAATTCATTACAGGTCTTATAACCGCAGGCACCACAATCCAGGTTCGGGAGAATCAATTTTGGTTTTTCAAGTGTTTGTGTACTCATTTTTTTGATATTGATTAGAATTTCTATTTTATGAAAATATTGTCGTTAATTCCGGAATACTCTGTTTCAATGCGCCGATGCAATAATCAATCTCAGACTCAGTCGTAAAACGACCAAAGCTGACACGGATCCCTCCACGCGCTTCCAATGGGTTCAGTCCAATGGCCTGCAAAACATGTGAAGCATTGCTTCCATGATTTGAAGAACAGGCAGATCCAGCAGAAACAGCAATTCCAAGCTCGTCGAGCAACAAGAGCAGTCGGATGGTTTCACCTTCCAGACCGTGAAAACTAAAATTCACATGACCTGGCAACCTTTTTGTCCTGTGTCCGTTGACATAGGCATTCTCAAATTTATCAAACAGAAAATTTGTGAATTTTGAACGAAGACCTGTCAACCGAATGG
>CAIYPA010000227.1 GCA_903927965.1 uncultured Bacteroidia bacterium | reverse complement strand
GATAATAATTTAGATACGCTTCCATGTCCTTATCCCCGCGTCCTGAAACATTGACAACAACAACCTCATCTTGTTTAAAAGAAATCATTTCGAGAGCTGCCAAAGCATGAGCCGATTCCAATGCCGGGATAATCCCTTCGCATTGGGTTAAGAACAAAGCCGCTTTAAGTGCTTCTTCATCAGTTGCACTCAAAAATTGGGCCCGTTTTGTAACGAACAGGTTGGCATGCATTGGACCAATCCCCGGATAGTCCAGACCAGCCGAAATCGAATATGGCTCAATAACTTGTCCATCAGATGTTTGCATTAAAAGGCTTTTACTCCCGTGTAGGACACCTGGTTGCCCAAGTGCAGTTGTAGCTGCAGATTCGCCCGTTTCAACTCCTTTGCCTGCTGCTTCAACAGCAATTAATTTTACTTCAGGATTGTCCAGAAAATGGTAAAAAGCACCTGCCGCATTGCTCCCACCTCCAACGCAAGCGATAACATAATCGGGAGTTTCCTTGCCTGTTTTTTCAAGGAGTTGTACCCTGATTTCTTCGCTGATCACCGACTGGAACCTGGCAACCATATCGGGGTAAGGATGTGGCCCAACAACTGACCCGATAATATAATGTGTGTCAACCGGGTTGTTGATCCAATCGCGGATGGCTTCGTTGGTTGCATCTTTAAGGGTTTTATTCCCACTTTGTACCGGTCGAACCTCCGCGCCCAACATTTTCATCTTTTCGACATTGGGAGATTGGCGGGCCACATCGACAGCCCCCATGTAAACAATGCATTTTAAACCCGCCCTGGCACAAACTGTTGCCGTGGCCACTCCATGCTGACCGGCACCTGTTTCAGCAATGATGCGTGTTTTGCCCAACCGTTTTGCCAACAATATCTGGCCAATTGTATTGTTGATCTTGTGCGACCCTGTGTGGTTAAGGTCTTCACGTTTGAGGTAAATATGGGTGTGATAATGGTCCGAAAGCCGGTCGGAAAAATAGAGTGACGAGGGCCTTCCCGCATAGTCGCGAAGCAATAGGCGAAACTCCTTTTCAAAATCCTCACTTTCGATGATTTCCAGGTAACAATTTTGTAAGTTATTGATATTCTGATACATCATTTCGGGGATAAAGGCTCCTCCAAATGTGCCGTAATATCCATTATTGTCTGATTGGTAATTCATTGCGTAATAAAATCTATGTGTTAAAAAGTTCGTCGAGCCACTTTCTGAAGAGGTCACAAGTTTGTTCCTCAGTGGTTAAATATCTTTTTGTTATCGCTAAACCAATAGGAGTACCAGGGTTTTCTTGCAAGGAGAGCCAGGAATGAATGGTTGCTTTGGATTTGTGGATCAATGAATATTTATTGAGGTTCAGGCTCTCAATGTGGTCAAGAGTCTGATTGACAATTGGCAAAAGTAGATCGTCTTTGGGAACAAGAAAAGCTATAAAATCTTCAAGCATTCCATTAAGGTTGTTATTGGGCATAATCCAAACACCAATTTTTATAATATCCTCATTGATAACGATAAGCCCATTTGATGGGAGTTCATCAGGAACGTTAAATCCCAGAGAGGAAATCAATGCTCTCAATGTTTTCCATCTGTTTCCAATGTCGGTATCTGCATCTACAATAATTCCTAGAGTCTCTAATCCTGGTTCCTTTTTCCTAATAGGAATTTGTTCGATTAATTTTTGGTCACCACCACAATCTATAACATCAAATGATGTTTTAACAAGGAGTTTTTCGCAGATTGCCCAGATGACATGTTGATCATTTTTCCCTTCTACTAAAAGCTTTTTTTTAAACATCTGGTTTGGTTTCATTAGCGGGTTTCGATATTATTGACTGTTGCTATTCTTAATTCATTAGCGTCATATTCAACTTGCCTTATTATTCCATTTCTGTTTTCAAGACGGATTAGCTTTCCTTCAATAAGGTTATTATGTTTGTTCAAAACAGATGCAAAGCCACTAATGCAATCCTCACTATGGGTTGTGGCAAAGATTTGCACATTCAATTTTCCTGCCAGGTCAAAAATAATCTTCCAGAGTTGCTCCTGAACTGTATGGTGTAAACCGTTTTCAAATTCATCAATCAATAAGAAGCCATTCTCAGCATTGACCAACGCAAGTATGATCGTTAATATACGATTAATCCCATCCCCCATGCTACGTAAAGGCAAAATTGCTGCTGATTTTGATAATTTGATCACAGCACTTCGTTCACCTAGCGATTCTTCAACAAAGGCGATCCTTTCAGTCGATGGTTCAATAATTTTTAAGGCTTCAATTACAAATTTCTCCTTCTCTGTTAATATTATTTTATCAAATAACTTTCCATTAATCTCTCTATCTATATTTCTCGTTCGTATAAATTGCAAATTATCGTTATTCCCCTGACTTCTGAAACCTGTCCTATTTCTAAAGAGCCTATCCTCTTCAAAAGAAAAGATGGATGAACTTTTTCCTTCCCTTATTTCAAAGCCCTCCTTAAGATTTGCAGGTTCCTGATCTACCGTATTATGTACCAAAATTCTTTTCCTTGAAGTAATACCTCCCTGAAGGTCTTTTTGGATTTCATCAAAATATTTTACAAATCTAATTGATATCGTCTTTTCAGCGGAAGGGCTATCCCTTAAAAAGTTACTCTCAAGAAAACCAATCGAAATAGCATCAGACTCTTCGAATCCAACAAACCTGTCTGTGAATAAAGATGATATAGCCCGAATGTTTAATTCAGTTGTATTTTTGTTCGGATCATTCTGCCTGAAATTCTCACCTCTGTCACCTAACAATTGATAAATTAAGGCCAAATCCCCCTTTGTTGCGTAAACTGCAATCGCTTCAAGCAAAGTAGATTTTCCGGTATTGTTTTTACCAATGATAAGATTGACCTTACCCAAAGAAGAAATACTTAGTTTCCTAAGGTTCCGATAGTTTTTTATATCCAATGAATCAAGCATGGTTTTTTGTTTTTTCAAAAGTAATTGTTTTTCAACAGAGTTTTTTCGTGAAAGTTAATGTC
>CAIYPA010000226.1 GCA_903927965.1 uncultured Bacteroidia bacterium | reverse complement strand
GTTCGGGACGCTCTAACCAACTGAGCTACCTCGCCATTATTTCAAATTACTATCACTCAATTACTGTGACCTTCCCGATTTGTTCGGGACGCTCTAACCAACTGAGCTACCTCGCCATTATTTCAAATTACTATCACTCAATTACTGTGACCTTCCCGATTTGTTCGGGACGCTCTAACCAACTGAGCTACCTCGCTATTATTTCAATTACTATAACTCAATCACTGCGACCTTCCCGATTTGTTCGGGACGCCCTAATCCCGACGCTTCGGGAAGCTACCTCGCCATTTTTGAGGTTTGAGGCTGCAAAGATAATACCTTTCCGGTTTTGGGCAACCCCCAAAACAATTTTTAATAAAATTGTTTCAATCTAAAAGTAGTGTATTGTTATTAATAAATAAATGTCTATTTTGCACCTGTTGATTAAGTCAATCAAACTTTTACCGATTAAAGCTGAGTTTCGAATGAAAGAGATTAAATTAGAGTTCAACCTTAAAACTTCCCCCGCTGTATTGTTCAGCAGGATAAGTAATCCATCCGGACTTGCTGAATGGTTCGCCGATAACGTGAAATTTGATGGTAAAATTGTCTCCTTCTACTGGAGCAATTCAAGTCAGCAGGCCGAAATCCTTATGACGGTTCCAGACAAATTTATAAGTTTCCGATGGTTGGACATGGATCCGGGGTATGAATTCTCTTTTGATATCGTAAAGGATGAACTTACAGGGGATGTTTCGCTCATCATTACTGACAATGTGGACGACGACGATGCAACCGATGCCAAGAATCTCTGGTCTTCACAGGTGGCAAAACTAAAACAAGCCATCGGCTCATAACATACATTACTCCAAATCCCCAAAAAGGTTTAACTTTGCGATCGTTTCAGAAACCCATTGCATGAAGCGACTACATTGGTATATTATTAAAAGTTTTATCGGTCCGTTTTTCGTAACACTCGTCATCTCCCTCTTTGTTCTGCTGATGCAGTTTCTTTGGGTTTACCTCGATGAGTTGGTCGGTAAAGGCTTAGATTTCAGCATAATATTGGAATTTATCGTTTATACGATGGCGATGTTGATGACCAATGCACTCCCGTTGGCCATGCTCCTGGCATCTATCATGACCTTTGGCGACCTCGGCGAAAACAATGAATTGCTCGCAATGAAAGCTGCCGGTATCTCCCTTTACCGTATCATGAAGCCTCTTTTGGTACTAAGTTTATTCATCAGCATTGGGTCATTCTATTTTTACAATCAGGTAATTCCCGTTTCCTATAAAAAACTGATTGCTTTAATGTCGAGTATCAGGCAATTAAAACCCGAAATAATCGTAAAACCGGGGGTCTTCTCCAATGATATCGACAACTATTCCATAAAAGTTGGCCGGAAATCAGCAGATGGGAATATGCTCTACGACATTATGATCTATGACCACACCGAAGACAAGGGAAATATTACTGTAATCGTTGCAGATTCGGGAACCATGAAGATAACAAAGGACAAAAAATACATGATCATTAACCTTTTTTCGGGTCAGAACCACTCCGAAATGCAACCACGCGATCGCCAGAAGCTGACTTACCCTGCCCGTACTGACCATTTCAAAAAACAGGCCATCTATATGGGTTTGCAGGGGATGGAATTGGAACGAAAGGATGAAAGTATTTTTAGAAACCAAAACAGGGCATTGAGAAACGATCAAATTACCTATTTTGTTGATTCGATGAGTAGGGACCTTGAACGGCAAAGGATCGATCATGCCCTGATGATCAATTATATATCCACCCTGACGACAAATGTGTTCAAACTGGCCAGAAAGGATACCACACCCAATCCGGAAATCAAACTGCTTGCTTACATGGATTTGGACTCGATTATACAGAAATCGTCTTCTGCGGTAAGGCTTGAGATCATTAATGGTGCGATAAATTCGGCAAGGAACAATGTCAGGGCAATAAAGCTATCGGACGACATCATTACCGATTACAAACGTAACCTCAACCGGTTTGAAATCGAATGGCACAAAAAATATACTTTTGCCATAGCCTGCCTTGTTTTCTTCCTGATCGGCGCACCTTTGGGTGCGATTATCCGGAAGGGTGGCCTAGGGGCGCCTCTTGTTATCTCGGTTGTGTTGTTTATCTTTTATTGGGTCACCACAACCACCGGTGAAAAATTCGCGCGTGAGAGTGTTGGTGCACTCTGGCAGGGCGTGTGGTTTGCGACCTTTGTTTTCCTGCCTGCCGGGTTATTCCTGACCTACAAAGCTGCCAATGATTCTGTTGTATTTAATTTGAATGCTTACGCCGATTTCTTTAAAGGGATTTATAACTTCTTCAAAAAGAAGGATAAGACAAAACTGGAAGAACCATCAGAATCAGCATGAATTTGATTTCTAAGGATTTATAATTGAAGCAAATAAGGGATCCTTTCCCTTTAAAATTTTGTTAGGATGAACGAGTTTAAACTGAATACCATTGATGAGGCTGTTGAAGACCTTGCAAATGGGAAATTAGTCATTGTAGTTGACGACGAGGATCGTGAAAATGAAGGTGATTTTATTGCCGCTGCAGAGAAAATCACACCTGAAATGGTCAATTTCATGGCAACCGAGGGTCGCGGACTTATCTGTGTTGCCATTACCGAAGAACGTTGCGAAGAGCTCGAACTGGATATGATGGTTGGAAGGAATACCTCCCTTCATGATACCCCTTTTACCATTTCGGTTGATGCTGTCGGTGATAATGTGACAACCGGTATCTCAGCAAGTGACCGTGCAATTACAATTGCGAAGTTGGCAAATCCGGCCACTCAGCCACACGAACTTGGCCGTCCGGGACATATATTCCCTTTAAGGGCCAGAAGTCGGGGCGTTTTGCGCCGTGCCGGACATACGGAAGCTGCTGTTGACCTGACAAGGCTTGCAGGTCTTAGCCCTGCTGGTGTACTGGTTGAGATTTTGAACCAGGACGGTACAATGGCCCGCCTTCCACAACTTTTTGTTATTGCTCAAAAATTTGGGTTAAAATTGGTTTCCATCGCAGACCTGATTGCCTATAAGCTTGATAAAGAGAGCCTTATCGAAAGAGGTGAAGAAGTTCAATTACCAACAGCTTTTGGTAGTTTTAGTTTGATCCCTTTTCTTCAGAAATCGAACGGAGTTGAGCACATTGCGCTGATCAAAGGTACATGGGAACCTGAGGAGACAGTCCTTGTAAGGGTACACTCTTCCTGCGCAACCGGTGATATTTTTGGTTCATTGCGCTGCGAATGTGGCGACCAGTTGCACAAAGCCATGGACCTGATCGAAAAAGAGGGAAAAGGCGTGATTGTTTATATCCAGCAGGAGGGTAGGGGTATCGGCCTGATGAATAAAATAAAAGCTTATAAACTACAGGAACAAGGAATTGACACAGTTGATGCCAATATCCACCTCGGATTCGATCCCGATGAACGCGATTATGGTGTTGGGGCCCAGATCCTGTGCAGCCTTGGGATTAAAAAAATGCGCCTCCTTACAAACAACCCGGTTAAAAGGGTCGGATTGGAAGGTTATGGTTTACAGGTTGTTGAATCGATTCCGATTGTGATAAAGTCAAATCCATTTAACGAAGCCTATATGCGCACCAAGCGTGACAGGATGGGTCATTCATTATAGTGGAACCTTTCTTTTTATTGTTTGTTATTAAAACCGTGCCTTGGGATTAAAAGCATTGTTTTACGATCAGGGCAGAGGAAACAAATACTTTGGATATGTACGATAATATTGAATATAACAGTGAATTAAAAGAAGGGGTAGATTACCATTTAACAAAAGAGGGCTATAGGATAATGACTGAATCATTTTTGAAAAACCGGGGCTACTGTTGTGGGAACGGTTGCAAAAATTGTCCCTATTACCCGAAAGCACGCAAAGGGAACACAAATTTACGGTAATACGTATAGACTTAATATATAAGTATTTAAACCTCAATTTTTTGCAATGGAAGGTAAGGATCTTCGAATTGTTTTTATGGGCACTCCCGAGTTTGCAGTGGAGAGTTTAAAAGCACTTGTGGAAAATGGTTATCAGGTTGTTGGGGTGATAACAGCTCCCGACCGGCCTTCAGGTCGTGGCCAGAAATTGCACCAATCGGACGTAAAAATTTATGCCGAAAGTTACGGAATACCAGTCCTTCAACCTGAAAAACTAAAAGACGAAGCCTTCCTTCAGGATCTAAGATTATTAAATGCTGATTTGCAGATTATTGTGGCTTTCAGGATGTTGCCGGAAGTGGTGTGGAAGATGCCACGTTTTGGAACATTCAATCTTCATGGTTCGTTATTGCCTCGTTACAGGGGTGCTGCTCCGCTGAACTGGTCCATTATCAATGGGGATACCGAAACCGGTGTTACAACTTTCCTGCTCAAACAAGAGATCGATACCGGAAATATCCTTTTTCAGGAGAAAATCCAGATTAGTCCCGAAATGACAATCGGTGAACTTCACGATTCGTTGATGGTCATTGGTGCAGAATTGGTCCTCAAAACTGTGGATGCTATTGCTGAAGGAGACTACCAATTGTTGCCCCAGGATTCTAGGGAAATTGATCCTGTTCGTTTACACGCACCCAAGATTTTCAAGGAAACCTGCAAAATTGATTGGAAAAAACCTGTCTGCGTACTCAATAACCTTGTGAGGGGATTAAGCCCGTACCCGGCCGCCTGGACAAATTTCACAAAGGGCGGAATCGAAACAGCTGTGAAGGTCTTTAAAACATCTGCGGAACTTACCGAACATCACGAAAAACCGGGCACACTCCTCACCGACAACAAGAAATTCCTCAAAGTAGTCTGTTCCGATGGTTATTTGCATCTGCTTGATATACAGCTTTCCGGCAAAAAACGAATGGGGATTGCCGAATTTCTGCGCGGCTTCCAAAACGCTGCGGAATACAGTGCTGGAGAATAATGGTTTGTTGTTTGCAACGACTTTCATTAAACAGTAGGGTTTAAATATACTGTGTTGACCACCCCGGCTTCGCCACCCTTCCAATGTGAAACAATATTCCCCACTTTACCACCCCGGCTTCGCCACCCCTCCGGTGGGAATTTCAAAACGTAATTGTTTTTTTGAGGGTAAAAGGAGTGTGAGAATGAATCTTGGTTAATTATGTATTCATTTGATATACAATTTTATATAAACTTTTTAAAGACTAATCTCCCTGAACTACGATCCATTCCCTTCCGCCGGAGGGGTGCTCTTTAGGGTAGGGTGGCTCTGTCGGGATTCCGTTTTTTCGGAGAGTGGTTGTTGGTTTATCGTTTGTAACGAGCTATAAAACAAAATTTAACCTAGTAATTCTTTCGCTTGAAAACTTTTCTTAGTTTTACAATCACATATTCCTTTAACTTACCGAGCTTTATGAAAATAAAATTCCAATTGGTTTTTTCGTTATTGCTTGTTTGCAGCAGCACCCTCTTGGCACAACCAAAAATGAGAATCCCATCGTTCAGCCGACAGGAAAACGATTTGACGGCTCGCGTTGATGCTCCAAAAAAAGACCAAAATGGCGATGTTTGCGCCATTATCAAAGTGGTCACACCCGAAACAGGTTTTAACTGGGAGCCTGACCGTTTAGGGATTATTGCGGTTGAAACAAAAGTGGGAGAGTACTGGTTATACATCCCATGGGGTGCTAAACGTCTCACTATCAAGCACGAAAAGTTTGGTGTCCTTCGTGATTATATGTATCCGATCCCAATCGAAAAGGCTACAGTTTATATTTTGGAATTGGTCGCTGAACAACCAGTTCAGCAACATTTGGTCATTCATACTGAACCAGCTGACGCTTCTGTTTATCTGAATGGTCAATTTGTAGCAACCGGAACGTATCAGGCCGATGTCAAACCAGGGAGTTGTCCTTATCGCGTTGAAGCACCCCTTTACCATACCGAGAGCGGAAAAATAGAGATAGTGGACTCAGAAATAGTACTTAATGTAAAGTTGAAACCTGCATTTGGTTATTTGTCTGTGACAACCACACCTGAGCAGGATGCAAAGATAACGATTGACGGAAATTTACTTTTTCAAACAACACCTTACCTGAGTGCACCTTTGGCAAGTGGGGAATATCGGTTACAGGTGATTAAGGATATGTATCAACCATCCGCTCAAATAGTAACGGTTCGTGATGGTCAGGTCACAGAATTGAACTTGGTCTTGAAACCAAACTTCGCAAATGTGAACATAACTGCTCCTACCGAAGCCGTTATTTATATCAATGATGAACGGAAAGGAACAGGAACCTGGCAGGGCCGCTTGAATGTGGGTGCTTATTCTGTAAAGGCAACCCTTGACAATCACCGGCCAGCAATTCAAAATATTGAAGTTGTATCGGGAGATAAACCGACTATTGATCTTCAACCCATTCCAATAACCGGTTCGCTTGATGTAATGACGGAACCCTCCGGGGCAACAATTGCAATTGATGGAAAGATTGTTGGTACTTCCCCAAATTCCATAAGTAAACTGTTGATTGGCGATTATATGGTGGTCCTGAACAAGGTCGGGTATTCACCTATAAATAAAAAGGTTACAATTAACGAGGGTAAGAGAACGGAATTAAACGAGATACTGATCAATAACACTCCGATTAGACCTTCAGGAAATTCTACAGTCTCAGATGCAAACAATTCTAATAATCAAAAGACAGCATCTAAGGATTGTGAGGAAAAGGAAATTGGCGATTTCTGCTTTACCAATAGGAAGAACTTCGTTGTTGATCTAATTTACGGTAAAGGCCCACTTTTCCCAACTGTAGCAGACGGAAAAATCACCATTCAGCCTGGTCAGACAAGTTGTTTGTATGAACTTCAAGATGGGGCATGGCGTTTTTATTACAGTGATCCATCCAGGCGTGTCCATACTGGATATGCCCAGTCAACGGTAGGTGGTTTTGATGACACGGCACCCGCAACAGTTTCAGGTCAATTCATGGTAGAAAAATGCAAATCCCAAACGTTGATCATTCAGTAATCAAAAATAAGGAGATTCCATTAACTTACCATAAATGAAAATTAAAAACCACTTGCCCTTAATATTGATGCTCTTTATTAGCAGCACCCTTTTTGCACAACCAAAGATCAGCGTAAAATCGTTCGTCAAGCAGGATAATGATTTGACGGCACGCATCGATGCCCCCAAGAAAGACCAGAATGGCTTTGTTTGCGCCATCATTAAAGTTGTGACGACCCAAACAGGTTTTACCTGGGACTCGGATAGATTGGGAATTGTTGCTGCCATACCTAAAACTGGTGAATACTGGATCTATGTCCCTTATGGTGCCAAACGCATGACGATACAGCATCCCCAATTGGGTATCCTGCGCGACTATCTGTACCCTATGCCAATCGAGCCAGCTACGGTTTATATTTTGGAACTGACAACCGGAAAAGTAGAAGTAACTGTATCACAGGAAACAATTGGCAGCGAATGGGTCGTAATCAAATCCGAACCACCGGGGGCAGACGTTTACATCGACGAAAAGTCAACCGGAAAGCAAACACCTTTCGCTATGCAATACTCCCTTGGGGTCCATACTTACAATTTAAGCCTTGATCTTTATCATTCAGGTACAGGTAAATTCGAGCTCACATCCGATGGAGGCAAAAAGAATATTGATTACAATTTGAAACCTGCCTTTGGCCAGCTTAAACTGACCTCCTCGCCCGAAAGCGGTGCAACAGTCGTACTGAATGGAAAACCGATGGAACAATCGACTCCCTGCACGATCGATAAAATTAAAACCGGGACTTACCCACTTACCGTGAGCAAGACCTTGTACCACGAGAAAACCGAGACCGTCACAATTTTGGATGGCCAGACAACAAATGTGGATATTGTTTTAAACCCTTCATTTGGATCGATTTACATAACCAGTTCGCCTGAAAGCGGTGCTGCCGTGACACTTGACGATGCTCTGACAGGTAAGGTCACACCTTGCATGCTTGATAAAATCATTTCAGGCAACCATACAGTTTCATTGCGAAAAGAATGGTACCAACCTATTAAAAAACAATTGGTTGTAACAGAGGGCGAAAAGGCAACATTGGATGTGCCAATGACCGCCTTGTACGGTAATGTGAACATTACAACCAAACCCGAAGCCGATATTTACAAAGACGACGAAAAGCTTACAACCGGGACATACACAGGCAGGCTTACCGAAGGGATCTATACCTTTGAAGCCCGAAAGCCGAAACATACTTCCGATATCCAAAAGATCCAGATTACCTCCGGCGAGCAAAAGACCATAACCCTTTCGCCACGCCCGCAAATGGGAACGGTCGAAATCCAAAGTACACCCATTGAGGCCAATATTAAGCTAAATGGGGATGACAAGGGGACAACACCAGCCACTTTGCGCAATTTAATGGTAGGCGATTATACCCTCACCCTTAGTTTGCCGGGCTATGCCACAACGACAAAAACCATTACAATTACCGAAGGCAAAACAGAACTGGTGAACGAAACGCTTGTAAACGGAAGGGCTGTTACAATCAATTCCGAACCTTCAGGTATTTCTCTTTTTATTGATGGAAGCCCTGCCGGACAAACCCCTTACAGCGGTAGCCTTACTTTTGGGAACCACACCTTGAGGATACAGCAAGGTGAAAAGAAGGCAGAAAAAACTATTCTCATTTCGCAAATCTCTGGAGAAAGTTCTTTTATTTTAAGTTTTGAACTTAAGTCCTTTACCGAAACTCTAAACGGCATAAATATAGAAATGATAGCAGTAAAAGGAGGTACTTTCTTAATGGGTAGCGAAACTTTAAAAATTGGTACTTGTAGTGTAACATTAAGCAATTTTACCATTGGTAAAACAGAGGTAACGCAAGCTCAATGGAAAGCTATAATGGGCAGCAATCCAAGCTATTTCAAAGGCGACAACCTG
This sequence comes from uncultured Bacteroidia bacterium, assembly GCA_903927965.1. Classification (GTDB taxonomy): domain Bacteria; phylum Bacteroidota; class Bacteroidia; order Bacteroidales; family Prolixibacteraceae; genus JAAFHB01. The sequence continues at coordinate 9,719 of CAIYPA010000226.1, read as the reverse complement.
CCGGTGGAGAATGTGAGCTGGAACGATGTCCAGGATTTTATCGGCAAGTTAAATGCAAAAACCGGTAAAACCTTCCGTTTACCTACCGAGGCAGAATGGGAATATGCTGCAAGTGGGGGTGTTGGCCAAAAATGGGCAGGCACGAACGACGAAAGCAACCTTGGCGATTATGCTTGGTATGAGGTCAACAGCAACAATAAAACTCATCCTGTAGGAACCAAAAAACCCAACCAATTTGGTTTATATGATATGAGCGGCAATGTAAATGAGTGGTGCAATGATTGGTTTAGTGATTTAGCTAAATCGCCGCAAAGCAATCCTCAAGGAGCTACTTCGGGATCGCAGCGCGTGGTTTGTGGTGGTGGTTGGGCTACGATTGCTTTAGCTTGCCAGACTTTTTGGCCCAACTACGAACGTCCAAACCGCCGCAACATCATTATGGGTTTTCGCATTGTTTCTTCCAAGTAAACAATGTTTTTCCATTCATCCTTTTAAGCTAATAAGCGAAATAAAAAAATGAGAGAAAGAGGAAGTTTGAAGTTACCTAGTTAATCAAGCAACAAGCTGAACAGAGTGAAGCGATTGGCAAACGGAATAGAGTAAGGTGTAAATTTTACAATATCCTATTGTGGGTCGAAAAATTTGTGAAATCAACATTTACTATTTTGCCACCGAACTTACACAATCCCCCTCGTTTGTAACGTGGGGTTAAAGGTTTGTCGTTTGTAACGATAATTGGCACAAATTGAATTATAAAGTGCTTCCTCCCGAAGCTGTCATTGCGAACTAAACATCTGTAATTTAAATGATTAGTAGGTTATATGAGTTTTGCGTGGCAATCCCATGTTTGAAGCACCGTCCAGAACATTGTTTTTGGCACTGTGCTTCTTAGAATGGGATTGCTTTGGAGTGCAGTTTGTCCTGAATTCAAATGGCAATCTGTTTCGCACTCCGCACAATGACAGTTTCAAAGTTGAAAAGTGCTGATATGTTGTTTGTACTTATCAATCAATTTGTTATACCTTATTTTTGTAAAAAAGGCATAACGATTTGTCGTGCAACGACTTTTCCCCCAAGGACTGTTATACAGGTATTGCTTCAACCACCCCGGCTTCGCCACCCCTCAACGAGGGGAATTTTCGAGATTGATTGTCTTTCTAAATATGAATGCGATATGAACATGATTACTATAAATCATGCCATCAATTGAATTACAGTAGGTTATAAGCTTTTAAAAGACAAACCACCACCAAACTACGATCCATTCCCCTCTGGAGGGGTGCCCTTTAGGGCGGGGTGGCAGATCGAATGTAGCACCTATTATTTCCTCACTTTCTTCCGCAAAGATATATTCTGACCCACAACCGGTTCTTCGCCCCGGGTCATCCGGTTTTTCCTGTAAAGCGCATTCAATCTTACTCCATACCATTGTGCAACATCCCAGAGGGTTTCCCCTTTTTTCAACACATGAATGTCGTTTCCACGTGGGGCACTCCCACTTTTGGTCTGTAAATATATAATGTCCCCTTTGGATAGTTTATCCCCCTTTTGGGCATCATTGTACTTGAATATTTCCCACTCTTTCAACGAGAATTCCATGGCGATCTGTTCGTAGGTATCCCCTTCTTTGGCCACAAAAGCTTTGGCACCATTTCTTCGCTCAACATTTCGGGTCTGATAGGGATTGATTGAAAAGTTGTCTATCCCACGGTTGCTTTTGCGTTTGCTGCCTCCAATGTAAGCAACTTCCCGTTTTTCAGGAATTGCATAATTTTTCTTGCTGTTGTAATATTCATCGAGTTGATTAAGCTGAAAGTCATTGATAATCTTGAGCAGCCTTTCTGGATACTGGGGATCTGTGGCATAACCAGCTTTTTTTAAGCCATAAGCCCATTTTTTATAATCCTTTATATCATAGTCGAATAGAAAAGTATAACGCGTGCTTCCCGTAAGGAATTTGGAATGGTCCCTGAACGATTCGATCGCTGTTTTGTATTTTCTGAAACACTCATTTTTGCTGTCATCGTCCTGTCGGACTGAGGGTCCTGTCCATGAACTGTTGCATTTGATTCCGAAATGGTTATTTGCATCAACAGCCAATGGTGAATTACCGTCGCGCGATTCGAGACATGCCTGGGCCATTGTAATGCTCGCCGGAATATGAAATTCGTTCATTTCCTGGATAGCCAACTTCGCAAATTGGTCAATGTATTGTTGCCGCGTGTTTTTTTGCTGGTCTGTTCCATAAGCATGACCATTCAAAAACCAGAATAATACGATTGACCAGAAATATTTTAAGTTGTTCTTCAACATACAAGATCATTTAATTACATCGGAAACTGCAAATTGTCCGATTCCCAATTTTGCGTCAAAATTAAAAAAATCGACTTGATTGACGCTAAAAATTATCCGGGTTAAATATATTGTATATTTGAGGATTGTTTTAAAGCAAATCATGGAAGAGATTACCCTTCAAATAAAATACACCGAATTTACAGGTTTGGATCAACTACCTGAAAATGATTGCAAATTGGTAAGCCTTGCCCGCGAGGCGGCTAAAAAAGGTTATGCACCCTATTCCGGATTTCTTGTCGGAGCAACTGTTTTGCTGGGAAATGGTGAAATCATCACAGGCAATAACCAGGAAAATGCAGCTTATCCGTCAGGTTTATGTGCCGAAAGGACTGCCTTGTTTTATGCTTCGGCTCAATTTCCCAAAGTTCCGGTACTTGCCATTGCAATCAGCACCATCAACATCGGAAACACCCCATCCGAAATTGCAAAACCCTGTGGGGCATGTCGTCAGGTAATGGCTGAATATGAGGACATTGCTGGAAATCCGATTCGGATAATACTCGATAGTTCGGATAAAATACTGGTTATGAACGGAATAGACAATTTACTGCCTCTCCGGTTTAAAAAGGAAGACCTCAAATAAGAGGAAGACACCGGTACTTCGACTTCGCTCAGCAACCAGTGTTCCTTCTTTGTTATTCCACTTTAATCTCAGTTTGGTTACCAATCCATTTCCCCTGATCGGTATATCCTGCAATTTCGAGCACAAACGTTGATTTAACATTCCCGGTTTTAAAGGGAATCTTAGCCTCACCGTTTTCGTTTGTAAAAAGCACTGGGATCCATTGCAATGTCGTTTTCAAATCATACTTCTCATAACCAATGGCTTTTGGGGAAAATAGTTTTGGAGTGACTTCCACAGGACTGCTGGTTTGCCCTTCATTGCCTGTTGTCGAAGGCAGCCCTCTTTTGGTCTTGATCACAATGACCCCAACCGAATTTAATGCTGTGTAGTTAGACATGTCAACCGGATTTAAAAGGATCTGAATATCCTCCACATCATTGGGATTGACTGTTGTCAAAGCTGATGCATCGGTGCCTAACTTGTTGCCATCGACAACAATTAACGCTCCGTCCTGGGCATTAAAAGAGTTTGATCCACGAAAAATTATTTTGCTGCCGACCATTTCAAAATTCCTGATAGTCTTAATGATATCCAGCATATTTGTGGAACTGGTAAGGTACTTTTTCCAATATGGATCACGGCTTTTTTCAATACTTTTGACTTTTATATTGGGTGTGGCTTTGAGAAAATCAGGGTTATTTTTGAAATAATCAGACTTATATAGCTGATCAAGAATTTTCCACTCATTGATTGAATTATAATTAATGCTGTTGGATACCTCTTCCTTGAAACTCTTGTTCAGGATGACATGGTAATTCCCTTTGCCCGATTCGTCGGTTGCCGTGGCCGAAAGATTCTTTCTGTCAACTGCAGGTGGCAAATCAACTATAAATTCACCATTCTGGTTACTTCTGGCATTAAATTGCTGCAACGAAGGGTTGGTGAGGTTGATCAGAGCATTAGGCACAGGTACATCTTTAGAGTCAATGACCTTACCTGAAACTCTGGTCGATTGATTATTAATGTTTTGCGTTTTTGCAGGATCGACCAGCAATACCAGGTTCCAGTCGAAACCTTTCAAACGATTGGCAGCCAAATAGTAATCGAGGGCAATTTTATTCACTTTTTCAAGCGGGTCTTTAAAAGGCAGAGGTTTTACGAGCCCGTAATTCAAGGCATTTACACTTGAAATGGAAGCTGGCATTGTTGAGGCATCCGATAGGCTTGCAGCCAATTCTGCTTTTACAGGTTTTCCATCGGCATCTGTAATTTTAACGGTGATCACACCTTCTTCGCCTTTTTTATAGCCCGCCCTGTTTGCCGATAAGGTAATATTCAGAAGTTGTCCTTTCCCGGAGAAAACCAACCGGTTGGCCAATAATTTGCCCGCGGAGTTGAAGACGCCAACAGTAGAAATGTCTGTTTTAAAATTTTCTAAAGGTACATTGAGGATGCCCGATTGATCCAATTCAAAATCGCTCGCCCACACAATTTCCCCATTGCTTACCGCGACGATCACAAATTTCTCGCGAGTCACTCCCGGAGATCTTGCCAATAACATGGAAATGGCCTTTCCGTCGTTCTTTTTGATGGTCATGCTCATGCTTCCAGGTACAGTGTTTGGTAACTGCACTTCCTGGTTGTTCCCTATCTCGCTGGTGATTTTCAGTTGATGGATTTTTCCGTCATTCAGGATCGTGAAAACACCCAGGCCAGGTTGTAAAGTGACAATGGTTGTCAAAGCTTTGCCCTCATCGTCAAGAATTTCACCTTTCAGGCTTATAGGGTTTCCGCGTTGGTCGGTGGCTTCGTAGATTACCATTTGTGGGATTCCAGGTACCAGGTTTCCACCTTCAGGGAAGAAGGTGATGTTTATTTTTTCTGATGCCATGGGAATTTTGCTCACCAGGTTTAAGGGGTCGTTTCCTGCAGAAATCCCTAAAGAAACCAGCATTTCACCACATTTTTGTTGGGACGGGGTTAACAAAACAATTTCACCCTTTCCACCGGCATCCGTTTTTCCTTTTCCGGATAAAAGCTCCCGGTTATCATTGGTAATCTGATATTCGAATTTTTTACCTGTGACTGGTTTGCCTTCAAGATCTGTTAAACCAATTGTTGCAGACTCTTTTTGCTCGGGTGTAAAAAAGGGCTTAGAGAAGGTGATATGTGGCACGAGGTTCAGGTTCTCAGGCCTCCCAATCGTTACCTCTTTTTTAAAGATCGCATTGATCCCGGCCTGTTCGGTCTCTGGGGTGAAGGCCAACAGAAAATAGTTGTCACTTGGCAAGTCTGCCGGGATTGCAATGTTATAATCTTCAACGCCGTTTTTAATCAGGAGTTTACCATCCGATACGGTGATCCCCTTGTTGTCCGTAAGCAATACCGACAGTTCAAGACTTTTTAACGAGGGCAAATGTGTTATTGCATCGGTAACATAAGCTTTCATCCAGATGGTCTCCCCAGGTCGATAGAATGTTTTATCAGTCTGTATGACAATATTTTGATCCATTTTTTGGGTTCGGTATAAAAGTAACTGCGTTTTTAACCGTGTTATGAACTCGTTCTCCTGGGCTGAACCGGAACCCCAGGAAGAAACCAAAAGGAGCATTAAAACCAAATGCCTAAAAATTGCTTTCATGACTGAAATATTAATTTATAACAAAATCTTATGAACTCTATTGAAAAGAAAAAACAATGTTTCATGGCTGATTATCCTTTTTTAAACCCTGATTATCAGGCTGGTTTACGGAAGGTTCAATTTCCATGAGGGCCTTGCTTAAATCGTCATCAGGCTTGATCACATTGTAGTTTCCCCAAAATTCAGGGTCGTACTGGCCAATAATGTCCGAAAAAATGTCATCGGCTCGAAAAAGGCCATCAGGTCCGAACCTGGCTTTTTTGGGATATGTATATTGTTGCGTGACAAGGATATCAGATACACTTCGATATTCGGCCCTGAAGTTGTCTTTGTTCTGTTTTACCTTGAAAATCACATCTGTACGTGCGGAATAAAACTGCCATTTCCCATCGACTAACCTATAATTGACGCTGTATTCGGCCCCTTCCGGACGTGTAGTAAAACCATGAGGCTCCTTTCTGATAAATGTTTCGCCATTTAATTTAAGGCTTTTCTTGTCCAAACCAAACTCTGCATTCACAAGCGCATAAGTATCGGTATCAATCAGGATTTTCCCATAAAAGCAGGGAAACTCAACATCTTCCTTTCTCGAAAATCGGATCACCCAAGTCAGATGGCCATTGTACATGACCGGTGGCTCAAACTTGTACCGGTAAATGTGCTCAAATTGGGGATCAAGAAAAGTTTCAGGATTTCTCACAATATCCAATGTTGTTATATACAAGGGGCCACCCTGAATCTTAAGGCTTAAATCTTTGAATGTCTTGTTAAAATTGCTTTTTCTCCCCTTAATAAAACGTACCCTGTCGGTTCCACCCGAACTATAGGGGTTTTTCAGCATCTCCATGACGGCTTCCCATACTCCGATATATTGATCGTCACGCTTGATCGTCTCCCGGTAAAAAGTAACCATTAGTTGTGTTGTTGGCTCATAATTGTTGGCAATGTTGTTTCTGAAATTCCTTAGAACATCGGATACGTCAATTGGTTTAACCTTAATTTCCCGCAAATGAATAGTTACCGGTTCAAGGTTGATTATAGTATTATTCCTGAGTTCATTTTGTGTAAAATTGCGTGTCTCGAAACCAATACAACGGACCGAAACAGACTTTTTACCAAGCCGCACCGGAATGATAAAATCAAAACGGCCATCAATATTGGTCATGGTGCCAATGGTTTCACCATCGATTGTCAACGAGGCAAAAGGGATGGGTTGTCCATCGCCAGCTTCGACCACCCTGCCTGAAAGCTTTATCGGCTTAATTTCCAGAAGGGTTATAATTATCTGATTGTCGATAATATCGATATTGTATTTGTCGGGTGATAGTATGGATTGAAGCAGGTCGCCCAACTTTACATTGGTTAATTGTATCGTGGTTTTTTCTTTGGGCAGGATATCGGGATTGAAAGAGAAGAACAGATCGTTATCTTCAACGACGCGTTCAAGGATTTGCTCAACAGTCGATGAATCTATCTGGCAGTTGATCTTTCTTTCCAGCAATGACATACTTTCCTGAGCTGACATCTTTGAGTACATCAAAAGCAGTACTGGAAGTACAAGGTAAAACCTTAGAAGTTGCATAACCGATCAATATTCACATGACTACGAAAATAATACTTTTATTAATAATTATCATAAGCACGGGATTTATAGACCGCTAAAATTATTTTTTCAACCGCGCAAAAACGATCTCTTCCCCGTTTCTGGTTGCTTTGAGCTGATGCGTGCGGGCAATCACTTTGATGATGTAATCAAGTTCAAGATCGGCAAAATTCGCGGTATAGGGTATTTGGCCGATTTCAGGTGATTCCATCACGATTCGAACATGGTAGGTATTCTCAAGGATTGAGAAAGCTTCAACAAGTGGGGTCCTTTGAAAACTGACCTTTCTGGTTATCCATGAAGAATAATTTTTGGAAATAATCGGCATATGCCCAATCTCGCCTTCTTCAATCTTTATCCAACCTCGTTCCCCGGCAGGAAGTAGTGCTGAATTTGTTTCGAATTTGCCCTTTAAAAGCTGGGTCAGCTTCACTTTTCCGGTTTCGACATGGACTTCCACAATTTTTGCATTGGGATAGGCAGAAACATTGAACGAAGTTCCAAGTACCTCGACAGATGCATGTTCGGTCTCGATGACAAACGGATGAAGGGTGTCCCTTTGCACATTAAAAAAGGCTTCACCTGCAAGTTTTACAATTCTTTTGCCTGATCCAAAAACTTCGGGATATTCGATTTTGGTACCTGCATTTAATTTCACAACAGAACCATCCGGCAAAGTGGTAACACTAAAACTTGCCGGATGAATAACCGTTTCCGCAATTACTTGTTTTATAGGGAGATCCAATTTGCTCTGAGGCGTTTGGACGGATTTGTAGGTAACAAGACCGATTCCTGCCACCAATACGATCATTGCCGCAGCCCTGAAGATGGGCGACCTGAAGATCCTGGTTTTCAAATTCAAATCAGGTTTTGAAAGTTTTTTCTGTAGGTTGGCCCAAGCCTGGTCTGGATTGGCAGCTGAATGGCTGTAACCGGTTCCAATGGTTTCCCATGTAGAAATAAAACCTTCCATCTCAATGATTTCCAAATTGGAGATTTCCGAATTCTCCGGTTCCTTGTTTAAGAAAGCGGTCATTCGGGTCTCGTTTTCGGGTGGTATGATTGTATTCGATTGCATTCCTGGTCTATTTTGTTTTCATTTAAGACATTTATTCGCTAATTTACCCTGATTTGTCAACATAAAAAACATCACCAGATTTTTGAATTCTTTTAGTGATTCCCTCAACTGCTTCATCGACAAGGTCATTTGTGTTTCAACGGTTTTAACCGAAATTTTGAGCCGGTCGGCGATTTCCCGATATTTAAGCCCCTCTTCACGGGCGAGCCTGAAGATCTCCTGTCGTTTTTCGGGAAGGGCCGCAATCGCCGACTCAATTTTTTGCTTTAACCCGAATTCAAGGAAGAACTCGCTGTATTCGCTGCGGTCGCTTTCGTTACGGATGACCATTGCCTGATATCCGGATTTTATCTTTTCGTGTTCTATATAATTGATAGATAGATTTTTAACAGATCTGAAGAGATAGTTCTGAAGTGATGAGGTGATCATGATCTCCTTCCGTTTTTGCCAAAGGCGAAGGAAGACATCTTGAACGATACTTTCGGAGGCCGGCAAATCCCCCAAAAACCGGAAGGCATAGGCTGTCAAAGGACGGTAATATTCGCGGAAAACCATTTCATACGCGCCATTGTCGTCCTTTCGTATTGCATCAAAAATCTGTGTATCGTTACCGGTCAACATCTATTCAATTTGGGATGTCCAAGATAATCTTTTGACAGATGAAAAGCAAACTACCCTTAAAAAATTATCATAAACATTGAATAAATTGTTGAAAAAGTCAAGTTCAAAAAATGCGGGGTAACTATTTATTTGAACTACTGATATTTGCATTTTTTGACAAAATAATTTCGCAGAAAAGAATTTTCGATTATCTTTGTGGCGCGTTATCAAAAGCGTGTCACTTGCCCGGGTGGCGGAATTGGTAGACGCGCTGGACTCAAAATCCAGTGATAGCAATATCGTGCGGGTTCGATTCCCGCCCCGGGTACTTTAAAGCCTCTTAACTAGTTGATAGTTAGGAGGTTTTTAGTTTTTGGAGAGGGAAAAGGAGAGGGAATTTAAATTTTTAAAGTAATTCCCAAAGTAAACGGCCTAAAAACGCTCATTCAAATTAACCCGCTTTTAAGAATTTTAACCGCTTCCGGCTGTCGATTGGATGAACCGGTACCAGTGGAATGATCCGTTATCCTGGAATGATGTGTTATCCCTCCCGGCTGTCGATTGGATGAACCTTTTACCATTGGATGAACCGGTACCAGTGGAATGATCCGTTATCCTGGAATGATCCGTTATCCTTCCTGCTGTCGATTGATAAAACCGATAATACCTCCGTTTGCAAGTTTATCACTCCGGTTTAGCGGTTTAGTTTAGCGGTTTAATTAGTGCCTCTAAGAAAACTCCCCAATTTTAGAATTATTTATGTCGAATCTGATAGGATGGGGATATTATTTTCCCGGTTCTATCAGATAATTGCATCTATTAATTACTTATGATAAGTATTTTTGGTTTTTCCTATCAATTTCGATTTTTTTGGCAT
>CAIYPA010000225.1 GCA_903927965.1 uncultured Bacteroidia bacterium | reverse complement strand
GTGATCATGTATGCTGACAAAATTACAGATTCGATGCAACGAACCATCGATTCTGCGAATTACAGGAGGATAAAACAAGCCGATTATAACCTGGCAAACGGTATTACCCCTACCCAAATTATCAAACCGACCCGAGAGATCATTGGTTTGGAATACCGTGCAGATAAACCCGTATTTGGGAAAGCCTATGTTGCGCCCGAACGTACCGATGTGGCTGCTGATCCGGTTGTTAAATACATGAGTGTTGAAGGATTGGAGAAAACCATCCTGAAAACGAAGAAAGAGATGGAAAAAGCGGCCAAAGAGCTTGATTTTATAGAAGCTGCCCGCTTAAGGGATGAGATGTATCGTTATAAAGAACTACTTGAACAACGCAAAAATGGATAGACAAATCGCAAAAGTGGCCCAGGCCATGATGGAAAGAAACCGTGGCGACATCAGACGGATCGAACATTCGTTGAAAGTTTACGGATGGGCATTGCAACTTGGTATTAATGAATCAATTGACGAAAAGACACTTGAAATCCTTGAAATAACAGCATTGCTTCACGATATTGGGATCCATGTGGCAGAAAAGAAATATGGCCATTCGACGAGCCAATATCAGGAATTGGAAGGCCCGCAGGTTGCCCGTGAAATACTGACAACTTTAGGATACGCTCCCGATGTTGTTGATCGGGTTTGTTATATCATCAGCAAACACCACACTTTTACCGCTATAGATAATATTGATTTTCAATTACTTGTAGAAGCCGATTTTTTGGTCAATTCCACCGAAGATCCATTAAAAGAGAATCAAATCATTAATTTTGCTCGGAATATTTTTAAGACTGAAAGTGGGTTGATTTGTTTGAAGTTGCTTTTCCCACATTTGGATTTTGTCATAGTACCTGATAAACTGCGGTAACCAGAAGAAGTAATTTTCACTATCTTACCCTCAGTGAGGCTCTTGAATTAGTGACAGTTATTGAGCTTCCGTTCAAAACTATCCAGATAACTGAGGAACTTTCCCAAACAAAGTCTCTGTTATCTTTATGATCTCCAAATGGTTGCACCTGTTATCCTTTCCACCAGTTGTTGTTTCCCCAATATCTGTCGTGTAGTCAAAAACAATAAAAAGGAGGAAACTACAAAACATCAAAAGATTCAAATTGATATTGTTTTCCTAATCAATGTATTCCAAAATATCTTTCACATCCCGTGTATGAACTTCAAGATGTTTTGCGAAAACTCATGGCATTTGTAACTTTATGAATATTAATTAGATAGCTAAAAGTTTCTCGCGCGCACCTTGACCAACTATATTGATAGGACAATTCTTTAGCTTTTTTAGCAATATTTAGTCTAGTAGACTCATTTTCAATGATCGATTCAATCGCATTGGCGATTGAATCGGGTTTTTCAGGATCAAAATAAATTCCGCCATCCTTTAATATTTCAGGCATTGGGCCCCTGTCTGAACAAGCAATTGGTAATCCGGCGGCCATACCTTCAATAAGGGTATTGGGCATGTTTTCACAACTTGAAGCAAAAATAAAAATATCGGATTTCTTCAACAAAACAGGTATTTCATTTTGTTTGATAAATTCCATTTGAGTCACAATTTCCTTGTCAAAATTCTTAGATTGAAATTCTTTCTCAAATAACTTTTGTGCCGGTCCACTACCACCACCTACAAATAAGATTGAAAGATTATAACCTTTGTGTTTTAGTCTATTTATTGCTTTTATAACGTTCCACTGATGCTTATATAGATCAACATTTGATATATAAATGCAACGAACAGGTTCATTATCAGATTTTTTCCATAAACCGGAATTGGTTTCTATTCTAAATACCTTACTTATGCCATGTGGAATGATTTCAAAGTTCGCAAGTGGCCCACAATAACTTTGGATCACTTTTGCGGCATATTCGGTAAGAAATATGACCCCCTCTGAATTCCTTAGGGAATAATTCTGGACATACCTAAGTACAAATAACCTTAATCGTTCCAATCCGAACCCATATCGGTTAATTTCACCTTTTTCATAAGAAAGCATACTTCTGCTCATTGTAACTGAAGGGTGGAATCGGCACAGCGTCCCTGCATTGGTATTCAGCATGATATCAATATTATATTTCTTGGCTTCTGTTGATAAGCAATTGTATTGCCAGAAAAGTTGATTAAGAAGTGGTTTTTCTAAATCTGCAACAGGATGTTTGATCAGCCAATTATGATCGGGTAGATTATCTATTAATTTTCTATAAGACCAAATATGAACTTCTTTTATTTCGACTGGTAGGGTTTCGATTTCACTTAAAATACCAATAATATGTACAATTGCCCCCCCGGATCTGTTTCTAGAAGCGTCAATTCCGATTTTCATGTAGGTTTTATTGTTTAAATATTTATTTCAAATTGTTTAATTTTTTGATTTGATACCAAAAATTGGATAAAGTTAAATAGATCAAAAACATTAATAGAAATCAAAATAATTTGGATTCTTGATTAATTTCCGACAAATCTATAGGATTAGAGATCCTCTGTCAAATTTTTCCGGTGTAATGGTTTATTTTATCAGCGAACCTAACTTTTTTCACATTAAACGTTTTTTTAAAACAAATTGAATAAAAAAAAGCCCTTCTCATTTCTGAAAAGGGCTTTAAAGTATTTATAAGTTGCTATCCCAAATAGGTCTTGAGTAATTTGCTCCTTGATGTATGACGCAATCTTCTGATTGCTTTTTCTTTAATCTGACGTACGCGTTCACGGGTCAGGCCGAACCGCTCACCGATCTCCTCAAGGGTCATCTCCTGGCAAGCAATTCCAAAAAACATCCTGATAATATCAGCTTCGCGTTCTGTCAATGTTGTCAAGGAACGGTCGATCTCCCGCGAAAGCGATTCATCGATCAATACCCTGTCAGCACTTGGGGAATCATTGTTGATCAAAACATCCAGCAAACTGTTGTCTTCCCCATCAACAAAGGGTGCGTCAACCGAAACATGCCTACCTGAAACACGCAATGTATCGGCAACTTTATCAGCAGGCAATTCAAGCTGATCGGCCAATTCTTCCGGTGAAGGACGTCTTTCGTGTTCCTGCTCAAATTTGGAATATGCTTTATTGATCTTATTTAATGAACCTACCTGATTTAACGGTAACCTTACAATCCTGGATTGTTCAGCCAAAGCCTGGAGGATTGACTGACGGATCCACCAAACAGCATATGAGATAAATTTAAATCCACGGGTCTCATCAAATTTCTCGGCAGCTTTTATCAAACCCAGATTGCCTTCGTTAATCAAGTCGGGCAAGCTCAAACCTTGATTCTGATATTGTTTCGCCACAGATACCACAAATCGCAAGTTTGCCCGCGTAAGTTTCTCAAGCGCCGCCTGATCACCTTTCTTGATGCGTTGTGCCAATTCAACTTCTTCCTCAACAGTAATCAGCTCTTCTTTACCGATCTCCTGAAGGTATTTGTCAAGCGATGCACTTTCGCGGTTCGTAATGGATTTCGTAATCTTTAATTGTCTCATGCTCTCCGATTAAAAGTTTGCAAAGTTACAAACATTTGTGGTTTTGTGCAATACCAAAATCGAGGTATCTTTTTTTATTTTTTGCGGAATTTTTACTCTTCCAATTTAAAAACATAATAGGTCCATTCACCGCCCGGGTAAACTCCTTCTACCAATACTGGTTTTTTATTGCTCGATTGAGCAAGGACCCTTTTTATATCTTCAACACTCGAAACCGATGTTTTGTTTATATCTGTGATGATAAACCCGATTTTGACCCCTGCCTGTTTTAATTTACCATTGCTAAGATCAACAACCTGAATCCCCTCATCGATTCTTAACCGTTCTTTATCTTTATTACTGATTGGGGCAAATTCAGCTCCCAACACTGATAAATTCTCCTTGACAATTGAGGTATCACCCTTTGTGTTACGCAAAACAACATTGAATTGTTTTAGTTCCCCGTCCCTTTTTATGGAAATATTGACTTTGTCGCCAGGCCTGTATTTCCCGATTTGCTCCTGCAATTGTTGTGGGGCATTCACCTGGTTGCCATTTACTGCCATGATGACATCACCCGATTTAATCCCGGCCTGACGTGCAGCACCGTCTTCGACAGTTTTATCGACATATACACCCTCGATTTTTCCCAGATTTTTCTCTTTCGCAAGTTCGTCATCAACAGGTTTCATTTGGACACCCAATAAAGCCCTTTGGACTTCCCCAAATTGTTTCAGATCGCCAACCACTTTTTGGGCAATAGAGGCAGGAACTGCAAACGAATAACCCGAATATGAACCGGTCCTTGAGGCAATTGCGGCATTAATGCCAACAAGTTCACCGGAAGCGTTAACAAGGGCTCCACCACTGTTTCCTGGATTAACAGCTGCATCTGTCTGTATAAATGATTCGAGTGGCATCTGACCACTCATAATACCAATACTACGAGACTTTGCACTGACAATCCCGGCAGTTACAGTGGAGGTAAGATTGAATGGATTCCCAACTGCCAGCACCCATTCACCTAACTTAAGGGCATCCGAATTTCCCCATGTCAGAAAAGGTAAATCTTTAGCATCGATTTTAACCAGCGCAATGTCAGTGTTCGGGTCACGTCCGATAACCTTCGCCGTAAATTTGCGGTTGTCGTTCAATACAACTTCGATATTGTCAGCATCTTCAATCACATGATTATTGGTGACAATATATCCCTCTGAACTGATGATAACTCCAGAACCGGCACCCATACTGTATTCTGGTTCCTGACTATAACCTCGTGGCTGCATATTTCCCCGTGGTTGTATATTTCCTCTGGGTCCAAAGAAAAAATCGAATAACGGGTTATCGCTTCCACTTTCGTAACCCTGTGACTTCATCTTGGTTGTAATGTGAACAACCGCATGAACACTCTTATCAGCAGCTCCGGTAAGATCTGGCAATTGGGCCTGAGGACTACCAGAGGGCGTGATAAAACTAGTCAGTTGTGCCGGTGTTGGGTCCCTGGCTACTAACTCCTTTGGTTGATTGTTGATTTTTGAATATAAAAAGATAGCTAAGATGGCACTTGCAAAAGCAATTGCCAGGTTTGATGCAATTTTTTTAACGTTGTCCATAATCTGTTTTTTTTAAATTTTACAATAAAAGTCCTTACAATTTGCATACCATTTTTCGCAAAAGTATTGATAAGACGTTTACAGGGCTTCAATAGTTTAACCTGATTAACATACTTTAACTTCACTTTGGTTTTGTTTTGACAGAATTATAGAAGCGTCAATTTATTATCGAAAATACCGGATAGTTTGGAAATAGAATTTATTTTTCAAAACACTCTTTAGGAAATTGTGAAAGATAGAACTTAAGATACTCAATGTCAATCTCAAACATCTTCTTTCCGATTATCGTTTGGCTAATAATTTCGTTGGCAAGTTGTTTTTTAGTAAATACCTGACCTGTCAAAATAACAGTATTTCCGGGATCATCTGAAAGAAGCCGCTCTACAGAAAGTGCAATCAACTCTTTTTCACTCAATTTATCCAAAGTGACAATCTTCTTAAAACCGCTTGCTATTTCATCATATAGAATATAGGACCCAGTCATAGGGTCATAGCAAAGCGGACGCTTTCGTGCTGATTCGACAACAGCCGGAATTCCAGGAATGTTCATTTTGAAATAGATTAAAGGCAAGTAACCTGTAAATCAGGCTACTTGCTTAATTAAAACTCATTTGGGTGCTGAATACCCAAAGACGATGTTATTAAAAAACGTGGAGTTTAAGTGTAGTATCTTTTTTGCCCCAGGATGGACCTGAAACAGGAGAACGGATCAAATTTTTATTGCTAAGTAAAAATGCCGCGGTACTTGTTCCAGGTACTGATGAAATGGTTACATCATATTTTGCATAGGTATCGGCAACCGCCTGCTCAACAGTCCTGCCATTGGCCATGCTAATGTCAAATTGTGAATCACATGCGTAATACAAATCGGAATTGCCAAGATCGACAACATAACTCTCGTCATATCCGACATAAGCGTATGCCCCCTTGGCTACTGTATCTGGTCCAAGAGTCCTCGCAGTCTGACAACTTAAGAAATGAATCACTTCCTTTCTCACGACTCCAGGCTTATATCCACCAACTTTGAGTACGACTGTCTGTTGGTCGCCAGTAAAAGTTGTATAACTTCCGTGACCCGTCCCACCAATATAACAGACCCTGAGGTCAGTCGCCTTTGACTGGAAATTTTTCTGAATTGCACTTTGCCCGACTAAAGCAATCACCTCAAAACCTCTGGATGCAAATACTGGATGAACATTTTTAATCCGATAGTTTGCAGCAGGAGCGATTATTGGATCTGTGGTATTTTCACAAAACAAAACACGCGCTTTAAATAAACCCAATTGGGTCGGGGGTAAAAGCTGCATATTCGCAGGAACCTCAGGTTTCGTATTAACAGGTTTAATCACAGGCATTGACTTTGGAATAGGCAGTGTACCCAAAAGTTGCTGCGAAAAATGTGAACTGTAATTTACCTCCATATCCATGAACTGCATTCCCATCGAAGTCTGGTCCTTGATATGCTTTATCAGATCATCTTTTGTATATCTAAATTCAGAGCCAAATAAGACGATCTCAAAATTCGGCTCCAAATCAAGCCGTGCAAGAGCGAGTTTCATCCTGTTGTCGGGAGCAGCCATAGCTGCACTAAACATCATGGGTGCCGACTTCTTTTTAAGAAGGTCTTTGGGATAAATCAATTCGCCTGTGCTGCCAATTCCAACTGGTTTTTCAGCCGCGTAATCGGCCATCATAAACTTACCAAGCTTTACATTTGCCATAACATTATGTCGTTTATTTTCACCTACTCTTTTGGGGATTTTCGGTTTACTCCGGGTACAATTTATAAATAGAACTCAATTCATGTAATTGTCAATATTTCAATGAATTAGCTACATTTGAATTGAATCGATAATGTATTGGCAATATAATTAAACTAATACAATTTCCTATTAAATTAGGCTTTCATTTTTTTACCCAAAATTAGATTGTGCAATTCATGGGAATAACTGTATTTTAATTCAAGATCATAGGTTTTGCAGATCTCATTCGCGATGGCAAGGCCTAGACCTGTAGATTCACCTGAGGTTGTTTGCTTCGAAAAACGGAGAAAGAGCTTTGAAGCATCAATTTGAGATTGTTTACCAGTATTCGAAATTGTAATCACCTGATTGTCACAAGATATTCTTACTCTGCCATTTTCAAAATTATGCTTTAAAGCGTTGCTCAATAAATTATTGATCAGTATTTCTGAGAGAATAGGGTTCATGGAAAAAAGTATTGGCCCACGAAAGTCAACAGAAACTTCAATGTGTTTTAACATGAAGAGTTCTTCAAGAGCATCGATCTTCGTTTTAATCAAGTTACAAATATCAATTTCCTCTTTCAGAAGAAATTGTTGATTTTCGATTTTTGAAAGCAAAAGCAATGCTTCATTGAGTTTTGAGAGGCGGATTGCCGATTCAAATGCAACCCTGATCCGCTGATGCTGAATATCAGTCAGGGTCTTATCCTGTAATACCATCTCTAATTTCGACTTGATAACTGCAAGTGGAGTCTGAATCTCGTGTGAAGCATTCTCTGTAAACTCTTTCAGGTTTACAAAATCTGCCTGGATTTTCTGCATCATATTTTCAAGAAGTCCATTTAACTGATCAAATTCAGAGACCCAGGTCCGTTCAAAACGAACATCTTGATTCTTCCCGATTTTCCATGAATTTAATTTCGAAAGACTCATGAAAAAAGGATCCCATACTCTTGAAGAAATCCATCTGTTAAGAAAAAATAGTGCAGAAAAAATCAATACAAATAGTACAGCCATAAACGAAAAGATTACCTTTTGCAGATCTTCCGATTCGAGCAATGATTGCAGGATAATTATCTCATAACTCTGATTGCCTTTATTTAAAGAGAAAGTTACTTTTCGAAAAGGGACAAGCTCCTTCTCTTCCTGATCAAAAACCAGCGTATCTGAATAAAAAGAATATTCCCTTTGATTGTCAAGGCGTTTGATAAATATGGAATGGTCAGGCGAAGATATACTATCAAAGGATTGCGAATTTTGTCTGAAACTCAGAACCGTATAGGCCTTTCGCGAATCGAGCATTTCCTTGATATTGTAATCAACCACATGGTCCAGTGCAAAATAAAAGAGCACACCAGCAAACAAGAAAATAAGAAATGTGATTTTAAGGAAACGAATATTGATTTTATCCTGAAGCTTCATTTATCAATCAATTGAATTGTAATCATTTAAAATTAATAAGGTATGAGGCGCGAACAAGGAAATAATTTAATCCTTATCGGAGTTCTTCCTTAATCTGTTACTAAGGTATACCCTGATCCATAAACATTATGGAAATAATCAGTACCAGTTTTATCGGACAATTTTCGCCGTAAGTTCTTTATATGCGAATACACAAAATCAAACGAATCCGAAGAATCTGCAAAATCGCCCCAAAGATGTTCGGCAATGGATTCCTTTGTAAGGACTCGGCCCCTATTGGAGACAAAAAACATCAACAAGTCGAATTCCTTTCTGGTCAGTTGTAAAGGTTCATTTCCAACGAAAACCTGCCGGTTTTCGGGAATTATTGTGATTTTATCGATCACCAACTCTTGTTTGCCTTCAAATTTCCGACGACGAAGCAAAGATTTGATCCTTGAATTGAGTTCTGAAAGATGGAATGGCTTACTCAGGTAATCGTCAGCACCACAGTCCAATCCTAAAACCTTATCATCCAATGAATTTCGTGCCGAAATAATAATAATGCCTGTTTCCGGATGGCATTTTTTTAACTCCTTGATCAGGGAAAGCCCGTTTCCGTCAGGCAATCCAATATCAACAAGGATACAGTCGTATTCATAAAGGTTAACCTTTTCGATTCCAAGTCCAAGAGTACCTGCCTGTTCACACCGATAACCCTCCTCCTTCAGGAAAGAAACAATTGTTTCGCAAAGCTCGGTTTCATCTTCAATCACCAGGATTTTCATTTTTTAAATTTTAATCAAAACTATCTTAAAATATTGTAGAAATATGGGAAATTTCAAATCAAACTATTTTATACAGAATGTTTACAAAATTGAATCCTATTTTTGGCACAATTGGATTCATATGTTAAAATTGAATTTCTATCTTTACATAAATTTTTAATGCCTTCATTTTAGGAAAAGTAAAGCCATGCTAAGAAAAAAACTTCTGACATTTTCATTTTTTCTGGCCTCCCTCACATGGGTTAATGCCCAATCACTTGACAACTATATTTCAAAAGCCCTTGAAAAAAGCCCATTACTAAAAGATCTGAACAATCAGCTTCAGTCAGGAATTTTGGATAGTTTATTGATAAATGCGACATATAAACCTCAGGTAAATCAGGTCTCGCAGGCAATGTATGCCCCTTACTCCCAAAATATTGGCTATGATGAAGCAATATCCAATGGGGGAAATTTTGCTGCCTTGCTCAATATTGCCCAACCCTTGTTCAATAAAAAGATCAGAAAAGGTCAAATGGATGAAATATCGCTGTCCAATCAGACAATTGAAGTCAACAAAAAGATAACCCAGACAGAATTAAAACAGGATGTGACTTCACAATACCTGACAACTTACGCGGACTACCTTCAGATACAATTTAACCAAAGTACATTGAGTTTGTTGAAAGAGGAACAGGCATTGTTGAAATCGCTTGTCAATCAGGGAATATACCCACAAACTGATCTGATGAACCTTTCCCTTTCCGTAACTGCACAGGAAATAGCAATTAAAGGAACATTCATACAGTTTAAGAACAATCTGGCGTTGCTCAATTTTATTTGTGGCATCAGCGATACTTCCGGAGTAAAACTAGTCAAACCTGATCTGACCATCAGGAACAGTTTTGATATTGGCAGTTCGCCCACAATGATGAAATTCAGGATCGACAGCCTTAAAAATGTAAACAGTAAACTGATGATCGACTTGAATTACCGGCCTAAAGTGAGCGCCTTTGCAGATGCCGGTTTTATGGCGGTTGCACCTGAGAATATTCCGCACAACTTCGGCACGAGCTTTGGGCTTAATTTTACACTACCAGTTTATGACGGTCAACAACGTAAGATTCAATACGATAAAACCGCACTTGCAGAGAACTCAAGATCCAAATATAAAGAATTCTATTCTATACAGTACAGGCAGCAAATCAATCAGCTTTCAGAACAACTTAGACTCACTGACGACCTGATTTCAAGGATAAAAAATCAGTTGTCAGAGCAGGAAAAATTGATCGAACTTTATAAATTAGAAATTGAAAAAGGGTTGGTCCGTTTCATCGACTTCCTGAATATTGTCAACAATTACACTGCAACGAAAAACAACCTGACCCTCTCAGAAATGAACCGTCTGCAAATCATCAACAAAATGAATTACCTGAAATGAGAAGTATTTTATTGCTTGCCAACTTTATTGTGGTCCTGGCAATGACCAGTTGTAGCACAACAAATAAAAATGAAGAGGAAGCTGATTCCAAAGTTACAACGCCAGTCACGGTGACCTTAATTTCCAATGGATCCATCAACAAAGTGATCCATTTAATGGCTACCTCATCCTACCTGAAGAAAAATGTGGTCAAATCTGCTTCAACAGGCTACATCACCAAGACTTATTGTATGATAGGCGATTACATAAAAGTGGGTAGTCCATTGTTTACAGTGAAAACCAAAGAAGCCGACGCATTGAGCAATTTTAATAAAAACAATCCAGGGTTTGCCTTTAATGGAGAAATAACCATTAAATCCCCATCTTCAGGAATAATTTCTGAAATGACAAAACAAGCCAACGATTACGTAGCTGATGGGGACCAGCTTTGTACGATTGCAGAACAAAGCAGCCTTGCATTTTTGCTGAACGTACCTTTTGAACAAAATAAATATGCTAAAACAGGAACAAATTGTGAAATCTTATTACCTGATTCTACACATATACAGGGTGTTATTACTTCCAAACTATCTGCCATTGACCCCATTTCTCAGACCCAAAGTTTTATCATTAAACCCAATACAACGCTTCTTTTACCTGAAAATCTTGTGGCCTATGTTCATCTGGACGAAAAAACAAACATTAATACGCAGGTCATCGAAAAAAGTTGTGTCTTAACCGATGAAACGATGGAAAATTTCTGGGTGATGAAACTGATCAACGATTCTGTTGCCATCAAGGTCTTGGTTAAAACAGGAATCGTTACTGATCAGCAAATTGAAATCATCTCCCCGAAATTTGAATTAAAAGACAGATTGGTTCAAACCGGGAATTACGGATTGCCGGATACTGCAAGGGTTAACATTATTCAACCATAAGCAATGAAAGATTTCTTTGTTTCCCATAAAAATCCGGTTGCTGTTGTACTTTTTATCATTCTAGCGGCCGGGATATTTTCCTATAGTAAAATGCAATCGTCACTTTTTCCCGAAGTGACCTTCCCAAAGATCAAAGTTATCGCTGATAATGGATTGCAACCAGTAAGTAAAATGATGATCACGGTTACCAAGCCATTGGAGAATGCAATTAAACGAGTTCCTGGCCTAAAAAATATACGGAGTATAACAAGCCGTGGGAGTTGTGAAATTTCAGCTTTTATGGGTTGGAAAGAAGATATTGACCTTTGTAAACAACAAGTAGAATCGGCAATCAATGAGATCAAGGATGAACTTCCGTTAGGAACATCCATCACCGTTGAGAAAATGAACCCCTCAATCCTGCCGGTTATTGGCTATGTCATTGATGGTGTTGGCAAAAGCACCATCGAAATTAACCAAATCGCCAACTACATCGTAAAACCTTTTCTGTCACAAGTTGCAGGAGTATCCGAAATCCGTGTCATAGGCGGGAAGACAAAGGAATTTCAGGTTCAATTAATGCCTGAAAAAATGAGCAGTATGAGCATTACTCCGGCAATGATTACTACAGCACTCAATCAGTCAAACTTTATCAGCAGCAACGGTTATCTCAATGACTATAAGCGGATGTACCTTACAGTTACAAACGCCAATATAAAAAACCTGAACGAGCTGAGTGACCTGATGATCCGTAATGACAGTAAAAGAGTCGTGTACCTTAAGGATATTGCGAATGTAAAGATCGCGGAACAAACTGAATATGTCAGGGTTAATGCAAATGGAAAGAATGCAGTGCTTGTGGCAGTCGTAAAACAACCAAATGCAAACCTGATTGATATTACAGATGGTGTTGCAAAGAAAGTAAAGGAATTAAACCAATCCATTTTGCCAAGAGGGGTATCTCTTTCACCTTATTACGTCCAGGCAGAGTTTGTCAATAATAGTATCCGAAGTGTAAGCGACAGCCTATGGATCGGTTTGTTGCTGGCGATTGTAGTATGTGTCATATTTCTCCGTTCCCTCAAATCAAGTGCAGTAATTCTCTTAACGATTCCACTAACTATTTCATTAACATTAGTTTCCCTTTATGTCTTGGGATACAATTTTAACATCATGACCCTGGGGGCAGTAGCGGCCTCAATTGGGTTGATCATCGATGATGCAATTGTTGTCGTCGAGCAGATCCACCGTACCCATGAAGAGCATCCCGAAACACCGACTAAAGAACTCTTATCCAAATCAGTCAATTATCTGTTGCCTGCAATGATCGGGTCTTCTGTTAGTACAATCGTCATCTTCTTTCCATTTGTACTTTTAAGCGGTGTGGCCGGTGCCTATTTCAAAATATTGGCCAACACGATGATGGTAACATTAATCTGCTCATTTTTAGTTACATGGATTGGTTTACCTGTGATATACCTACTACTTTCGGGTAACCGTAAACCAGCAAGCATTGATGCTGAAACCCATACTCAAAAAAGTGGGAAATGGATTTCCTTTTTCATTCTTAACCCGTTAATAAGCTTCATTTTCGTAGCTTTTCTGGTCGGTTCAGTTTATTATATATCAGATCGGTTAGAGACGGGGTTCCTACCTGAGATGGATGAAGGTAGTATTGTTTTGGATTATACCTCACCACCGGGTACGTCGTTAAACGAAACTGACAGGATACTTCGGGAGGTTGAGAAAATATTTCCTTCAGTTCCCGAAATTGAAACCTATTCGCGAAGGACTGGAACCCAAATGGGATTCTTTATCACTGAACCGAATTATGGTGATTACCTGATCCAACTCAGGAAAGACCGAACACGGACTACTGAGGAGGTGATCGATGAAATCAGGGGTAAAGTAGAATCGACTCAACCTGCCTTAAAGATTGATTTTGGACAGGTAATTGGTGATATGCTCGGTGATTTGATGAGTTCAACTCAACCAATCGAAATAAAAATATATGGCGACAATGCCAAAATATTGCACGAACTTGCACGTAAAGTTGCAGAGATAACAGAAAATGTAAAAGGAACAGCCGATGTCTTCAATGGGATTACTATCGCTGGCCCATCAGTGAATATTGTGCCTGACAATCAAAAACTTGCCCAGTTTGGACTTACACCTGCCGATTTCCAAAACCAGTTACAAACACAGTTGGAAGGATCTGTAATTGGAAACATTTTTGAAAAAGAACAACAAACGGCAATCAGGATGATTTATCCGGATGCAGTTAATACGACACTCGACCGGATAAAAAACGGGGCTATCTTTTTACCCAACGGGAAGTTACAACCACTTATTCGGTTGGCCAGAATAACTACTGAACCCGGTAGTGCTGAGATTGAGCGCGAAAATCTGCAAAGCATGATCCCGGTAACAGCACGTTTGAACAATCGCGATTTGGGAAGTGTGATGAAAGAGTTGCAGGCTTCCATCAAGGCAAATGTCAATCTTCCACAAAGTTATCATATCAGTTATGGAGGTGCATATGAGGAACAGCAACAGTCTTTCAGTGAACTGCTGATCATCCTTCTTTCGGCGGCCTTGCTTGTATTTACTGTAATGATCTTCATGTTTAAAGACATTAAGGTGGCTCTTTTAATTATTGCGATTTCGGTGTTGGGCATTTCTGGAAGTATGATCGCCCTTTTTCTGACAGGTACACCTTTAAATGTTGGAAGCTATACCGGGATAATCATGATTATCGGGATCATTGGAGAAAATGCTATATTCACTTTCCTCCAGTTCCATCAGACGCTTGAAACCAGTACTCCTGACGAAGCGGTTGTTTATGCAATCTCCACACGGTTACGGCCTAAATTAATGACCGCACTCGGTGCAATAATTGCATTATCCCCGATTGCATTGGGTATTGGCACTGGTGCCCAGTTACATCAGCCCCTTGCCATTGCCGTTATTGGCGGCTTTTTAATTGCCTTACCATTACTTTTGATTGTGTATCCATCTATGTTAAGATTGATGTTCAGGAATTTCAAACGCAAATAACTCTATATCTATTACTTAGCGGTATTCTAATTTAGAAGATAACTCTATGAATTTCAAAATACGGTTGTTATTAATTAAACATTTTAATATTTAAATTTTATTATGAACAAATTAGTCAGGTTTTTAAGTGTTGCTATCTTGCTAAGCAGTAGCATCTTGCTCAATGCGCAAACCAATTACAAAATGGTTCGTCAAATTCCGTTGGAAGGTGACGGTGGATGGGATTACCTGTCGGTCGATGAAGCCGCTGGCCGTTTGTATGTTTCCCATGCTACGATGGCACTTGTTGTCGATCTGAAAACAGGTACGCAAATTGGCAAAATTGCCGACACCAAAGGAATCCATGGAATAGCTGTTGTTCCTGCCCTCAACAAAGGATTTACAAGCAATGGCCGTGACACTTCTGTTACAGTTTTTGACCTGAAAACATTACAAGTTACAGGAAGAATAAAGGTGACTGGCAAAAATCCCGATGCCATCCTGTACGACCCATTTTCGCAGAAACTCTTCACTTTCAATGGTGGAAGCTCAAGTGCGACAGTTATCGATCCAAAAGAAAATAAG
>CAIYPA010000224.1 GCA_903927965.1 uncultured Bacteroidia bacterium | reverse complement strand
TGATTTGTTGAATACAACACGGGTCCATAAAAACACAATCATTGCTTTTAAAACCCGCATATATCTGCACATGAACGATTTCGCAAAAGTTCAGACAGAAGCGACTAAAATTGTTTCAGCAGCTTCACCATTCACAGCAACCACTGGTGTGCCATTTGCGCTTAGTCCAACCTTTGCCGGTATATTTGCAACCCCATATACAACAAAGGAATCGGTTTTCTCGATGCCCTTTACTTCCACCGACCTTGCAGGAACACAGAATTCCCTTGCATGGTATCATCATCCTCTTTCTGCAGAATCCTATTATCTGAACGCTGCAACTGGAAGTACAGTTAGTCAAATGAATGCAGCTGATGCAAGAAAGTTACTGTTTGTTACAGGAACAGTGTCGGGAAATACGGTTTATTATTGTGGGAAATATCCGAATTACACTATTCAGTCTGATTATGCTCCAGTGATAAGGTATGCAGAGGTATTGCTGAATTATGCCGAAGCCATCGTTAGAGGTGGAAATTCAGTTACCCAAAAAGCAGTGGATCTTCTGAATGCAGTAAGAACGCGTTCCTTCACGGCAGGTGCTTATACGTTAGCAAGTTTTCCAGATGTAAAATCCTTTCTGGATGCCATGTTGCTCGAAAGGAGCATGGAATTTTTAGGTGAAGGATTGAGAAATATGGATTTATTGAGGACTCTCACTACGATTCCTGCAAAACCAGGTGTATCTTCGATTGCACCAAGTTCTCCTACCTACATCTGGCCCATCCCATCCAGTGAGTTGGATATCAACAAGTTGATGACAGGTAATTAATTCTTTTAACAACAACACCAACAATTAATAATCGGAACGGCCGGCAAACCATTTGGTTATGTCGGCCGTTTTTTTAAGGTAAAATCTCGATTTGGAGATTGCGAATCTGAAATGACATTTATTAATCATCTCAACCCAATTGCCCCCTGCATTTTTCGCATAACTGATGATTTTTCTGATCAATGTCTTCGACGTATGTACTTGACCGCATGACACATGTGGAATTTTTACAATGGATAAGCCCAAAGGTATGACCAAGCTCGTGGATGACCTCCTTCCTAAAACGGTCAACCAATTGTTTGTCATCAGCCTTAATTCCATAACGTTCGTTACTTAATCTGCTAATGGAAACAATTCCCGCACGTCCGTTTAAATAGGCCTGTCCAAAAATATAGGTAAGAATAGGGATATAAAGATCAACATTGAATAAACCAAGCGTCTTGTCATTATCGAATGCAAATTTTGAATCGATGGTTTTCAGCAACTTATTGCCATCGTATTGCCTTCGGCCCGGATCGTAGAACTCGCTTAAATCGAGATGGCCTTCCCGATAGATCACCGGAAGCAAAAATTCTTTCTTCACATCATTGGCAACCAGTTCAAGAAGACCTTTCTCAAAATACCCAAAAGAAATTAAATTGATATATTCCAGGTTCATTCAGAAAAGATAATATGATATCCGGGGGTCCAATATCTGTGTGAAATGAGAAATAAATTGAAATAGATAAAAATATTAATGTTCCTATTTCGGCTCTGTAAGACCGTACTTCTTTATTTTATTATAAAGCGTAACCCTGTCTATCTTCAAAGCTTTGGCAGCAACGGTAATATTCCAATTGTATTTTGTGAGAATCTGAAAAATGTGGTTCTTTTCCAGATCATCAAGACTTTCTGCGGTTGTATTTACAATCTCTTTCCCCAAAGGCAGGTCTTTAAGCGTGATCTTTTTGCCATTTCCAACCACAATCGCCCTCTCGATCATATTTTCCAACTCACGAATATTACCCGGGAAAGTGAATTCTTCGAGCCTTTTCAAAGCACCGGAATCAATTGTGATCAATGACCTGTTCATTGTCGTACAATATTTCTTAATAAAATAATCGACGAGCAAAGGAATGTCCTCAATCCGCTCGCGCAAAGGTGGTACATTTATATTGACAACGTTTAACCGATAAAAAAGGTCTTCACGAAAAATGCCCTTTTCAACCATTCCCTTTAAATCCCGATTGGTTGCACAAATTACCCTGAAATCGGAGGTTATTTCTTTGTTCCCTCCCACCCTTACAAAACTTTTACTTTCCAGTACACGCAACAATTCGACCTGCATTTTCGATGAAATTGTCGCAATTTCATCAAGGAAAATAGTCCCACTGTCGGCCATCTCAAACCTTCCTTTCCGATTGTAAACAGCTCCCGTAAATGCCCCTTTTTCATGACCAAATAATTCACTTTCCAATAAGCTTTCGGTCAAAGCGCCACAATGTACGCTTACCAGCGGGAAAAACCTGCGCGGTGAATTTGCATGAATAGCCCTGGCGACAAGCTCTTTACCTGTTCCGCTCTCTCCAGTAATAATGACTGATGCATTGGATTGCGCCACACTTTCGATCTCCTTAAGCACTTTACGTATAGCCTCACTATTGCCTATCAGGTTTTCAACATTCTCAAGCGAAATGACCTTTTCTTTAAGAACTTCGTTTTCCTCTATCAGGGTAATTTGCTTGGAGGCATTTCTGATCAGGTGAGATAAATCATCCGGATCGAATGGTTTGGTAATGTAATCAAAAGCCCCATCTTTCAAAGCCTGAACCGCCGTATCAACAGTCGCGAATGCGGTCATTACGATTACAATTGCATCTTTTCTGAACGATTTGATCCGCTTCAGCATCTCCAAACCATCCATTCCCGGCATTTTAATATCAGCAAGGACTATATCAAAACTGTCCGATTCAAGAATCGAAAGTGCTTTTTTAGCATCCTCGGCACAATCGACACGGTAATCGTCTTCGATAAACCAGTTATACAAAGAACTTCTTACAGATTCTTCATCGTCAACAATTAATATGGAGATCTTTTTCGACATAATATTTTAATTTTAAGCCTTTATTAAAGGTAAAGTTATTAAAATTGTAGCTCCTTTTCCCCTTTCTGATTTAACATCTGTTTTTCCCTTATGGCTTTGAACGATCCCATGAACAATGGCGAGTCCCAGGCCAATCCCACTTGCCTTTTCCTTGGTGGAAAAGAAGGGTTCAAAAATATGGGGAATATCTTCATCCGATATTCCAACGCCATTGTCAATAATTTCTATCCGAATATGATGATCATCAGGATTTAACGTCCTGATCAATATTTCGCCATTTTCGGTTACTGCCTCAGATGCGTTGACTAAGATCGCGACGCAGACTTGTTTGATCTGATTTGGACTGCAAAAAATCAAATCAGTTTTAGCCGAAAAATCTGACAAGAAATTTATATTGGCAACCTTCATTGAATGTGACATCAATTCGTAAGTTTCGGACAGGATATCATGAAGGTGCCTGGGTTCAAAATCATTTTGGTCCTTTCGTGAAAAATCCAATAAGCCCTTTACGATATCCCCGCATCGTTTGGTCTCATTTTCGATTAATTTTAAATGCTTCAGCATCGATTCTTTCTTGGTCGGCGTTAATTCCTGACTGTTCAGCTGTTTGGAAATCAATTTTGCATAAATAAGAATACCCGATAATGGGTTGTTGATTTCATGCGCAACTGACAAAGACAATTTCCCCAAAGAGGCAATCCGTTCAATATTCATCAACTCATTTTGCACCTGGCCCAACTCTTCCGACTTTTTCTGAACTTTATATTCGAGTTGATGCGACCAGTTCTGAAGTTCATTCGTTGCAGTTTGAAGGTTATCAAGCATGTCATTAAAGGCGTACGATACCATCCGCATATCCGAAAGCTGATGCGGTTTGATGACCAACCTGGTGCTTTTGTCCCCTTTCGCGACAGCCTCACTTGCTTTAATAATCGCATAAAGCGGATCTTTAATTTTTTTGATCGTAAAAAAGATCAGAAATAAGATAAGCAATAAAGTCATGGTTGCTGCCATCAGAAAATAATCGGTTGTTGATTTATTAAGTGCTGCATCGAGCCCTCCCATTGGGAATTTTATCAGCAATGAACCCAGGATAGCCTCCTTCTCACTATGTGCATGACAGGAAGCGGTAGAACACGATGGACTATTTAGAATGGGGGATTTGATCAACAAATGTCTGCTTTTGTTGTTGTTGGGGTTCATCGTGCATTCGCTGTTTACATCAATGATCCTGTATGATTTCTCCTTTGCCGAAAACATAGTGGCTATATCGGCATGACAATTTTTACAGTCAGGATTGCTGTGATTGATCGTATCGTTTGCAATCGAAGAAAAGACGAGATTGTTGCTATTGTCGTACATATTAACATCATCGATACCGCTCATCTTATTGATAATGTCAAGTGTACTTTGAAGAGATGACCGGTCGTTTTCTAGCATTGAACGATACAAGGCACCCTCGACAAGGGAACTGATATTGTTACCATTCTCGCGTATCACTGATTGCATGTATTTCTCATTGACGGATCGGAAGATGATACCAAAGGCAACAAACAGGAAAAAAGAGGAAATGGTAAATATAAATACTACACGGCCATATATGGAAGACCGGAATTTTACGTATCCGCTAACCAGAGGACTCCCGACACTCTTTTCAACAACTAATTTTTTAAACCAAACCATGGACTGTTTATTTGGAAGTGGAAATTGCTTGCTAAATTAGCTTCAAAATTTTAATTAACCGTTCTAATGTTCAAAATAGTTTTGTATCCGGAAATTATTAGCGGTAAAAAACTTAAATGCACTTTGGTGCAACAATTAAAGCGATATGCAAGGCACATCGCTTTAATAATAGAATTCAGTAAATGAACTTTAGAAATTTGTTTATCTGGATATTAATCCTTCACTCGCGATTTCTGAAACAATTCGCATTATGGCACAATGTTTTTGAGCTCAGAAAATCTTTCTGAAAATCCTGCCACACCTCATCAGGCAATTCTGAAAGGGGTTGATCGCAAATTTCGCCGCCATCCTGTAATATCACATTTGCATTATCGGGTGAATATTTGCCCATTGAGCTGGACAAGAAATCTTTAAACCTTTCCAATTCTTGTCTCGACCAGTCGGATGCTTCCTCCGCTAGAAAATATGAATTTGTATCGGCCATCCAACTGGTTGGCTTAATCTTATACATCCAACCTTTCAAATATGGATCTTCGTTTAGTATTTCAGGACGTTTGCTAAGTAAAGGATTTGCTTCAATGACTTCACCTGAAATCGGGGAATAGATCTTTAAATTTTTACCTTTATGATTTATTTCTGCCATTAAATCACCTTTACTGACCTTTTCGCCAGGTTCTATAAGCTTATTAAAGCTAACTTCACCGGTAATGTGAAGCAATAGGTCATCCATTCCTACCTTGGCAACACCCGATTTCTCAAGATGTGTCCATGTATGTAACCGGCTAAAGAATAAACCCTGAGGAACCTTTAACACACTTGATGTGAGAATTCCCAATGCCTTCTCGATTTGTTTTGAAATTTTCACTTGTCGGTTGAGCAGAACCCAGAAAGGGACAAGGATTAGAAAAAATGCAATGATCGCCAAATATTCGATACCCTTGGTTTCGAAAATGTTGTTGTAAGTAAATCCATCCATAATTTTAATTTTTATGTTGCCACAACTAACTGTCTGACAACTGGTTATTTAATTTTCTTTTTTTGCCCATTCAGGTGATTCCCTTAACACTGGCATACGGTTAATAATCCATCTGAACACCCATATTTCTATAAAGATAACCGTCATTGTAACTACGATCTCCATTATAGTTGGAACATAACGGACCGCCGCATCCCATCTGAATCCAATAACCGTTACATTCAGTCGGTTCAGGATAACCCCAAGCATTGTTAGTATTGCAGCAATCCGGATTAATAGTTGGTTATTCGTCCTGTAACTGTAAAAGTAAAGCATCATGGGAAGTATGACAAAGCCGATCATTTCCATAAGGAACCAATAGCCCATCGGTGTATTCAAATACTGCCAGTTTTTGTCATGTATAAAGACCAAAAGCTGAAGGAAAAAGTAAGCAAACATTGCACCGGCACAGATTTTTGCCAATCCATGAACGATCCCTTCCTGAGCTTTGTGATTTTTCTCGCTGATTTGGTCAAAGAACACTTTGTGACTGATCGTTCCCTCAAAAATTACCATCGAAAGCCCGGCAAAAACACTGGAAGCCAGGAATAAAATGGGAATAAATTCTGAATACCAGAGCGGATGGATTTTGTCCTTTGCCATGAGATAAAGTGCTCCCAGCCCTGATTGGTGAAGAGTTGATAACGTAATCCCAAAAATTACTGCTCCAATCGTCAATCCGGAAAGAATTTTCCTGGCACCACGGGCTCCGAGCCATTCAGCAATAGCAGGTGAAAATTCGATCAGTTCAGCGATCATATACAACATAAAATGCCATGCAACCAGAAACAGGACCGAACTTGTACCAAAATTGTTCCCAATGATTGGATTAATCACATTCCAAGGTCGTCCGAGATCGAGCAGTAAAGCCCCTGCATAAAACACATAGGCAAGGAAGCCATTCAGAACTGTTACCCTGACTATAGAGTGGTATTTTTGCTGGTTGAGTATATAAACCATAAAAGTAACAACGTAAGCCCCGCCGGCAAATGCGACACCTGTAACAACATCAAATCCAATCCATAGTCCCCATGGAACTTCTTGTGAAAGGTTTGTAACAGCTCCTAAACCCTTCCAAAAACGGATTACAATAATTACCAAGCCGATACATATCACAGGAATAGATATAATATTGAACGGGGTCAGCCATTTCCCTCTTGGTTTTAGTTCAGACCACAGGAACTTGGGAATAGATTTCCCATCATTATCTTTGCCAATAGGTAAAATCTGATCATTCATTTTCTTCAGAATTAGAAGGTTTATTTTTGGTTGCTTCATGGATACCAAGTAACAGTGGTGGCAAAAGAACGAAAACAGAAGGTACTGTATAAAGAAACCCCTTTGACAATGCCGGATATGATGTATTCTGAAGATTTGTTTTAAACCCTACTTCGTTAAAAGGAACTGAAGATAGATAGAGATTACTTGTTCCACCTGCTTCATTTTCCCCATATATATCTTCGTAAAAATCTTTGGGACTTTTTGCGATTCTTTTTCGTGCCTCGGCAATCAATCCCCTCCGGGTTCCAAAAATAACTGCACCAGCAGTACAAGCCTCTGCACAAGATGGTATCTGACCTTTAATGATACGGTCATAACACAGGTCGCACTTTTGAATGATTGGGTTTGAACTGTGATATTCAAATTTTGGAACATCAAATGGACATGAAACCATGCAATAACGACAACCCATGCATTTGTCACCCCTCCAGATCACCGGACCCTCTTTTGTTTTGTACATCGCCTGGGTAAGACAGGCTGCTGCACAGGCGGGTTCGTTGCAATGCATGCATTGTGTCTTATTAAAAACTTCGCCCTTGGAAGTATTGAAAATATTGATAGCCGACCGCTGTGTCTCGCTTGTTTTACGAATAATACCTACTTTTGGTTCGTCCTTCGGCTCCGGAAGTTGATGTGCTGCTGCACATGCTTTTTCACATGCCTGACATCCTACACACTGGGAAGAATCATAAAGCATCGCCTTAAATTCAACTTCTCCTTTTTTTTCTGACTCTGCCCCAAAACTTTTCCCGATAGCCAGTGACGCTCCCGCAAGCCCAATAATTTTTAAAAAATGTCGTCTATCTATACTCATAATCAGATTTTTTCAATTCGTTAAGCGATTTATCGGTTAATAAATAGGTTTTATTTAGAAGTATCAATGAATCTTGTCTGAAAATCTTCCCATACTTCAGGGCCCAATTCAGCAAGAACATTATCGGAAATTTCCCCTCCGTCCTGAAGAATTACATGGGAATAGGCAACCGTATTGATCCTCATAGAATCAGCCACAAAATCTTTAAGCCTGCTAAATTCATTTCTGAGCCACTCAATATATTTTTCTCCCATAAACATAAACTGAATTTCCCTTGTCCAATTTTTTGGTTCAATCAGATATACCCATCCGTCAGCATAAGGGGAGGTGTTAACCAACCAGGAATCGGTAATCAATGACGGGTTTTGTTCTTTAATAATCCCTGAAATGGGAGCATAGAGATTTAACTGCTTTCCGTCGTGAATAATTGTCATGATTTTCTCCCCTTTTCTTACTTTATCACCAGCTTCCTTCATTTTAAGGCGGGTAATGGTTCCCGTAATGTGTTGTAGAAAATCATCGATGCCAACCTTAACCGTTCCATTTTTTTCCATAAAAGCCCATGTATGAGTTTTGTCAAAATACAATCCTTTAGGTGCAACAACTGTATTTTCATTTAACCCATATGACAATTGAATCTCATTGTGAGCGTGATGTGGTTTTTTGACCTTTGTTGCTCTCATCATAATAGGAACAATCATCCCTGCGATCACCAAGACGACCAAACCAATCAACCAGATATGCGATGTTTCAGGAGTATTTGATTGAGGAGCATTTATTGTTGTATAACCCAATGTGGTCAGGTTGGCTTCAATTTTGCTGCTGGCAAGTTCACTATAACCGTTAACACTCAAATATTGACGTCCGTCGGCCATAACCCATGCCAAAAAATCCAATGCTGTTTTATCGGTTGGTTTTGAAGGCGACGAAACATAGATACTCCCACATAATGAATTGGGATATTTGCCAATCCATACACCACGCGTAAAAGACTCCATGCTACCATATATATTTTCAAAATTATCAATGCGTCCGTTACCATTCTTGTCAATTGGAAGAAGTTTAAGATCATTCACCAATTCACCTGATCCAGATTCCTTAAGATCTGTAAGCTTACAAAAGCCTATTGCATATACATCCTTTTGAATAGCGGAAATAACCTCAGCAGCTGTTGCCAATTTGATGCCTCCAAATGAAGTTGAATTCACTTTTGCAAATTTTTTGACATTTCCTATAAACGTTTCATTATCTAGTAGATAATATTTTATCGGAGAATTAAGACCGCCTTTGATCAAACTTGCCCAATTTTGTTTTTGTGGATCAGCAAAAAATTGACTAAATGTCAATGTTGAAATCCCCTGACTGAAGATCTTCTTCAACATCGGATTCTTCGCATTGATTACCGGCACAATTACATCCCTACCAATCACCATTTTCCAATTTTCACCATTGTTGTTATAATCTGGGTAACCCTCCGAAACAAAGCTTAAAGAATTTGCTGACGCTTTTTCAGTTGCATTTACCACGTTGATCTTTATGGTTGGATTGAGTTTACCATATTGAGCAGCCCAATTGGAGGTAAGGTCGTTCAACTCAGGTGCACTCATAACAGTTAAGGATTTCTCACCCTCGGTAACGGGTTTCAAAGTAGCCTTTTTGTCATTGTTGCCCTTGCAAAATCCAATATTACAAAGAAATAAAAGTGACAATCCTACGATAATGAATGAAATTGTTTTCATGGTATTGAGATTAAAAATTGTTTTTATCAACTGGATCAAATTACAATAAACAGATAATGTAATCGTTTCAGGGTTGATTCAAGAACAGTGCCAAACACTAAATAGAATGCTTTTATATTGATTTTCAACCAGTTAGTCTATTAGTGTTTTACGAACTCAACAATCAACAGTGTTGTATATTTATACACTCAAATTTCAATATCAATATATCATCCTGATTATCATACCCTTTACTGGTTCTGCTTAATAATTAAACACTGTTGCATTTTTAAACACTTTTTACAATAAATACTGTTGGATTGGCCTGACAATGATAAAATCAGGTGAATAATTAATCATTTATGAAATAAAATAAATATTAATTTTTTAGAAAAACAATTTGGGAAAATGACTACAAATCAATGGTCAGAACCAAATCCCGTAATAGGAATGATGTTGGGGATGGCAGATGCCATAAAATATTCTATTACCAAGATTAGCTATATATCATTATTTATTAATGCTTTACATACTTTTGGCTGATTATGAATCACCTTAATCAGCCATTTCAGAATGAATATTTCAATTTTGGCTGAATTAAAAATATTTAACTCAGCCAAAAAAGAAATATCTTTAGTATTTTTGGCTGATAATAGTTAATTATAATCAGCCAAAAATAACACTATGGCAAAAGATAAGATCATTGGTAGAGATGATGAATCCTGTATATTGGATAAAGCCCTTCATTCAGCGGATCCTGAATTTATTGCAGTATATGGCCGCAGACGGATTGGTAAAACTTTTCTGATACGGGAATTTTATGGGGATTCGATTTGTTTTGAGTTGGTCGGTGTTCATCAGGCAGGGTTAAAAATACAACTTCAGAATTTCGCTCAATCACTTAAAAAAGCGATGGGTATAGGGATACAGCCTGAAACTCCCTCGACTTGGTTTCAAGCTTTTACCGACCTGGAGCAATTTCTGGAATCTCTTAGCACAAATAAGAATACCGGAAAAAAAGTAATCTTTATTGACGAGCTACCTTGGTTAAACACACCAAAATCGAATTTTTTAGCGTCATTGGAACATTTCTGGAATAGTTATGGATCGAAACAAAACAACTTGATTCTGGTTGTTTGCGGATCTGCAGCTTCCTGGATGATCCAGAAAATAGTAAATTCCAAAGGAGGTCTTCACAATAGGCTGACCCGCCAAATCCGGTTATTGCCTTTCACCCTTCATGAAACCGAAAGCTTTTTAAAATCAAGGGGTGTTGTACTTACAAGATATCAAATTATTTTGCTTTATATGGTCATGGGCGGCGTCCCCTTCTACCTTCAACAGGCAGAATCCGGTCTTTCGTCTGCCCAGATCATCGATAAAGCTTGCTTCTCAAAAAACGGTCTGTTGAGGAATGAATTTGAAAGGCTGTTTTCATCGCTATTCGATCACAGCGACCAGAATATCAAGATTATGGAGGTGCTAAGACAGAACAGGTCAGGTGTAAACCGAAACCAGATTCTCGCAACGGCCAAAATTCCAAGCGGTGGAACGGCAAGTCAAATTCTGGAAGAACTGGAAGAGTCGGGTTTTATCAGTTCCTGGATCCCATACGGAAAAAAATCAAACGATGCAATTTACCGGATCACGGATGAATTCTCACTATTCTATTTTGACTGGTTAAAACCTCTTGGAAAAAGATGTCCAGAGGAGGGATACTGGTTAACGTTACAAAATGACCCACGTAGAAGGGCATGGTCAGGCTACACATTTGAAGGAATATGTATGAAACACATACAACAGATCAAAAATGAACTTGGAATCGGAAAAGTTGAAACCTTTCATGGCCCATGGTATTATTCGGCACCCAAGGACAGCTTGGGAAACGGAGCCCAGATCGATTTGCTGATCGACAGAAAAGATGCTGCTATCAACCTTTGCGAAATGAAATTCTCAGAGGCTGAATTTACAATTGACAGTAACTACTCAAAAAATCTCAGGAAAAAAGTAGATGTATTTAAAACTATAACCCAAACTAAGAAAAACATTTTTGTCACAATGATATCGACTTTTGGAATTGTACCCAACATTTATTCAAATGATATCATATCAAATTCATTAACAATAGATTGTATGTTTTAAACCTAATGTTCTCATTTCAAATCTCCTTTTTCTTGCATTTCCAAATCTCCAAATTCACTTTCGCACAATTCCTTAATTCTTTCATTCCTTAATTCTTTCATTCAACCCATTCCAACCCTGTGCCGTCAACGGGATCAACTGACCAATGCCTGCCGTTATCAAGTTAACACCTTCACTTCTATCTGTAATATGGCCAATTACAGAAATATCGGGATGGTTACGGACTTTATCGTGTTCGGTAACAGGAATTGTAAAAAGGAGTTCATAATCTTCCCCCCCGTTCAGTGCCGCAACCAAAGGGTTAATGTTCAGCTCAGCAGCCATTTTTTTTGTCTGACTGTCAAAAAGTAACCGATCTTCATAAAGTCGACACCCGACACCACTTTGGTTGCACAAATGGAATATCTCAGACGACAATCCATCCGAAATATCGATCATCGAAGTAGGATGAATTCCTAATTCCCTAAATATCGGCAATATATCCTTTCTTGCTTCAGGCTTAAGCTGCCTTCCCAAAATATAGTCATATCCAGCAAACTGAGGTACCATCTTAGGATTGATTTTAAAAACTTCGTTCTCACGCTCAAGCAACTGCAATCCCATATAAGCTCCTCCAAGGTCCCCCGTAACGCACAACAAATCAGTATCTTTTGCTCCATTCCTGTAAACCAGCTCCCCTTCCTCTGCTTCACCGATTGCTGTTACCGAAATCGTAAAGCCAGTCAATGAGGATGTTGTGTCACCACCCACAAGGTCAACCCCATATCTTTCACAAGCCAGATAAATGCCTGAATAAAATTCATCAAGTGCCTCAACAGACATTTTTGCAGAAACCGCAATCGAAACTGTAATCTGTTTTGGTGTCGCATTCATGGCATATACATCGCTCAGGTTTACTGTCACTGCTTTATAGCCCAAGTGTTTTAAAGGGACATACATCAGGTTAAAGTGGATACCCTCGGTTAAAAGATCGGTCGTGACCACTATTTTTTTATTTTTAAAGTCTAAAACAGCACAGTCGTCACCTACACCTTTTATTGAACCTTCATTTTTTAAGACAATTTTCTCTGTAAGCCGTTGGATCAAACCAAACTCCCCTAACTCGGAAAGCTCTGTTTTAGAACGTGTTGTATTTCCCATAGTCTATCTTGTATATTTTCAAAATTATGAACTGCCAAAAGTACGCTTCATTTTGTATCTTTGCAATTTGTAATCAGTCTATATTAAATGAAAAGAACGCTGGTTTACCAGTAGGAATTATACTTGTTTAATTGTTACTGCATTACTATTTTCAATATAGATACAATCATGGAAGACCAAAATAAATTGTTGCATGAAGTTACCGGACGTGATTATCGCTTTGGATTTGTTACAGATATCGAGACAGATACGATCGTCAAGGGGCTTAATGAGCAGGTAGTAAGGATAATTTCTGCAAAAAAAGATGAGCCTGAATGGATGCTTGAATTTCGTTTGAAATCGTACCGTCGTTGGCTGACAATGAAAATGCCCGATTGGGCACAACTAAAAATCCCTGAGATCAACTACCAGGATATTATATTCTACGCTGCGCCAAAGGAACAGGCTAAATACGAAAGTTTGAATGAAGTAGATCCTGAACTGCTTCGTACTTTCGAGAAACTCGGAATTCCACTTGAAGAGCAAAAGATGCTTTCCGGCGTTGCTGTTGATGCAGTAATTGACAGTGTTTCTGTGAAAACCACTTTCAAGGAAACCCTCGCAGAAAGGGGAATCATTTTTTGCTCTTTCAGTGAGGCTGTCAAGCACCATCCGGATCTGATCCAGCAGTATCTTGGGATGGCTGTACCCTACAATGACAACTATTTTGCTGCGCTTAATTCTGCAGTATTTTCAGATGGATCATTTGTATACATTCCAAAGGGCACGCGTTGCCCTATGGAGTTATCGACCTATTTCCGTATCAACGCACAGAATACAGGCCAGTTTGAACGAACCCTTATCATCGCCGACGATGACAGTTATGTATCGTATCTGGAAGGCTGTACGGCTCCGATGCGCGATGAAAACCAGCTTCATGCTGCAGTTGTCGAAATTATCGCCCTCGATCGCGCCGAGGTCAAATATTCTACAGTTCAAAACTGGTATCCCGGTGATAAAAACGGAAAAGGCGGGATTTTTAACTTTGTTACCAAACGAGGCATCTGTAAAGGTATTTCATCAAAGATATTATGGAACCAGGTTGAGACAGGTTCTGCAATTACTTGGAAATATCCAAGTTGCATATTAATTGGGGACAATTCTATTGCTGAATTCAACTCAGTAGCGCTTACAAACAATTATCAACAGGCGGATACCGGTACTAAAATGATCCACATTGGGAAAAACACTAAGAGTTCCATTGTTTCAAAAGGAATTTCTGCAGGCCATAGCTCCAACTCCTACCGAGGATTGGTAAGGGTTGCCCCGAAAGCTGAAAATTCCCGCAATTATTCGCAATGTGACTCCCTTTTATTAGGTGACACCTGTGGGGCACATACCTTTCCTTATATTGAAGTGGCCAACAGCAGTTCAGTGATCGAACATGAAGCCACTACATCTAAAATTGGCGAAGATCAGATCTTCTATTGTAACCAACGTGGAATCTCCACAGAAGATGCAATTGGGATGATCGTGAACGGATATGCCCGAGAAGTGATCAATAAACTTCCCATGGAATTTGCAGTAGAAGCGCAAAAATTGCTGCAGATCAGCCTTGAAGGGAGCGTGGGATAAGCAGGGGGCAAAGTGCATGGAGCTGGGGGCATGGAGTGGGGAGTCATAGAGAACGGAAACAGGAGACCGAAAAACGGGAAAATTTGAACTTTACTAAATTGCCAACCGCAAGTTGCCAGTCGCAAGTTGCATCAACGATTAAAGAAGAAAATAAATTAGAAATAAAATGAATATGCTGAAAATAACAGATTTATATGCCAAAGTTGAAGGCAAAGACATCCTGAAGGGGATTAACCTTACAGTAAATCAGGGAGAAATCCATGCAATCATGGGTCCCAATGGATCAGGTAAAAGCACCTTGGCCAACGTTTTGGTAGGGAACACCAATTTTGAAGTTACACATGGCACGGTGACTTTCAATGGGAAAGACTTATTGGCCATGTCAGCCGATGTTAGGGCAAAGGAAGGCTTGTTCCTTAGTTTTCAATATCCTGTTGAAATACCCGGAGTGAGCATGGTAAATTTCCTGAAAACGGCTGTAAACGAGCATCGCAAATACCGAAACCAACCCCCATTATCGGCAGGGGATTTTCTAAAGCTGATGCGCGAGAAAAAAGCTATGGTCCATCTTGATTCGCAGCTGACCAACCGCTCTGTAAATGAAGGTTTTTCAGGCGGTGAGAAAAAGAAAAACGAAATCTTTCAGATGGCAATGCTCGAACCAACCTTGGCGATCCTCGATGAAACCGATAGCGGACTTGATATAGATGCACTGCGGATTGTTTCAAATGGTGTCAATTTATTGAAAACCCCAAACAATGCAACAATTCTCATTACCCATTATCAACGTTTGCTCGATTATATCGTTCCTGACTTTGTTCATGTCCTTTATGAAGGCCGGATTGTTAAATCAGCAGGAAAAGAACTGGCCCTTGAACTGGAGGAGAAGGGATACGACTGGATCAAAAAAGAGTTGGGGGAATAACCATGACAGAAACAATTGAAAAAATAGCAGCCATATCCAGGATCAGCGAATTATTCACTGATAACTTCACGCGAATTGGAGACGGCCTTTCAGACTTTGTCAACAATGTCAGGCAACCGGCACTTGCGGCTTTTCAGAGAATGGGGATACCTAGCTATAAAACAGAGAGTTATAAATACACTGATCTGACCCGTCTTTTCGAAAATGAAAGGTTTAGGCGTTCATTCGAACCAGACCAATTCGAAGTCAGCCTTACAGATATTTTTAGCTGTGATGTTCCTGAATTTGATACTCACCTGATTTTAGTGGTTAACGGTTGGTACGACGATTCAAATTCCATGAACAAACCCTATCCAGATGGGGTGATTATCAAAAGTCTTAAAAAGGCAACCATCGAGAACCCTGATCTGGTTGAAAAATATTACGGCAAATTGGCGAATTCCTCATTGGATCCGTTAACTGCACTAAATACGGCATTTGTTCGCGATGGCGTATTTATTTATATCCCCGACAATACCCATCTTTCAAAGCCGTTACAACTGATCAACATTTTAAGGAGTACTGATGATCTCTATGTTACACAACGCAACCTGATCATCGCTGGAAAGAACACACAGGCAAAAATCATGTTTTGTGACCATACGCTTATGCCACAGAACTTTATCATCAATAATGTTACAGAATGCGAGATCGGGGAAGATTCGGTAATCGACATTTACAGCATTCAGAACCAACACAATAAGACTGCTAACCTGACTGGCCTTTATATCCGCCAGCAACGCAATTCACAACTTGTGACAAATGCCATTACATTGCATGGAGGCATCATAAGGAACAACCTCAACATCAAGCTTGATGGCGAACATGCGACCGCAAAAGTTTGTGGGCTTGCTTTATCCGATAAGAATCAACATGTTGATAATTTTACATACATTGAACATCTGAAACCCAATTGCAAGAGCAACCAATTGTACAAGAACATTCTTGACGACAGCTCAACAGGTGGTTTCACAGGTCGTATCCATGTTGCGCCACATGCTGTCAAGACCGAGGCTTACCAGCGTAACAACAACGTTTTGCTTACCAATGTGGCGAAGATGAATACAAAACCGCAATTGGTAATCGACAATGATGATGTCAAATGTTCCCATGGTGCAACAGTTGGCCGGATTGAC
This sequence comes from uncultured Bacteroidia bacterium, assembly GCA_903927965.1. Taxonomy (GTDB): domain Bacteria; phylum Bacteroidota; class Bacteroidia; order Bacteroidales; family Prolixibacteraceae; genus JAAFHB01. The sequence goes on along the minus strand of CAIYPA010000224.1, from coordinate 10,023 downwards.
AACGAGGCCCTGTTTTACCTTCAGTCGAGGGGCATCAATGAAAAAGAAGCCCGCCTGATGCTGATGTTTGCCTTTGCACATGAGGTACTTGCAGAAGTTAAGGTAGATCAGTTGCGCGAAATGATCGATAAACTCGTGAACAAACGCTTAAGGGGCGAAGTATCAAAATGCCATTCGTGTGCAATGGACTGCATACGATAAAAAATTACATTCATTTGTATTTCAAACACATAAAATGTCACTTGATATTTCAGCCATACGCAAAGAATTTCCGATCCTTGATCAAAAGATCAACGGAAAACCTTTGATCTATTTTGACAATGCGGCGACGGCACAACGACCACTTCAGGTGATCGAAAAGATGGATGAATTTTCACTTCTGACCAATGCAAATATTCATCGTGCCACGCACACCCTTGCCAACAAAACAACAGAGGCATTTGAATCAGCAAGGGAGACTGTCCGAAATTATGTCAATGCTCAGGAAGTTGCTGAGGTTATCTTTACCCATGGGACGACCGAATCCATCAATCTTGTCGCTTTTTCGTTTGGTGAAGCATTTATCAATCAAGGTGATGAAGTGGTTGTCACTGAAATGGAGCACCATGCCAATATTGTCCCTTGGCAAATGATGTGCCAACGGCGGGGCGCAATTCTTAAGGCAATCCCCTTTGCAGACAACGGAGAGCTATGTACCGACCAGTTTGACAGTATCGTTACTGATAAAACAAAAATAATTGCGATTACCCATGTTTCGAATACGCTTGGGACGGTCAATCCAATTGCGGCAATTATTTCAAAAGCTCACGAAAGAAATATACCGGTTTTAATTGACGGGGCACAGGGAGTTCCTCACTTCAGGATCGATGTTCAGGCTTTGGATTGCGATTTCTATGCCTTTTCCGGCCATAAAATTTACGGACCTACCGGGATTGGAGTTCTTTATGGAAAACGCAAATGGCTGGACCAGATGCCACCTTTTATGGGTGGAGGAGAGATGATCGACAGGGTGACCCTTTCAAGAACAACGTACAATCAACTTCCTTATAAATTTGAAGCCGGCACCCCAAATTATGTCGGTGCGATTGGTTTGGCTTCAGCAATCCAGTTTGTGCAAAATCTTGATCATCAAGAACTCACCATCTACGAAAATCAATTTCTCACTGCGGCGACCTTGAAGTTGAAGCAAATTGAAGGGTTGAAAATATATGGAGAGGCACCACAAAAAGCAGGCGTTGTAAGTTTCAATATTGATGGGATCCATCCGTTTGATCTGGGAACATTGCTCGACCAATTGGGAATTGCGGTCCGGACAGGCCGATTGTGTGCGGATCCGGTGATGGACCATTTTGGTGTAGAAAACATGGTTCGCGCTTCCTTTTCATTTTACAATACATTTGATGAAATTGATGTTTTCTACAAGGCATTGATCAGGCTTAAAGCGATGTTTTAAAATTTAGTTTTTGGCAGAAGTATCTTTCTTTGCTTCCCTTATCGGGTTTTGCAGTGGATGATGATGCAAAAAAAGATTTATGAAGGATGCCAACGATAAAAGCAGAATAAAATATATCATAAATGACAATAGACGAAATCCAAAAAGAGATTGTTGATGAGTTTTCCGGGTTCGAGGATTGGATGGACAAATACGCGTACCTCATTGAGATTGGGAACGAACTTGCGCCGATCGATCCAAAATACAAAGTCGAAAGTAATTTAATAAGAGGCTGTCAATCAAGAGTTTGGCTACACCAGGAATTTATTGGGGGAAAGATAATATTTGAGGCTGAGAGTGATGCATTAATTGTAAAAGGATTGGTCGCTTTGCTATTAAGGATCTATTCTGATCGAACACCAAAGGAGATCCTTGCTTCTGAGCCACGGTTTATCGATGAGATCGGTTTAAGGCAACACCTCTCCCCCACCCGGTCGAATGGCCTTCTGGCAATGGTGAAACAGATGAAACTTTATGCAGTGGCTTACGAAAAAATAGCTCAAAATAAATAATTAAGATGGACTCAAGAATAGATCAAATCATCGAAAACCTCAAGGAGGTGTTCGATCCTGAAATTCCGGTCAATATATATGACTTAGGATTGGTTTATAGTGTTGATATAGAAGGTGATGAAGCAAAGATATTGATGACCCTTACAGCCCCGAACTGTCCCGCTGCAGATATGATCCTTGCTGACGTCGAATACATGACCAAAAAGGTTGAAGGGATAGAATCGTGCAAAGTTGAAATTACTTTCGAACCTGCATGGGAGAAGTCGATGATGTCGGAAGAGGCTCGGTTGGAATTGGGGTTTATGTAGGTTTAACTAAAAGGCGAATAATTTTACTAATTTTGGATACTTTTATATTTAGACAATGGAAAGAGTAAAATTTATCGATCTTTTTTGTGGGATTGGCGGATTTAGGACTGCCATGGATCAGGCATGTATCGAAAACGATCTTATTCCTGAATGTGTGTTTTCATCTGACATTGACACTTATTGTCAGGATAATTACGAAGCGAATTTTGGACATCGACCTGTTGGCGATATTACAAAAGTTGACGAAAAAGATATTCCTGATCACGATATATTATTTGCTGGATTCCCTTGCCAGCCTTTCAGTATCATAGGACAAATGCAGGGGTTTAACGATATCCGGGGCACTTTATTTTTTGACATTGCACGGATCATCAATCATAAAAAGCCAAAGGCTTTTATTTTGGAAAACGTTAAACAGCTCGTTGGACATAATGAGGGTAAAACATTGAAAACAATTATAAAAACCTTAGAAAAAGATTTAGGGTACAACGTCCAATTTGCTGTTTTAAATGCACTTGACTATGGGCTACCTCAAAAACGCGAACGGGTAATTATTGTTGGACATAGAGAACCTATAATGTTCAATTTTCCGTCTCCTATCAGACCATTCAAACCACTTTCAGAAATTCTTGAAACTAAGGTTGACCCAAAACATTATGCATCTGATTATATTTCTCAAAAACGAAAAGAGAAGCACAAGTCAGCTTACACTCTTTCAATATGGCACGAAAATAAAGCCGGCAATATCTGTTCTTATCCATATTCTTGTGCATTACGGGCCGGTGCCTCATACAATTATCTACTTGTAAACGGGGAAAGGCGTTTAACACCCAGGGAATTGTTTCGACTACAAGGTTTTCCAGACAGTTACAAGATTGTAGTAAACGATGGTCAGGCAAGAAAACAAGCAGGGAATGCTGTACCTGTAAATATAATAAAAGCAGTTATTTTAAAATTATTACCGTTTGTTGCAACCTCATTGGATATGACTTCGGTATTAAGGGAATATGAGGTAACCTATGGAAAACAATAATTTGCCTAAATTAAGGACTGTACATAAATCAGTTTCTGCTTTCCCGTTGAATGAATTTCCAATTGAGTTTCCGTTCCTACTTGGAAAAGAGCTGATTTACTTGCTGGCATCAAAAGGATTACCTTCACTTGAAGGAGCTGAGTGGGAAAGAATTTTCGCTACCTGTATTGGTGCTGAATGGAAACCATCAAATGTTGGGCTTGACGATGTGGTGATGGGAAATACAGCCTGGGGAGCTAAAACCATCAAAGCAAATAAACCTTCTGATAAAAAAGATGTTAGGTTAATCTCAGGCCGAAACTCACCCAATTATTCATTTAATGAACGTAGCGATCAAAATGCAGATCCTCAATTAATTGGCAAACTTGTCCTTGATATATGGAACGAAAGGGTATCATCAATCCGTGAAAAATATAAGCATTTAAGAACAGTGGTTTTAATCAAATCCAATGATCTGTCAGAAGTTGTTGTTTTTGAATTTGACACTATTCGTTATGACCCTGAATTATTCAATTGGGAATGGAATAAAGAAAAAAATCTTATTGGGACTCAAAAGAGGACTGGGAAACATTCCTTTACTTGGCAAACCCATGGATCTCAATTTACAATTATAGAGGAGGTTTCAGATAAATGTCTGATATTGAAAATAAAACAGCCTCCAACACTTGATAAAGATCAAATTTTAAAAGCAATCGGATTTGATAAATCCTGGGTGACGGTCACACAAAAAGTAAAAAAATAGAGATTTTCATTCGATGAAATCCTCCACAAGCGAATACTGCCATCAAATAAAGGAAAAAGCCCTTCAACTAGGATTTGCAGCCTGTGGGATAGCCAAAGTAAAAAGTCTCGACACTGAGCGTGAACATTTGCAAAAGTGGCTTACTGCTGGGATGAATGGCACAATGGGGTATATGGCCAATCATTTCGAAAAACGGCTGGATTCCGGAAAACTTGAACAAGGTGCTAAATCGGTAATTTCGGTACTTTTTAATTATTACCCTTCCCAAAAACAAGTGGACCTGACCGCTCCTGTCATTTCAAAATACGCATATGGAAAAGACTACCATTTAACTGTAAAAGAAAAGCTTAATAATCTTTTAATATTCATTCAGACGCATATTTCCTCCTGTTCAGGAAGGGCCTTTGTCGATTCAGCACCTGTACTTGAGCGTCAGTGGGCCAAGGCAGCAGGATTGGGCTGGACAGGTAAAAACTCTGTGCTGGTAACCAGAAGGTTTGGATCGTATGTCTTTATAGGAGAATTGATTATAAATTTGGAGCTCACTTACGACCCTCCGTTTACCAGAGATCATTGCGGAACTTGCACCCGTTGTATCGATGCTTGTCCTACAAAAGCCATTGTCGCCCCTCATGTCGTAGATGCCAGAAAGTGCATCTCTTACCATACCATTGAAAGCAAAGATCAAATTCCTGAGTACATTCAATCCAAACTACAAAACCAAATCTTCGGATGCGATATTTGTCAGGACGTATGCCCCTGGAACCAAAAATTAAATCCCAACCAAAGCATTGATATTAAACCCATTGAAGGATTACTCGATATGACGAAAAAGGACTGGTCACAATTGGGGAATGTCAGGTTTCTTGACAAATTCAAGGACTCGTCATTTGAACGGACCGGGTATGACCGGATCATGCGCAACATAAGTTATCTGAAAGACTGATTTTGATCATATCTTTGCACTACCGGAATTTATTTCGCCGGTTTCTCATAAATGCCTATTACAGAACATATCTGGAAATCCCATGACGGACTTGATCTTTATGCCGTTCAGTGGTCATCTTGCGAGAGGACAGAAGCCGTTGTGGCTTTTGTTCATGGTCATGGCGATCATTGCCGGAGGTACGATGAATGGTTCTCGTTGATGAATTCCAGAAATATTTCTGTAGTTGCATTTGATTATCGCGGTCATGGCAGGTCAGAAGGCAAAAGGGGGTCAATTAGGAAATTTGATGACCTTCTAAAAGATGTTTCCTTATTGCACCAAAATGCAACAGCCCTTTATCCCGGGATTCCGGTTGTCTCGTATGGGCATAGTCTGGGCGGCACAATTGTCCTAAGTTATCTTCTAAAATCGCCATCGCTACCTTCTTTGGCAATTGTGACCTCGCCATGGCTGCAATTGAACCATCCACCCCGTAAGTTCTTATCGGTACTCATTAAAATTGCTGGTCTGATTTTGCCCTATTTGACATTCAGCACAGGATTGCACTCAGCAGATTTTTCTAATGCTGAAGGGTATTCTGACAATCGGGAAAAAGACAAATTCATTCACGACCGGATATCTCCCCGGCTTTTGCTGGAAGTACAAAAGGAGGTACAGCAAATATTTTCCCATTTTGCCGAAATCAAGACACCCCTGTTGCTTTTGCAAGGAAGGGATGATAAAATTATGGATGGCGCTGCAACCCGTAAATTAAATGACAGTTCTCCGGGTCAGGTCAACTACCGTGAATGGAAATATGCCGGACATCAATTGCATTTTTCAGAGAGGAGCAACGAAATAATGGACTTTATTATAGATTGGATTAAAACAGGAATATGATTAAGCTTTTAACCGAGGTTGATTTGCCAGTGTTCACAAAAAAGGTGGGTTATCGTCATCAATCCATGATGATGGGTTCTTGCTTTGCAGAAAACATTGGAAATCATCTGCTGGAACTATGTTTACCAATCACTGTCAATCCTTTTGGTATCCTTTACAATCCTGTTTCAATTGCCAATTGCCTGACCAACTTGCTAGAAAATAAGAAATTTACTAGTAAGGATCTTTTTTTTCATTAACATTTATACCATAGTTTTTCACATTCTGGCAAGTTCTCAGGTACTGATCAGGTAAAGATGCTTGATTTGATCAATGCCAAAGTCAAAGAAAGTCAGAATGTTTTGAAAGGATGCAGCCACCTGTTTGTCACTTTTGGCACTTCATGGGTTTTCAGGTACAAGGAAACCGGTAACGTTGTCTCAAACTGTCATAAACTTCCCGGAATACTATTTGATCACTATCGGCTGCAAGTTGCGCAAATTACCGAAATATGGGTTCAGCTCATCCAACAGATGGTCAAATTAAACCCAGATCTCCAAATCGTATTTACAGTAAGCCCGATCAGGCATCTAAAAGATGGGGCACACGACAATCAACTCAGTAAATCAATATTGCTTCTTGCAATTGATGATCTTGTCACGGAATTTGGTACAGACCTTGTCTCCTATTTTCCATCATACGAACTTATGCTTGATGAGTTACGTGATTATCGTTTTTACACTTCTGATTTGACTCATCCAAGTGATTTGGCAATTGAGTTGATCAGGGAAAAATTTGAAATATCTATTTTCGATCAGGAAGCAAAGGTAATTTCATCAGAAATGGGAAAACTTGTCCAGGCATGCAAACACAGATTACAGAATTGCAACAATATCGGATTTAAGGTGTTTATAAAAAATAATATTGAGATTGCGCAACAGATTCAAAACAAATACCCTTTTATTGACGTTGGTAGCTTAATAAAAAATCTAAATGAAAAAAATGAGATTTAATTTTCTTTTAAAGAAAGTTTTGTTATTTTTAGCCATCTGTCAACTTTGCGTATTCTGAAATATTATTAAGAGAAAAAAAGAATTAAATAAAATAAAGTTCGTATGAGCTATCTAAAATTTGACAAAAAAGAACTGGTAAATCTGGAATATTCGTTGCAGCGCGAATTCCTGCGTACCAACCGTTCAGGAGCATATTCTTCTTCAACAATTGCCATGTGCAACACTCGTAAATACCATGGCGTTCTGATCGTGAAGCTTGATGAACTAGATGGTGGCAAGCATGTACTGCTCTCTTCACTTGACGAAACAGTTATCCAGCACAATGAAGAATTTAAACTTGGGATTCATAAATTTCCGGGAGATTTTTATGAACCCAAAGGACATAAGTACATCAGGAACTATGAGAACGAAACCATTCCAAAACTGACCTATAGAGTTGGGGGCGTTGTACTTACAAAAACAAGGCTGCTTGTTGAGAATACGAACCAGGTGATCATAAAATATACCCTTGAAGAAGCAAACAGCCCTACGACCTTAAGGTTCAAGCCTTTTCTGGCCTTTCGAAACGTACATAACCTGAGTAAAGCCAATATGGTTGCCAATGGGAAATATACCAAGGTTAAAAATGGGATTAAAATGTGTTTGTATGAGGGGTATCCTGAACTTCATATGCAATTTTCAAAAGATGTCGATTTCATACCCGTTCCTGACTGGTACCGTAATATCGAATACATTAAAGAACAGGCAAGGGGATACGAATATCAGGAAGACCTTTATGTTCCCGGATATTTTGAACTGCCGATTAAAAAAGGGGAATCCGTGTTCTTTTCGGCTTCAACTGAACTATGTGATCCATCGTCACTGAAAAAACATTATGCACTCGAAAAAACAAGACGAATTCCGCGCGACAGTTTTATCAATTGCCTTCTCAATTCAGCACAGCAGTTTATTTGGGAATGGAAGGATGGAAAGGACATTGTAGCTGGATTTCCCTGGTATGATTCTATTCCCAGAGAGACTTTTATCGCATTACCGGGATTATTGCTAACCCAATCCAATATAAGTACCTACGAACAGATTCTAAAAACAAATCTGAACCGACTTAAAGATGGATTGTTACCGAAATATGCAGGAGTTCCAAGTGACTATGATGCGGCTGATGCTCCACTCTTCGCATTTCAGGCTATTCAGGAACTCAAACCTTATAAAGAAAAGAAAGAACTTTGGAAAACATACGGTTCCTACCTTAAGGAGATACTTTTGAATTACAAAAAAGGCACCCGATTTAATATCCAAATGGATTCAAATGGTTTGATCTACGCAAAACAGGATGGTGTAGCCTTAACCTGGATGGATGCCTATGTTGACGGCAAACCTGTTACACCCCGAGGCGGCTTTACTGTTGAGATCAATGCAGCCTGGTACAATGCTGTTTGTTTTGCCCTTGAACTTGCCGAAGCATCAAAAGATAAGGCATTTATCACTGAATGGAATGGTTATCCCACATTGATTGCCGAATCATTCCTTGATGTTTTCTGGAGCGATAAAATGGGTTATCTCGCTGATTTCGTTGATGGTACATATACCGATTGGTCGGTTAGGCCAAATATGATTTTTGCTGCCAGCCTCGAACATTCACCTTTATCACGCGATCAGAAGAAGTTGATTGTCAGTAAAGTCAGGAATGAGCTATTAACCCCCCGCGGGCTAAGGTCCCTTGCTCCTGTTGACCATAATTACAAAGGGTCATGTGTTGGAAATGTGAACTTACGCTCGGCAGCAGCCCATAATGGTAGTGTATACCCCTTCCTGATTTATCCTTTTGTAAAAGCCTATCTTGATATTCACAAAGCAGGTGGCATGTCGTTTGTCAAACAAGCCATGGCAGGGTTTGAAGAAGAGATGTCTGAACATTGCCTGGGAACTTTGTCCGAAATTTATGAAGGCAATCCGCCACATACCGCCAGGGGCGCGATATCGATGGCATGGAATGTTGGCGGGGTGCTAAGTGCAACTTCGTTAATCGAAAAATTCGGTGAATCGCTCTAAAGGGTGAAAAATAAATATCTCAACTTAGGTTATACAAGATGAAAGTTTTAATGTTTGGATGGGAGTTTCCCCCGCACATTAGTGGGGGCCTCGGAACGGCCAGTTACGGATTGACCAAAGGACTGGCGCAATTTGATGATGTTGAGGTGCTGTTTGTAGTTCCTAAAGCCTATGGTGACGAGGATAATACGGCAGTAAAACAGATTATTGGAGCTAGTGATGTATCGATAACCCAGAAAAAGATCATTTTCAGCAATTCGGAACGGAAATTTGATTCTCTTGAAGTCGAATCAAATCTTGTCCCCTACTCGGATCCTGAAGAATTCTGGAAATTTACAGAACAGCGTGTTTCTTCACAAACCCGTTTTATCCAGACCGATTCGGAAGGTAAGCTTCCTTTTACCGGAAAATATGGTGCCAATCTACACGAAGAGATTGCCAATTATGCTATTGTCGCCGAATTTATCGGTAAAGAATATGACTTTGATATCATCCATGCGCACGATTGGCTTGCCTATCCGGCTGGAATAGCAGCTAAAAGGGTAAGTGGTAAGCCATTGGTTATCCATGTTCATGCTACCGATTTTGACCGTAGTGGTGGAAGTGTAAATCCAAGGGTTTATTCGATCGAACGCGAAGGGATGGAGGTCGCCGACCAGATCATTACGGTCAGTAACCTTACCCGAAATATTGTAATCGAAAAGTATGGGATCGACCCTGCAAAGGTCACAACTGTTTACAATGCAGTTGAACCGGTTGAAAAGCCCGAAAATAAAGGTTCCGAAAGGGGGATCAAAGAAAAGATCGTGACCTTTTTAGGTAGGATCACGATGCAGAAAGGACCTGAATATTTCATCGAAGCTGCCTATCAGGTACTTCGTAGAACAGACAATGTCCATTTTGTAATGGCAGGAAGCGGTGATTTAATGGAAAAAATGATCAAACGGGCAGCCCATTTAGGTATTGCCGATAAATTCCACTTTACAGGTTTTCTTCACGGTGACGATGTATTCGACATGTTCCGCATGAGCGATGTATATGTAATGCCCTCTGTTTCTGAACCTTTT